>JBCCVW010000211.1:0-7864 GCA_039194665.1 Actinomycetota bacterium
ACGGACCTGATCCGATCTGGGCCAACAACCCGGCGGCCGACGCCGTCGAGCAGAAGTAGCCGTCGCCGCGCTCGAGCCAACGAGGCAAGAGTGCCTTGGCCGCCCATCGGTGGGCGTGCACGTTGACGTTGAACGCCAGCTCCCAATCGGCTTCTGGCGTGGTCACGACGTCGGTGCCCAGGCCGACGCCGGCGTTGGCAAAGAACAGATCGATGTCGCCGAGGATCTCGGTGGCTGCGGCGACGAGTTCGGCGTTGCCCGTCTCGGTCGATACGTCGGCGACCAGCCCGTGCGCCGTGGCGCCGGTCGGGTCGATCGACGCAGCAACGTCGGCGGCCCCCGCAAGGTCGGCCAACACGACGCGCGCCCCTTCGGCGTGAAAGGCGCGGGCCAAGGCTTCGCCGATCCCTCGGCCGGCGCCGGTGACGACCGCGGTTCGTCCGTCGAGATCCATTGTCCGCATCGTAGGCGTCGTCGTGCCACAAGACGTGCTGGACGGTGCTGCGGGACGATCGCTGGCGTAGCGGTTGGGAGCACGCGGCTCGTTCATTACCGCTGCCGTGGCTGACCGCTGGCGTAGCGGTTGGGAGCACGCGGCTCGTTCATTACCGCTCCATCGCTGACCACTGGCGTAGCGGTTGGGAGGACGCGGCTCGTTCATTACCGCTGCCGTCGCTGATCGCTGGCGTAGCGGTTGGGAGGACGCGGCTCGTTCATTACCGCTGTGTTTCGGGGTACGAATGGTGCGCGCGATCGGTGAGTGTCGCGGGTACCGTGTACGCCTAATGACCGATCAGCGCAGCGACTCCACAGCCGTGATCGACGAAGCACTCGGTGTGATCGACACCGCGCTTGCCAAGATGATGCAGCGAGAGCTCGTATCGTCCGGCGAGGTTGCCGATCTTCTTCTCGACGTGCGCAGTCTGCTCACCACCGAGGGCTCAGCCGATACACCGGTACTCGCCGACGCCACCGACGCCGGCTGAGTTCACCGTCTGGGCGGCGCCAGCTCGGCGTCGTCCTCAGCGCGCCGATCGCACCTCACGCTGTGAGCACGCTGGTGAACGCATCGTCGACGCTCCGGGCGAACAGCTCAGGCTCAGCGATCGCTGCTGGATCCATGTGGATCCCCACGTCGAATCGGTTCTGCTGACTGAGCGCCGTCAGGTTCACAGGCACGCCGAGTAGCGGTCCGATTGGCACGTTGGCGACGACCTGGGCGCCAGCGACGAACGTGTCGACCGGCGCACCGCGTACGTTCGATGTCGCAACGTCGACCGTGCGCGATTGAGCGAGCGCGAATCGCCCAACGAGCGACGTCGGAAGCGCCGCTCCTATCGCGGCAGCGGCATCGACGAGCGTGTCCGAGCCAGCGGCACGGGCCTGCGCGATCGCCTCGGCCACTGCCTCGAACCGGTCGGTGATCGGCATGTCGCCGGTGGGCACGTCGAAGCGGGTCAAGGTGAACGCGTTCGACCCCGACTCGGCCCGGCGAGTGCTGACGGCAATCGATGCGCGCAACGTATCGATCGGCGATCCGGCCCGACGGTGGTAGTCGCCCGCAGCAGCAGCGGCGGCCGCGACGAACGCAGTGTTCAGCGTGCCGCCGAGACGGCCGGCGGCCGCCTTGAGGTCGTCGACCGACGCCGAGGTGGTGTGCAACGTGCGACGTGTGGAGCGACCCGTCCACAATGGCGATCTCGCTTCTTCCCCGAACTCACGACCGATCTCGTCGAGCGTGCGCGTGGCGGCGTCGCTTGCCTCGCCGAGGGCATCGGGGTCGGCCAGCAGTTGTTGCACGCGGCGTCCCACACCGAGCGGCACGCGGAGCGCGGTCGCCAGCGTGCGACGCACGGCCTCGGCGGCGGCGTCGTCGGCGTCCGGAGCGGGAGGTTCAGGTGGGGGAGGTTCAGGTGAGGGAGGGTCAGGTGGGGGAGCGGGCGACGAGTTGGCGGCGGGCGGCTCGCGCTCGAGGTCGAGGTAGGCCAGCGCCAGCTCGACGCCGCCCTCGCCGTCGGTGATCGAGTGATGCACCTTCTGCAGTAGGGCCGCTCGGCCCTTGGGGAGTCCGTCGATCACCGTGAACCGCCACAGCGGCCGAGATGCGTCGAACGGGTCAGCGGTCAGCCGCGTTGCCAGGTCGTACAGCTGCCGGTGCGTCGCCGGTGACGGCAGCGCAACGTGGTGCACGTGGCTGCGGACGTCCAGCTCGTTGTCGACCACCCACCGAGGGGCGAGTCCGCCGAACCCCTCGTCGACCCGTTGGCGCAGTTGTGGGATTCGGCGCGCCGCGTCGACCAGGCGGGCACGGAGCCGTTCAACGTCCGGCCGTCGATCGAGGATCGCCACGTTGGCGAACGTCGACGACAGGCGGCGGTCGCGTTCGAGTCGCCACATCAGTGCCTCGAGGTCGGTCATCGCCGACGCCGACTCGTGACCCGGTGCAGGTGAACTCACTGCCAGGAGGGTAGGCGTCGCGCCGGAGGCGACAGAGCGCTCAGCGAGGAGCGATGCGGCGCGCCACGCGGCGTGCGGCGAATCCGAGCCCAGCGCCGATCGCGATCCCGCCGAGCACGTCGGAGGCATGGTGGATCCGCACGTACACGCGGCTGGTGGCGACAAGTATGCCGACCGCCGCCCAACCGGCGATGCGCGAGGGGCGTTCCCACGCGGACAACAACACGACGGCAAACGTCGCCGCACTGGCATGGCCTGACGGGAACGACGAGGTTGTCGGCTGGCGCACCTCAAGGCCCTCGACTCCGTGCTCGGTGGGTCGCGAACGGCGAAACAACCGCTTGACGCATTGGTTGACGATCAGGCTTTCGAGACCGAGTCCGACGGCCAGGATCAACACCTGGTCCGCGCGCCGCGTGGCGAGCCCGCGCATTCCGCCCAGCGCGTGCCACACCAGCGAGAAATCGCCGGCGGTGCTCGCTGCTCGAAACAGCTGATCGAGTGCTTCGTTGCCGCGCACCCGATCGAACGCCTCATCGACCGCTCGATCGAATCGTTCGATCGCTGGACCGAGCGCGCCCTCGCCGGGAACGGTCGAGGGGTCCGCTTGCGCCGCAGCGCTGGGGTCGCTCATCGCCGAGTGTCAGCCGGCGATCGCGACGAGCCGGCCGTCGCTCGGCGCGGCGCCGTCGGCTGGACCACCGTTGATGAGCGAGGTATACGCCGCCGGCGCTTCGGTGAGGGCCAACGTTGGGTCGCCGCCGAACGCGGGACACCAGCGCTGAAACGAGCAGTAGTCACAGATCCGGCTGGTGCGCGGCCGGAAGTCACCCGTGACACAAGCTCGCTCGACCGCATTCCACACCGCAGCGGTGCGGGTGGTGATGAACCGCACCGACTGCTCGCTCGGCACCGTCTCGATCGTTTCGCCCGAGCTGAGGTACATCAACCGGATCAGCGCCGGTCGGCGGCCGAGTACCTGCTGGCACAAGAACGCATAGAAGTGCACGCCTGCCAACGACTTCTGTTCGTAGTTGTTCGACGGGGCACGCCCGGTCTTGTAGTCGGTGACGACCAACTCGCCGTCGGCGTTGAGCTCGAGGCGGTCGATGATGCCACGCAACGTGAGGTTGCCGACTGCCGCTTCCATGCGCAGTTCGATGCCGATCTCGCGCACCCTGGTCGGGTCTTCCATGGTGCGGTACCGCTCGACCAGACGCGAACATTCACGGTCGAACGCCGCAGCGTCATCGGCATCGAGCTGCAGCCCCACCCAATCGGGGTGCGTGCGGTACTCGGCGAGGGCGGTGGCCAGATCGGCATCGAGTGCGGCGGCCGTACGTTGCTCGGGCGGGCGGACGAAGAGCAACTCGAGGGCGCGGTGCACGATCGTGCCGCGGGTGGTCGCCCGTCCCGGTGGCTCGGGGAGCTTGTCGATGCTCGAGAATCGAAACTGCATCGGACAGGTGGTGAACGACGACACCCGCGACGGCGAGAGGGAGGTGGGGGTGTCGTAGGCCGGGGTCGGCGCTGCGGTGTCGGTCATTACGTCGATGGTACGCCGGGGGTGTCACACGGCGGATCGATGGTCGCGCGATCTGGTGCGAAGCGGTCGGCCTAGTGGAGCTCGGCGGTGTGCGCGAGCACGAGGTCGGCGAAGGCCTGCGGGTGGGTGAACGGCCCGAAGTGGTTCCATTCGGGGTGATCGAGGAACGTCGCATTCGGCAGCTGTTCGGCGATACCCGGCGCGACGTCGGGCGGACCGGAACCGTCCCGCGCCCCGGAGACCACGACCACCGGCACGTCGATGTGCGGGAGGCGGGCCCACGTCTGATGTGTTCCGCCGGTCTCGAACGTGCGTGCCTCGTGTTCCGGGTCGCACTTCAGCCGCACCCCTTCAGGCGACGGCCGGAACCCGTGCGCCACATACATGCGCACCACGTCGGGAGTGAAGGCAGCCATCGGCGGCTTGCCCGAATAGTTGGCGATCGCCGCGTCGAAGCTGTCGAACGACGACCGGCGACGGCGGGCGCCGTCGACCAACACCGAGGGGGGTTGCGATGACTCGGGTGTCGGCGGCGGGAACACGATGGGCTCGAAGGCGACGATCATGTCGAACAGATCGGGCTCGCGATCCGCCGCCATCAGCAGCGCGGCGCCGCCCATCGAGTGGCCGACACCGATGAGCCCGCCGTCGGGGGCGATCGCGCGCGCGGCGGCCACGGCATCGTCGCCGTAGCGGTCCCAGTCGACCGCCCAGTCATCGGGGCGCGCGGTGTCGCCGTGGCCGCGGTAGTCCAATCCGTACACCGCGAACCGATCGCCGAGCCCGTCAGCCACCGGCAGGTAGCAGTACGCGTGGAACCCGGTGGCGTGAGACAACAGCAACGGTGTGCCCGAACCGCCGAAGTCGTGAACCGCGACGCGGACGCCGTCCGACGACGGCACTCGCATGATGTGACCCGTCCGCGTCAGACCCGCGGCGAATCGCCGAGCGCCTTCAAGAACATGCCGGTCTCTTCGGCGATGCTCGCAGGGACTTCGAAGCCCTTGCGGTCTTCGACGGTCTCCCAGTTGTCGCGCAGATTCTCAGGGGTGAGGTTGTCGGTGTTCGTGTAGCCCTGGGTCTCGCCGATGAACACCTCGGCGACGCGGCCGCCGCCGACGGAGAAGATCCGTCCGGTCGCTTCACACGACTCGTGGACGAGGTAGGTGACGAGCGGCGACACCAGCTCGGGTTGCAGGCGCTCGCCGAGCGGGCCGAGCAGGTCTTCGGTCATCCGTGTGAACGCCAGCGGAGCGATGGCATTGGCCCGGATGTTGTACTTGGCACCCTCGACCGCCAGCACGTTGGTCAACCCGACCAGGCCCATCTTCGCGGCGCCGTAGTTCGATTGGCCGAAGTTGCCGAAGATCCCGGCGGCTGACGACGTCGACACGATGCGTCCGTAGCCCTGCTCACGCATGATCGGCCACGCCGGGCGTGTGACGTGGAAGGCGCCGCGCAGGTGCACGTCGAGCACCGCATCGATGTGGTCGGGGTCGATGTTGTGGAACGCCTTGTCGCGCAAGATGCCGGCGTTGTTGATCACGATGTCGATGCGACCGAAGGCGTCGACCGCCGACTGCACGATGGCCTCGCCGCCCTCGCGGGTCGACACCGAGTCGGTGTTGGCCACCGCCTCGCCGCCAGCCGCCGTGATCTCGTCGACGACGAGCTGGGCGGCGCCCTTGTCGCTGCCGGTGCCGTCGACCGATCCGCCGAGGTCGTTCACCACGATCAACGCGCCGCGCTGCGCGAGCATCAACGCGTGCTGCTTGCCGAGCCCGCCACCGGCGCCCGTGATGATCGCTACTTTGCCGTCGAAACCGAGATCGCTCATGCGCGGCGACGCTACCGGCAGGTAGGCACGCGCGCTCCACTCGACGCGTCAAGCGACAAGGCGTCAGCCCTTCTTGGGGAAGGCGTAGCCCTTCTTGGGGATGGCGTCAGCCCTTCTTGGGGACGTGGCGCGGCTGGCCTGGCTCGACCATCACCCGGTCGTCGCCGTCGATGATCGGCACACCAGCACCCTCGACGACTTCCAACGTGCACCCGTCACGGTCGAGATCGATGCGCAGCACCGAGCCGTGGCGGTGGATCTTGAACGTGAGGCCGTCCCACTTGGCCGGCAGCCGTGGCGAGAACTCGAGGTAGTCGCCCCACTCGACCATGCCGGCGAAGCCGTGGACCACTCCCGCCCAGACGCCGCCGAGCGAGGCGACGTGCACGCCGTCGGCCGTGTTGCCATGGGTGTCGCACAGATCGAGGTACAGCGACTGCTCGAAGTACTCGAGCGCCAAGTCGTCATACCCCACCTCGGCGGCGACGATCGCTTGGACGCACGCCGACAACGACGAGTCGCCGGTGGTGATCGGGTCGTAGTAGTCGAAGTTGCGACGCATCTGCTCGATCGAGAAGTGCTCGCGACGGAGGAACATGGCGAGCACCACGTCGGCCTGCTTGAGCACCTGGTGGCGGTAGATCACCAGCGGGTGGAAGTTGAGCAGCAGCGGGTACTTGTCTTTGGGGACGCCCTCCCAGTCCCACGGCTCGAGTTCGAGGAACGACGAGTCCTGCGGGTGGATGCCGAGCCGATCATCGAACGGGATGAACATCGCGTCGGCGGCGGCATCCCATTCGTCGAGTTCTTCGAGCTTGAGTCCGGTGGCCCGACACAGCGCCGCGAACTGTTCCGGGTTCCACTCGGCGAGGAAGCGCACCGTGCGCGCCGCATACCGCAGATTGAACCGCGCCATCACGTTCGTGTACGCGTTGTCGTTGACGACGGTGGTGTACTCGTCGGGTCCCGTCACCCGGTGAATGTGAAAGGTGCGGTTACCGTTGGTTGAGTAGAAGCCCAGGTCGGCCCACAGCCGGGCGGTTTCGACGAGGACTTCTGCGCCTTCCCTGGCGAGGAACTCGAGATCACCGGATGCCTCGAGGTACCTGCGCAAGGCGAACACGATGGCGCTGTTGATGTGGTACTGCGCCGTGCCGGCGGCGTAGTACGCCGATGCCTCCTCGCCGTTGATCGTGCGCCAGGGGTACAGCGCACCGTTCTGGCTGAGCTCGCGGGCACGCTCGCGTGCGGCCGGCAACATTTTCCACCTGAAGCGGACGACCTTGCGCGCTGCCTCGGGACGGGTGTAGGCGAGGAACGGCGCCACGTACACCTCGGTGTCCCAGAAGTAGTGGCCGTCGTAGCCGCCGCCCGTGACACCCTTGGCGGCGATGCCCTGCTCTTGCGTGCGCGCCGACGCCTGGCCGAGCTGAAAGAGGTTCCACCGCAGCGCCTGCTGGGCCCGATCGTCGCCGCGCAGCTCGATGTCGCTGCACTCCCAGAACTCGTCGAGCCACTCGCGCTGCTCAGAGAACAGCTGCTCGATCCCGTCGTGCTCCGCGCGTTCCAGCGTGCGCGAGCAGCGATCGGCGAGTTCCGGCGCAGGCACGCCCTTCGAGTCGTGGTAGGCGACGAGCTTGGTGATGCGGATCGGATCGCCCGGCGTCGCACGCACGGTGTACACCGTCTTGGCGAGATCGTCGGCGACGCTCGTGCGCACGCCGACGCTGCATGGCGTGTCGATCATGTGCCGCGTGCCGCAGGCCAGCGTCATCCGACTGTGGTTGCAGCGGTACCCGAGCACGATCTCGTTGCCGTTCTCGCGGGCCAGCCGCGGCTGCAGCACCCGCTCGGTGAACTTGCGCGCTTGACGCGGGTCCTTTCCCTCGCCGAGCGAGGCCGCTTCGACGTGGTACTCGTCCTCGCCGTCTTGGCGATTCATCAACTGCGACGAGACCACCACCGGGGCCGGGGAGTCGAGCAGCGTGACCTCGAAGGTCATCACCGCGAGATGACGGTGCGTG
>JBCCVW010000212.1:0-7857 GCA_039194665.1 Actinomycetota bacterium
AGGTGATCGACGGGTTCTGCGAGCAGGGCGAAGTCGATCTCGTCAAGGTGCTCAGCCAGCCGTTTCCGCTGCTGATCATCTGCGACATGATGGGCATCCCGCGCAGCGAGTTCAAGACGGTGCTCGACGCCACGAACGTGATCCTCGGAGGCGGCGACCCGGAGTTCGTCGGCGAGGCAACAGGCGACGTACAAGTGGATATTGCCGCGTTGATCAACGCCGGGGTGCAGCTCGACACGCTGATGAAGGAGTTGATCGCCGAACGTCAGTCGAATCCCACCGACGACCTGACGTCGAGGCTGGTCCACAACGATCTCGAAGAAGACCTCTTGACGCCCGAGGAGATCACGTCGTTCTTCATCCTGTTGGCAGTCGCCGGTAACGACACGACGCGCAATGCGATCACCTACGGCGTCGACCTGCTGTCGAAGAATCCCGACCAGCGCAAGATCTGGATGGACGATGTGGAAGGTGTCATGCCCACCGCTGTCGAGGAGATCGTCCGTGCTTCTGCGCCGGTGACCTTCATGCGGCGAACCGCGACGCGCGATGTTGCCCTGGCCGACTACGAACTCCATGAGGGCGATCGCCTCGTGATGTTCTACGGGGCCGCCAACCGTGACCCGCGAGTGTTCGACCGGCCCGAGGAGTTCGACGTGCGGCGCGACCCCAACGGCCACGTCGGGTTCGGGGGGCCCGGTCCGCACTTCTGTCTTGGCGCTCATCTGGCCCGTCGGGAAGTGTCGGTGGTGTTCCGTGAGCTGTTCCGCCGGCTGCCCGACCTCGAGGTCGCTGGCGACGCCGTTCCGCTGGAGTCGGCCGGCGTCCCATTGGTGGCCGGCATCAAACACCTGCCGGTCACGTTCACGCCGACGGCGCCTGTGGGTGTCTGACGGTCGTTGTCCCGTTGCGGCCCGGCCGCAGCTCGTTCCTCAGGTCGTGTAGCCGGTGGTATCGATCACGATGTCCATCGCTCGATGGCTGTAGACGCACACATCGCCATCGCCGTCGAGGGCGACGACCGCCCGGTTCGCGATTGTTTCGCCTGCGGCGACATTGAGCGTTGACGCGTTTGGCCGCTCGTTGTCGCAGTTGTACACGGTCACGAAGCCGTCGGCCTCGGCGTTGATGGCGACGACGTTGAAGATCGCGGTGACGGCTCCCTCCGGGATCTCCGCTCGGCCGGCGACAGGGACGGTGGTGGTCTGTCCTGCAGCACGGCGGCCGATCCCTTGCCGCTGACCATCGATGGTTTGGAACGCTGAGCCCACGCGCGTTTCGACGAGTCGCGCTGGATCTGTCGTGATCACGTCGGTTGCTGGCATCACGTACCCCACCACGTCGATGATCAGATCGGTCGCCCGTTGTGTGTACACACAGAGCTCGCCGTCGCTGTCGAATTCGATGATCGCGCCGTTGGAGGTCGTTTCGTCCGGGCGATGGTTGAGGGTCGACGCGTCGGGGCGTGTGTCGTCGCAGGAGTACATCGAGATGAAGCCCTGCTGCTCCGGGTTGATCGCCGCCACGTTGACGATGCCGGCGACCGCGTCGTCGGGTATCTCGACGCGACCGGCAACCTCGACCACGGTGACCTGATCCGCGGCCCGTTGGCCGATGCCCTGTTGCACACCATCGGCGGTGACGAACCCAGGACCCTGGCGTGTCTCGAGGATGCGGCGGCCATCGAAGGTGGTGATGTCGCCGTCAGCGTTCACATATGCGGTGATGTCGACGATCAGGTCGGTGGCGCGTTGCGTGAACACGCACACGGTGCCGCCTGCACCGAGCTCGACGATCGCCGAGTTGGCGCGTACACCGCCGGCGGGATGGTTGAGCGTCGACGAGTTCGGCACATCGTCGTCGCAGTCGAAGGCGGTGACGAACCCGGCTTGGTCGGGTTGGATCGCGCCGATGTTGACGATCGCCGCGTGGGCATCGTCGGGCACGTTGGCGCGCCCGGCGATGTTGATCTGCGTGATCTGCCCTGCGGCTCGCCGACCGATGCCCTGCTGCTCACCATCGACGGTGGTGAACCCCGGTCCGACACGCGTCTCCAAGAGGCGCGCCTCGTCGACGGGTACCACGGTGCTCGGTTCGCCGAGGTAGCGAGCCGTTGCGTATTGGAAGATGCCACCGACGTTGGCCTCACCGGTGAGCACGATCTTCCCGTCGCTTTGGATTGCGAGACTCTCCGGCTGGGCGAAGCTACCGATCGTGGTCATCGTGACGCCACCCTCACCGAAGCTGTCGTCGATCTCGCCGTTCGACCGCACACGCCCGACGTAGAACTGCGAGACGGCAAGGTTCGGGCCGAATTGGCCGCCCGCCACGGTGTTGCCGTGTACGTCGAGCGCGATCGAGACGATCTGGCCGACCGGGTTCTCCGGGCCGCCCCCGATCGTGACGAACCCGACACCACTCGCGTAGCTGGTATCGAGGTCGCCATCGGCCGTGAAGCGAGCCACCACCCACTCCTGCGCATCGTTGGCGTTGCCGGTTCCGCCAACGAGGCTTCGGCCTTCATCGTCGACGACGACATCGAAGCCGGTGGCGTTGAAACCGATGTCGACGGTGGTCACGCCGGCGTCGCCGAAGGTTGCGTCCAATGTTCCATCCTCGTCGAGTCGCAGGATGAACAGTGCGGTTCCGCCTTCGACCACCGGCCGTTGCAGCGAACCGGTCACCAGAATCTTGCCGTCGTCTTGTACGGCCATGCCGAGTCCGACGATGGGCTGGCTGAGCTCGATCGAGGCGAGACCGTCGGTGCCGAACGTGGTGTCGACCTCCCCATCGAAGGTGAACCGGACGACATCGACGGTGCCCGTGTTGATCTGAAACGTGCCTGTCCCCGAGAGCGCCAGGATCTTCCCGTCTGGCTGGATCGCGCCATCGTTCACGTCGTTGAGGTCGCCGTCGTCGGTAAAGAAGGCGCGGCCGTCGGTGCCGAAGCTTCGGTCAAAGAATCCAGTCGCGGTGTGCCGCACTGCGAACACACGGCTGTCGAAGGTCGAGCCGACCGTCACCAGCGCCCCTTCCGCGCCTTGCAGCATCACGCTGCCTACTTCGGGGAGCGCGCCCACGTCGGCCACCGCGACTCCGTTCAGCCCGAAACTCGTGTCGATCGAGCCGTCGTCGTTGTAGCCGAGCAGCGTCACGATGGTTTCGGTAACGATGTTTGAGGCCGATCCGCCAGTGCCGGCGGCGACGACGCGTCCGCTCGGTTGCTGCACGATGCCGGTGGCGCCCGAGTCGCCGCCGAGCTGGGTGGTGACGAAGCCCTCGGGGGCGTTGAACCCGGCGACGTCGAGACTTCCAGCGCTGGTCGGGTCCGGTGCTGATTCCTGGGCCTTCGACGCTGAACCGCCGAGCGCAACCGCGGCAACGGTGAGTGCACCAAGCGCGACGAGCGGGAAACGCGGTGATCGGTGTGGCATCGAGTCCTCCAGTGCCGAGTTCGGCTCGACGGGGACGCTAGTGAGGCGTCGGGCGCAATGCTCGGCGCGCCTCACCGCCGATTTGGGTGCGCGTCGGTCGACCGGTGACGCTCGGGGCCGAGGCGGTACACGAATCCGCTACACGGACCGATGGCGCGACGCGCCCTTGGGGCCCGGCGGCGGATCGAGTCCGGCTCCCGGGCGCCATCGAGATGTGATGAGCCGTGCGCCGCGTCGGAAGGTCAACCAACTCCAGCCCCAGGAGAACATCACCAGCGCGCGACTGCGGAAACCGATCAGCAGGAGGATGTGCACGGCCCACCAGAGCACCCATGCGAAGAACCCGGAGAACTTGATCGGGCCGAATTCGGCGACGGCCGCTGATCGGCCGATCGTGGCCAGCGAGCCCTTATCGAGATAGCGGAACGCGGGTCGCGGCTGGGAGGCCAAGTCGGCTTCGATGGCTTTGGCGACATGCCGGGCACCCTGAATCGCCGCTGGCGCGACACCCGGTACTGGCTTGTTATCGGAGACCACTGCGGCCATGTCGCCAATGGCGAAGACGCCGTCGATGTTGTCCACTGCGAGCGCGTCGTCGACCGGAATCCGTCCGGATCGATCGACCTCGACGCCGACCTTGGCGGCGAGCATCGCGCCGAGAGGCGACGCAGCGACGCCCGCGGCCCAGAGCACCGTGAACGTGTCGACACGAGACGACGTGTCCTCCACTGCGATCTCCACACCGTGCGCGTCGATGTCGACGACCATCGTGTCGGTCATCACGGTGACGCCGAGGCCCTCGAGTTCGGTGCGCGCGTGCTCGGACAATGACGTGTCGAATGCCGGCAAGACTCGCGGCCCACCTTCGACCAGGAGCACCCTCGTTTCTGTGGTGTCGATGTGGTGGAAGTCCCTGGCCAGGGTGTGCCGAGCGATCTCGGCAACGGCGCCGGCGAGTTCGACTCCCGACGGCCCCGCGCCGACGACGACGAACGTCATCGCGGCATGGCGTACCTCGGGCGTGGTCGCCTGCTCCGCGAGTTCGAACGCGCCGAGCACCCGTCGACGAATCTCGATCGCATCTTCGATCGACTTGAGGCCGGGCGCAAACTGCTCCCACTCGTCGTTGCCGAAATAGGCGTGTCGCGCACCGGCTGCAAGGACGAGGTAATCGAATCGCACGAGTCGGTGGTTGCGTAAGTGGACGACGCGATCGGTGGGATCGATGTCGACCACCTCTTCGAGCACCACTTCGACGTTGTCTTGGCTGCGCAGAATCGAGCGGATCGGATGGGCGATGTCAGCTGGATTCAAGCCTGCGGTGGCGACCTGGTACAGCAGCGGCTGAAACAGATGGTGGTTGTGCCGGTCGATCAGCGTGATGTCGACGTCGACCGTGGCGAGGTGTTTGGCTGCTTCGAGCCCGCCGAAGCCACCGCCGACGATGACGACACTCGGGCGCATCTGGTTGCCGTCGTGACCGGCCATGGCGATGACGCTACGCGCGTTCGGGCGCGTTCGGGCGCGGTGGAAGATTCCGGTGGCGTGAATGCTGTGTGAACAGGCTCGTCGATCGAGCCGATGTGTCAATTCGGGTGTTTCGCGCTCACTAGCTTTGCTGAATTCCGGGTGCACGACGATTGACACCTGGGCGGGCACATGACCGAGCGCAGAGCACCACACCGGCAGGAGCGATGAGTCTGGCTCGACGCGTCGTGCGGCGAACGCTGCTGTTCCTGGTGGCCCTCGTGCTCGTTGCGTCGATGTGGGAGCTGTACAAGCTGCTCGGTCCGGAAGACGGTGGCGAGGTCTTCGGGTGGCGGATCATCCCCAAGACCAATGATCGAGCGATGCCGCACACGTGGGAGATGGTGTCGCGGCTTGGCGAACCCGAAGTGCGTGGACGCGACGAGCCGATCTGGCAGGCCGTGCTCGGATACGGCTGGTACACGTTCCGCATGGCCCTCGTCGGCCTCGTGGTCGGCGCGGCGTTCGGCATGTCGCTGGCCGTGTTGATGGCGAGATGGCGGGTCGTCGAGCGTGGGCTACTGCCGTACGTCATTGCGTCGCAAGCGATCCCACTGATTGCGCTGGCGCCGCAGGTCGCTGCGCTCGGGGGCAACTGGGATCTGCCGAAGTGGATCTGGGTGTCGACGTTGAGCGCCTTCCTGGCCTTCTTCCCTGTGTCGGTGGCGACGTTGCGCGGGCTCAGCTCGACGCCATCGATCGCCCTCGAGTTGATGGAGAGTTATGGCGCCAGTTGGTGGCGCACGCTGGTCACGTTGCGCTTCCCGGCAGCGGTGCCGACGATCGTGCCGGGCCTCAAGCTCGCGGCGACCGGAGCGGTGATCGGAGTGATCGTGTCGGAGATCTCCACGGGCGTGCGCGGGGTCGGCTTCGCTGCGCTCACGTATGGACAGCGGGCGACGTCCGACCCGGCCCAGGTGTACACGGCGGTCTTCAGCGCGGCAGCGCTGGGCTTGATCCTGTTTGGATTGGTCGTCGGGTTGGAGATGTTGCTCATGCGTCGCCGGCCGCCGGAGGCGACGAACTGATGGCGGACATCACCCCCGACGTGGTCGCCGTCGACGGCGCCACCATGGTGTTCAACGAGGGCAGGGCCAATCAGGTCGATGCGCTGGTCGATGTCGACCTGCACGTCGCAGCTGGCGACTTCGTCTCGTTGATCGGGCCGTCGGGCTGTGGCAAGTCGACGCTGTTGCGCTTGATCGCCCATCTTCTCGAACCGACCGCAGGCGAGCTCTCGGTCAATGGGAAGACCCCCGATCAGGCGCGCCGTGAAGGCGACTACGGGATGGTGTTCCAGCAGCCCGGCCTGTTCGACTGGCGAACGGTGCAGAAGAACGTCGAGCTCCCGTTGGAGATCGAGGGCTGGGACCGTCGCCGGCGCGCCGCGCGCGCCAAGGAGATGCTCGACCTCGTCCGCCTCGACGACTTCTACGACCATATGCCGTGGCAGCTGTCGGGTGGTATGCAACAGCGGGTCGCCATTGCGCGGGCCCTCGCCGCGCAGCCGTCGCTCTTGCTGATGGACGAACCGTTCGGAGCGCTCGACGAGATGACCCGCGAGCACATGCAGGCCGAGCTGTTGCGGATCTGCGCCGCCGAGCGAACCACGGTGATCTTCGTCACCCACTCGATCCCGGAGGCGGTCTATCTCTCCACGCGGGTCGTCGTGATGTCCCCGCGGCCGGGTCGCATCACCGACGAGATCGCCGTGGGTCTCGGCGCCGATCGCAACGAAGACACCCGCGAGGACGATGAGTTCTTCAAGCGGATCACCGAGGTGCGCGAGGCGCTGCGTGCCCATCACGAAGACCAACAGCCCGACGACGGCCTGCGACGAGGGATCGAGGACCGCTGATGGCGACGCGAGCCGCCTCGATCGTGCGTGCGGTCTGGCCTCCGGTGTTGTTCGGCGTGTTGTTCCTCGCCGTGTGGGAATTGATCGTGTGGGCCTACGACATCCAGCAGTTCCTCCTACCAGCACCGTCAGCGATCTGGTCGGCGCTGGTCGCAGAGATCGACAACGTTTGGGATGCGGTGTTCGTGACCGGGTCCAACGCACTGGTCGGCTTGTTGCTCGGGGTGGCCCTCGGCGTGGCGATGAGTTTCGTGATGATGCGCTTCCGAGTGTTCAACGAGTTGGCTACCCCGCTGGCCGTAGCGCTCAACGCCATCCCGATCATCGTCATCGTGCCAGTGCTCAACAACATGTTCTCGATCAGCACCGAGGTGCCGCGTCGCTTGATGGTGATGCTCATCGTGTTCTTCATCGTGTTGGTCAATGTGTCGAAAGGCCTCCGCCAGGTGCAGCCGTTGCATATCGAGCTGATGCGTTCGTACGCGGCGACCCCGTGGACGGTGATGATCAAGACCCGAATCCCGAACGCCGTGCCGTATCTCTTCACCGCACTGAAGATCGCCGCGCCTGCAGCCGTCGTGACGGCTTTCGTCGCCGAGTACTTCGGCGGTCGTCAGAACGGCATCGGCTACGGCATTACCTCGAGCGCCGCAACGTCGGACAACGACGTCACGTGGGCCTACGTCGCAGGAGCGTGCGCGCTTGGCGTCACGTTCTTCATGATCTCCGTTGGGTTGGAGAAAACCACCGTCAAACAAGCGGGGCCTCGTCGCCCCGGGGGAGCAACAACATGATCAGCAGGAGAACACGGGCACTGACCGCTGGTGTGGTCGCCCTGGCGTTGGTTGCCGCAGCATGCGGCGACGATGACGACTCGGGTTCCGACGACACCACCGCGCCGACCACAGCCGCCGCCGACGACGAGATGTCTGAGGATGAGATGTCTGAGGATGCCGATGAGGCGGCCGACGACGCAGCCGACGGCGGCAGCGACGCAGCGTGTGAAACGGTTGACTCGGTCAGTCTGCAGCTGCAGTG
>JBCCVW010000213.1:0-7667 GCA_039194665.1 Actinomycetota bacterium
CCTTGACGATCGCCTCGTACACGCGCACTCGGCCGAGCAAGTCGTCGGATTTGATCGTCAACAGCTCTTGGAGGCAGTACGCCGAGCCGTAGGCCTCGAGCGCCCACACCTCCATCTCACCGAAGCGCTGGCCACCGAACTGTGCCTTACCACCGAGCGGCTGCTGGGTGATCATCGAGTACGGGCCGGTCGAGCGAGCGTGGATCTTGTCGTCGACCAGGTGGGCCAATTTCAAGATGTACATGTAGCCGACGGTGATCGGCTTGTCGTATGCCTCGCCGGTGCGGCCGTTGTACAGCTGCACCTTGCCGTTCGTACCCACGAGACGCTCGCCGTCGGAGGCCTCGGGGTTGAGCCCGCCGAGGATCTCCTGGATCGTGGGATGGTCGAGCGACTTCTCCTTCTCGTCCCAGTTGGCACCGTCGAACACCGGCGTGGCGATGAACGTCGACGGCTTGGTGTTCGGGCGCGTCTTGGTCTCGGTGCCACGGATCGGCTCGTCGCCGACCGTATCCCCGTCGGGGTTCGTCCAACCCCAGCGGGCGCAGTAGCCGAGGTGCGCTTCGAGCACCTGGCCCACGTTCATCCGGCTCGGCACGCCGAGCGGGTTGAGGATGATGTCGACGGGCTGGCCATCGGCGGTGAACGGCATGTCTTCCACGGGGAGGATCTTGGAGATCACACCCTTGTTGCCGTGGCGTCCGGCGAGCTTGTCGCCGACGGAGATCTTGCGCTTCTGGGCGACGTAGACGCGCACCAGCTGGTTCACACCGGGGGGCAGCTCGTCGCCGTCGTCGCGGTTGAACACCTTCACGTCGATGACCTTGCCGACCTCGCCGTGCGGGACCTTCAAGCTCGTGTCGCGCACTTCGCGCGCCTTCTCGCCGAAGATCGCCCGTAGCAGACGCTCTTCGGGGGTGAGTTCGGTCTCGCCCTTCGGCGTGACCTTGCCGACGAGCACGTCACCGGGCCCGACTTCGGCGCCGATGCGGATGATGCCGCGGTCGTCGAGGTCGGCGAGGATGTCGTCGGACAGGTTCGGGATGTCGCGGGAGATCTCCTCCGGTCCGAGCTTGGTGTCGCGAGCGTCGACCTCGTGCTCCTTGATGTGGATCGAGGTGAGGACGTCATCTTTGACCAGTCGTTCAGAAAGGATGATCGCGTCCTCGAAGTTGTAGCCCTCCCACGGCATGAACGCGACGAGGAGGTTCTTGCCGAGCGCGAGCTCGCCGTGATCGGTCGACGGACCGTCGGCGATGACCGAGCCCTTCTTGAACTTGTCGCCCTCGACGACACGCGGCTTCTGGTTGATGCAGGTGTCCTGGTTGGAGCGGGTGAACTTGTTGAGGCGGTAGACCTTCTTGCCCTCGTTCTTGTACTCGACGGTGATCGACTCGCCGGTCACCTCGGTGACCTCGCCGTCGTCGAGCGCCTCGATGAGATCGGCAGCGTCGCGGGCGGCGCGGTTCTCGATGCCCGTGCCGATGTACGGCGCCTCGGCCCGCAGGAGCGGGACGGCCTGGCGCTGCATGTTGGCCCCCATGAGCGCACGGTTGGCGTCGTCGTGCTCGAGGAACGGAATCAGCGCGGTCGCCACCGACACGATCTGCTTCGGCGACACGTCGATGAAGTCCACCTCGGTCGGCGGCACGTAGCCGATGTCGGTGGTGGCACCGAAGAAGCTCTCGGCTTCCAGCATCTTGCGCAGGTCTTCGAGGCTCGCTGCCTGCGGCGACCGGCGCACGAGCACGCGCGCTTCCTTGATCGATCCGTCGTCGGCGAGCGGCGTGTTGGCCTGGGCGACGACGTAGTTCTCTTCCTCGTCGGCGGCCATGTACACGACCTTGCCGGTGACCTTGCCGTCGATGACCTCGCGGTACGGCGACTCGATGAAGCCGAACTCGTTCACACGGGCATAGGTCGACAGACCACCGATGAGGCCGATGTTCGGGCCCTCCGGAGTCTCGATCGGGCACATTCGGCCGTAGTGGCTGAAGTGCACGTCGCGCACTTCGAAACCGGCGCGTTCGCGCGAGAGACCACCCGGGCCCAGAGCCGACAGACGGCGGCGATGCGTGAGGCCCGACAGCGGGTTCACCTGGTCCATGAACTGCGACAGCTGGGACGTTCCGAAGAACTCCTTGATCGCGGCCACGACTGGACGGATGTTGATCAGCGTCTGCGGGGTGATCGCCTCGACGTCTTGGGTGGTCATCCGCTCACGGACGACACGCTCCATGCGGCTGAGGCCGATACGCACCTGGTTCTGGATCAGCTCGCCGACCGAGCGGATGCGCCGGTTGGCGAAGTGGTCCTGATCGTCGAGGCGGTAGCCGGGCTCCTGCTTGACGAGGTGCAGCATGTAGGTGATCGATGCCAGCACCTCGCAACGGCTGAGCACGTTCTGATCTTCGTCGGGGTAGTCGAGCAGCGGCTCACCTTCGGTGTCGACGGCGCCCTCGAGCCCGAACAGCTCGCCGAGGCGACCGACCTCTTCGCCGAGCTTGCGGTTGAGCTTGTAGCGGCCGACGCGCGACAGGTCGTAGCGACGGCTCTCGAAGAAGGCGTTGCGGAAGTAGCCGCGCGCCGACTCGATGGTCGGCGGCTCGCCGGGCCGGGCCCGCTTGTAGATCTCGATGAGCGCTTCGTCTTGGGTCGGGGCGATGTCGCGCTCCTTGTCCCACTGTCCCTCGAGGAAGTCGAAGTGGGCGACGAAGCGGTCGAGGAAGCCAGGCGCGTTCTCCTCGTCGTAGCCGAGGGCGCGCAGCATGGTGAAGATCCCGAGCCGACGCTTGCGGGCAACGCGGGTGCCGGCGGTGACGTCCTTGCCCGGCTTGTGCTCGACGTCGAACTCCATCCACTCACCGCGGTACGGGTGGATCGTGCCCTTGACGAGCTGGTGCTTGGTGAGGTTGCGGAGACGGAACCGCTCGCCGGGCTCGAAGATCACGCCGGGGCTACGGACGAGCTGCGAGACGACGACGCGCTCGGTGCCGTTGACGATGAACGTGCCCTTCTCCGTCATGATCGGGAAGTCGCCCATGAACACCGTTTGTTCTTTGATCTCACCGGTGTTGCGGTTCATGAACCGGGCGCGTACGAACACGGGCGCCGAATAGGTCATGTCCTTCTCTTTGCACTCCTCCACCGTAAATTTCGGCGGCGGGCGCAAGTCTTCGTCGAAGGGGTCGAACTCCAGCTCGAGCTGCAAGGACTCGGAGAAGTCCTTGATCGGGCTGATGTCGCGGAAGGTGTTGGCCAGACCCTCATCGAGGAACCACTGGAAGCTCTCGCGCTGAATGGCGATGAGATCAGGCAGCTCCAGCGGCTCCTTCAGGTTGCCGAACGAGTAGCGGTCACGGGACACGGGACGAGTCGCCACGGATCACACTCCAATGAGACGAGGGCGGATGTCGACAGAAGTACGGACGCGCTGAACCGCACCGAAAACGCGGTGGGGGAACAGCAGACGCACGACAAGAGCGGATGCTATCTCCGCAGGGCGAGCTTCGCCAACCGCATTCGACGCAGGATCGTCGAGCGGTTGTGCTCTAGCCCCGTGGGGCGACTGAATTGCCGGACAAGGTAAAGAAGTCGCCCCGAGATGTCAAGCACGGGCGGCGCCGGGATCGACCTCCAACGCATCGCCGGGGCTCGATGTGCGTTGATGTGCCGGCGACATGACGGTGCGTGCCTACGAGGGCGGGGCGGTCGGCACGGCGTGGGCGAGGGCATCGAACGCATCGACCAACAATGCGGCGAGACCGGTGTTGCCGCCTGACTCCTGCCACCGACCGATGGCCACGTCGACGGCGGCCAAGCACGCACCGGCGATCACGCCTGCGGTCAGCTCATCGACGGCGGCGGCACCCTCGAGCGCCTTGGTGAGGTGCGCATGCTGGGTGTAGCTCTGCTCGACCGTGGCCGCGTACACCTGCGGGGTCCGGTAGATGAAGGCGATGCGGCTGAGCTGGCTCTCGTCGTAGCGCGGCGCCAGCGCCTCGATGTAGGCGTCGCGGATGGCGTCGACCGGCGGTTGCTCGGCGAGCCGGCGCAGCAGCGCCGCCTGCAGCTCGGGTTCGTAGTCCTGCCACGTGACGAGCCGTTCCTTGGTGCCGAAGTATCGGTACACCGTGCTGTCACTCACCGCCACCGCCGTCGCGATGTCGCCAACGGTGACCGCGTCGAATCCGCGTGCGGAGAACAGTTCGATCGCGACCGATTGGATCTCGCGCATCGAGTCGAGCTTGCGCCGGTCGCGCAACGGACGAGCGCCGCCCCCGGTTGTGCCGTGAGATGCGTGACCCACGACACCCGACCGTAGCGGCAACCAGATCGTCACCGAGCATCAACGCGCTGGCGAATGTCTTGATGACAGTCACTTGCAGTTTGCATCTCGCTCCCGTAGCGTCATGAGCATGGAAACACTCGCCTTCATCGGTCTCGTGCTCGCACTCGCCGGCCTGCTGTTGTTCGTCGCCGACCTGTGGCGCCATTGGCGGCGGGGGCAGATGAATCGACAGCTGTGGCAGGAAATGGGCGCCAACATCAGCACGATTCCGCCACTGATCATCGTCGGCGGACTGACCACCGTGATGTGGGCTGCCGTGCTCGGCCTGGTGTCATCGCTGACGCCACTGAGCATTCCGACCACGCCGCTCACGATCCTCCTCGCAGTGATCGTGTACGACGTCAATTACTACTGGATGCACCGCGCCGAACACCGTGTGGCGTGGCTGTGGGCGCTGATCCACTCGGTCCATCACAGCTCGCCCGTGTTCAATCAGACGACGGCGTACCGCATCTCGTTCACCGACGCGATCTTCACCAATGCGTTCTTCGTCCCGTTGGCCGTCATCGGGTTCGATCCGCTGCTGATCCTCGCGGTCGGCACATTCAACCTGGCGTATCAGGGATGGATCCACACCGAGGTGATCCGCCGACTTCCACGCCCGATCGAGTATGTGTTCAACACCGCGTCACATCACCGGGTGCACCACGGCGCAGACGACAAGTACCTCGACACCAACTACGCCGGGATGTTCATCATCCTCGATCGCCTTTTCGGCACCTTCCAGGTCGAGGAGGAGACGCCGACGTACGGGCTCACGGTGCCACTCGGCACGACCAATCCGATCGACGCCCACTTTCTCGAGTTCCGTCGCTTGTGGGCCAAGGTGCGCACGACCGCGGGCTTCGCCAACCGTTGGCGTCTCGTGTGGGGGCCGCCGGTTGGCTACTACGACGGCCTTGTTGCACCGGAGGACGGTGCACAACGCCCAGAGCCGGTGCTGAGCTGAGCCGGCGATCGCTCGCAGTGCAGACGCGGCGATGGCCGGCGGGTCGCCCCGCCGGCCATCGTTCGTAGTTGTCCTCGTTGATCGATCAGCGTGCGATCGATACGGATCGCCTGGTAAACGGTGTCAGCCTGCTGTTCGCAGGCTGGTGATCACTTGAGTTCGATCTCGGCGCCGACTTCTTCGAGCTTCGCTTTGGCGTCCTCGGCGTCGGCCTTGCTGGCCTTCTCGAGGATCGGCTTGGGCGCACCGTCGACGAGGTCCTTGGCGTCCTTCAGACCAACGCCGAGGATGTCCTTGACCGTCTTCACGACCTGGATCTTCTGGCCGCCAGCAGCCGCCAGGATCACGTCGAACTCGGTCTGCTCGTCGCCGCCGCCATCGGCGTCGCCGCCGCCAGCGGCCGGAGCACCCGCCGCCGCCACTGCGACCGGGGCCGCTGCGGTGACCTCGAACTTCTCCTCGAATGCGTCGAGGAGCTCCTTGAGCTCGATCACGGTCATGTTGCTAATGGATTCGAGGATGTCGTCTTTCGTAGCCATCGTGGTGGATTCACTTTCGTGCGATGGTGCCGCCGATCGGCGACACCGGAGTACTGGAGATCGTCATCGCGGTGGGACACGGCCCGCCGCGGAGGTCACAGCAGCGCCGTCAGGCAGCCTGTTCCTGCTGGTCGATGTAGGCCGACAAGCCGTAGGCGAAGTTGCGCGGCAGCGCAGCCAGCAAGCTGGCGGCACGGTTCAGCGGGGCCTGCAGGGCTCCGGCGAACGTGGCCAGCAGCTCTTCGCGCGACGGCAGGCTGGCCAACGCCTTCACGTCGTCGGCGGACATCGGGCTCTCGCCCAGCACGCCACCTTTGACGACGAGATCGGGGTTGGCCTTCGCCTGATCGGTGAGTGCCTTGGCGGCGGCCACCGAATCGCCGGTGACGAAGGTCAGCGCGGTCGGACCGAGTAGGTATTCGGCGAGGCTGTCGTAGCCGGCGTTGTCGGCGGCCAGGCGAGCGAGGGTGTTCTTGTACACCTTGTGCTCGGCGCCGGCGTCGCGCAGCGGCGTGCGCAGGTCGGCGAGTTCACCAACGGTCATCCCGCGGTACTCCGACACGAACACGGCGACGCTGTCGTTCAGCTTGCCGGTGATCTCCTCGACGATGGCGACCTTGTCGGGTCGCGGACTCGTTGTGGTCATCTGAGGTGCATCCTCCTTTCGTGGAACTCGTGGTGCTCGCTGGCGATGCGAACACCGACGAGGAGCGCCGCTGACGCGGACTCGACGTTGGGATGCACCTCGGCTGGCGGACGATGTCCATTACCCCGGTGATCCGGCTGGATCGATGGGACCAACGGTCTGCGGCAAGCAACCGGTTTGGTTGTGAGGCTCTGCAGGCTAGCGGCGGTCGTGCCAGAGCGGGGTGTGATCAGACCTCGGCCTTGAGACGGTTGGTGTCGACGCGCACGCCGGGGCCCATGGTGGACGACAGCGTGATCTTCTTCAGGTAACGGCCCTTGGACGACGCCGGCTTCACGCGCTGCAACTCGTCGAGCACGGCGCGGAAGTTGGTCTCGAGTGCGTCGGGCTCGAAGCTGGCTTTCCCGACGGGCACGTGCACGTTGCCGTAACGATCGGTGCGGTACTCGACCTTGCCGCCCTTGAACTCACCGACGGCTTTGGCCACGTCGGGGGTCACGGTGCCGGTCTTCGGGTTGGGCATCAGGCCGCGGGGTCCGAGGACCCGCCCGAGGCGACCGACGAGCGGCATCATGTCGGGCGAAGCGATCACCAGGTCGAAGTCCATCTTGCCGGCCTCGACGTCAGCAGCGAGGTCGTCGGCACCGACGACGTCAGCGCCGGCTTCGCGGGCCTGCTCGGCCGCGTCACCGGAGGCGAACACGGCGACGCGCACGTCCTTGCCGGTGCCCGATGGCAGCGCGACGGTGCCGCGGACCATCTGGTCGGCCTTGCGTGGATCGACGCCCAGCCGCACCGACACGTCGATGCTCTCGTCGAACTTGGCCGAGGCCATGGTCTTCACCAGACTCAGCGCCTCGGCAGGGCCGTAGAACTGGTCGCGGTCGAACTTCTTCTGTGCGTCGGCGTACTTCTTGCCGGACATGGTGGTCTCCCTCGTGTGGTTGAGCCGGCCGGGCGAGGTGTTCCCGGTCCAGGCGTGGTTGGTGATTCGGGTGTAACGGTCGTCGAAGGGACGAGCGTTATGCGACCTCGATGCCCATCGAACGGGCGGTACCGCGGACCTGCAGCTTGGCGGCTTCGAGGTCGTAGGCGTTGAGGTCGGGCATCTTGATCTGGGCGATCGAGGTCGCATAACGCTCGTCCCTTCGACGACCGTTACACCCGAATCACCAACCACGC
>JBCCVW010000214.1:0-7637 GCA_039194665.1 Actinomycetota bacterium
ATGTCCGCCGACCTCGAAGTGGCCGTCGAGGAAGGCTCGACCGAGGTTCGCCTGGGTACTGCACTCTTCGGCCGGCGGCCACCTCGCCAATGAGCGCAGCGAACGCCGCCCCGGCGCGCGTCCGCGGGTGCACGACGGGTGTCGACTAGCCTCCCACGCAGGAGGATTGCATGTCTTTGTGGAAGCGGACCATGGACTATCTGGGTCTCGGTCCCGACGACGCTTACGACGACTACGACGCGTACGACGAACCGGAGCCAAGTCGCGGGCGCGCCCCGCGTGAGCCCGATCAGCGTGGTGGCCGAGGGTGGGAACCCGAAGGCGAGCCAACCGTGCGCACCGTGTCGGGTCGCCCGAGCTTTCCTTCGCGCGATTTCGATGCCTCAGCGAGTCGTCGGCCAGCACCCAATGGTCCCAACGGACGGAGCGAAGCACCGCGCGACGACTCCGGTGTGCACATCCGCCCGGCCGAGCCGGCGCCTGCAGCCGGCGGTCAGGCGCAACTCCGCAGTGTCCCTGGAGGATCGATGGAACCGCAGACCGTACGACCGCGTCGCTTCGATCAAGCGCAAGAGCTCGCCGACAAGTTCAAAGACGGCCAGCCGGTGATCATGAATCTCGAGGGCACCGAACGCGAGGTGGCGCGCCGGCTGATCGACTTCGCCAGCGGCATCTGTTACGCCCTCGACGGTTCGATGGAGAAGGTGGCCACCGGGGTGTATCTGCTCAAGCCGCTGGCGGCCCGCCAGCCGCGCTACGAAGAGTACGACGACTGACACGCGCGAACGGAGATCCGATGGACCTCAGCCCGCAGCGAATCCGCACCGCGGAGTTCCGCACCGTTCGAAAGGGCCTCGACCCCGACCAGGTTCGCGAGTACCTCGGTGAAGTCGCCGACGAGTTGCAGCGAGCGCAGAACGAAGCCACGGCGATGGAGGCGCGGGCGCGGGCTGCGGTGGCCCGAGTACAGGAATTGACCGAGGCCGGTGCCGACACGACCGAGCCGGCGACTCCGACCACGGCCCCGACGAGCGAGCCGTCACCGGCGGCGAGCCCATCGAGCGAGCCGACTGCCGAGCAGGTCGACTCGATCAGCCGCACGCTGCTCCTCGCCCAACGCACCGCCGATGCTGCAATCGCCGACGCCGAACGGGAGGCGACCCGCCTGCGCTCGGAGGCCGAGACCGAGTCGGCCAAGACCATCGACTCGACGCGGGAGATGGCAGCATCGCTCATCGAGGAGGCTCGCGACGAGGCGCGACGAGAGAGCGAGCAGGCGCGCAGCTCAGCGGCTGGCGAGGTCGACTCGCTGTTGGCTCGACGCGACTTTCTCGAGTCCGACGTCAACCACCTCGAGCAGTTCCTGGTGGAGCAGCGCACCCGTCTGCGAGATGCCGCCAACGAGCTCATCGCCATCACCGATCGGGTCCCGGGAGGCCTCGGCGACGTTCGCCCGCCGCTGCTGTCCGCGGCCGACGACGACACCGGCACGGCGACACCGGAGGCCTTCGATCCGCGTGATGTGCGCGATCCGGGCGAAGACGATGCCGCTGACATCGTCGATCCCGTCCAAGCCGGCGACACTGACGATGTCACGGTTGCTCGGTTCGACATCGACGAGTCAGCCGGGGAACCGGCTGCCACGCCCGGCGACGCGGTCGCAGACGATCCTGGTGACGCCATCGACCAGCTCGATCACACCCCGGTGTTCGGCGTGGGCGACAGGGAGACCGCCGCTGCGGGCGACGACGAGTTCACCTTCTCGTTCGACGACGACAAGAACCGCTGACTGATCCGCTGGCGGGGTCGCGCCGGTCGGAACCCAGGCGATGCGCTGCGATCGCGTCGGTAGCATGCTCGCGTGCCCTATCCCGACGTCGATCCGCGCCCCGACTTCCCACGCCTGGAAGACGAGATTTTGGCGCGCTGGGCCAAAGACGACACGTTCCGCGCATCGATCGATCAACGTCCGGCGGGGATCAACGGTGACAACGAGTTCGTGTTCTACGACGGGCCGCCGTTCGCCAACGGGCTCCCGCACTACGGCCATCTGTTGACCGGATTCGTCAAGGACGCCATTCCGCGGTACCAAACCATGCGCGGACGGCGTGTGGAGCGACGCTTCGGCTGGGACTGTCATGGGTTGCCCGCCGAGGTGAAAGCCGAACAAGAGCTGGGGATCTCCGGGCGCCCGGCGATCACTGCGTTCGGCATCGATCGGTTCAATGACGCCTGCCGTACGAGCGTGCTGCAGTACACCAACGAGTGGGAGAAGACGGTTACCCGACAGGCGCGCTGGGTCGACTTCCACAACGACTACAAGACGATGGATCTCGACTACATGGAGTCGGTGATCTGGGCGTTCAAGCAGCTCTGGGACAAAGGCCTCGTCTACGAGGCCAACCGAGTGATGCCCTACTCGTGGGGCGCCGAGACGCCGCTGTCGAACTTTGAGATTCGTCTTGACGATGCGACGCGGCCGCGCCAGGACCCGGCGATCACCGTCGCGTTCGACCTTCACCCCCAACCGGGTGATCCAGGGCCCATGAAGATGCTCGCCTGGACGACCACACCGTGGACGCTGCCGTCGAACCTCGCCCTCATCGTTGGACCGGAACTCGACTACTCGATCATGGAGCTCGACGGGACCTACTACGTCCTCGGCGCCGACGCGGTGGCGACGTACGAGCAACAGCTCGGCGAGGCAACCGAACACGGTGTCGTCACCGGTCGAGAGCTGATCGGGCGGACGTACACGCCCCTGTTCGAGTACTTCGCCGATCGCCCAGACCTCTACGGGTTCCGCGTCGTTGGCGACGACTTCGTCGCGACCGACGAGGGCACCGGCATCGTGCACAGCGCGCCCGGTTTCGGTGAGGACGACCAACGAATCGGCGACGACAACGGGATGGGCATGGTCGTGCCCGTCGACGATCAGGGCCGATTCACCGACGAGGTCACCGACTTCGCCGGACTGAACGTCTTCGACGCGAACCCCGAGATCATTCGCTGGCTCAAGGCCGACGGCCGCCTGCTCCGCCACGACACCTACGAGCACAATTACCCACACTGTTGGCGCACGAACACCCCGATCATCTACCGCGCCCTGCCGAGTTGGTACGTGAAGGTCACCGACGTTCGCGATCGGATGGTGGAGCTCAACCAACGGATCAAGTGGGTACCCGAAAACGTGAGCGATGGCCGATTTGGTCGGTGGCTCGATGGTGCCCGCGATTGGTCGATCAGTCGCAACCGCTTCTGGGGGTCGCCGATCCCTGTGTGGCGCAGCGACGACCCGGAATATCCGCGCGTCGACGTGTACGGCAGCCTCGACGAGATCGAGGCGGACTTCGGCGTTCGTCCGGACAACTTGCACCGACCGATGGTCGACGAACTCGTGCGTCCGAACCCCGACGACCCGACTGGCAAGTCGATGATGCGGCGCGTCCCCGAGGTGCTCGATTGCTGGTTCGAATCAGGCTCGATGCCGTTCGCCCAGGTGCACTATCCGTTCGAGAACACCGAGTGGTTCGAGCACCACTTCCCGGGCGACTTCATCGTCGAATACATCGGCCAGACCCGTGGATGGTTCTACACGTTGCACGTGTTGGCCACAGCGTTGTTCGACCGCCCGGCATTCCTCAACTGCATCAGCCACGGCATCGTCCTCGGCGACGACGGGCAGAAGATGTCGAAGAGCCTCGACAACTATCCCGACCCTCAGGAGATGTTCGATACCCACGGCGCCGACGCCATGCGGTGGTTGCTGCTGTCGTCGCCGATCCTTCGTGGCACGGACGGAATGGTCACCGAAACCGGCATGCGCGACACGGTGCGCCAAGTGCTGCTCCCGTTGTGGAACACCTGGTACTTCCTGTCGCTCTACGCCAACGCCGCTGGGCACGACGCCCAGCTGCGGACCGACTCCACCGACGTGCTCGATCGATACGTGCTCGCCAAGACACGCGAACTGGTCGTCGACGTCACGGGCGAGCTCGACGACCTCGACCTGTTCGGCGCATGTCAGAGCGTGCGCGAGTACCTCGACGTACTCACCAACTGGTACGTCCGGCGTAGTCGCACGCGCTTCTGGGAGGGCGATTCACAGGCGATCGACACGTTGCACACGGTGCTGTCCGTATTGGTGCGCACCGTCGCCCCGCTGCTACCGCTCGTCGCCGAGTCGATCTATCTCGGACTGCACGGCGAGGGCAGCGTGCATCTCACCGACTGGCCGAGCGCCGACGAGCTCCCTGCAGATGACGACCTCGTCGAGTCGATGGATCTGGCGCGCGACGTGTGCTCGGCGACGCTGTCGGTACGCAAGACCCATCAACGTCGGGTGCGCCTTCCGCTGTCCTCGCTCACGGTGGCCAGCGCCGATGCTGATCGGCTCGCGCCGTTCCGCGACCTGATCGCCGACGAGGTCAACGTGCACGAGGTCGAGTTGACGACCGACGTCGGGTCGGTGGCACACGAAACCTTGCAACTCGTTCCAGCTGCCCTCGGGCCACGCCTCGGGCGAGACATGCAAGCGGTCGTTGCGGCACACAAGGCCGGCGACTGGCACGTCGACGCGGACACTGTGGTCGTCGGTGGCCACCAGCTGCAGCCGGGCGAGTACCGCCTCGAGATGGTGGCAGGAGACGATCTGGCGAGCACCGGGCTTGCGTCCGGCGGGGGTGTCGTCGCCCTCGATATCGACGTCACACCCGAATTGGAACGCGAGGGCCGAGCCCGGGACCTGGTGCGAGTCATCCAACAGGCGCGCCGTGATGCCGAACTCGACGTGTCGGACCGGATCGCCGTGGAGGTGTCGGCCGCGGGGACGTGGATCGAGGCACTCGAGGCCCACCGCGAGTTGATCGCCGCAGAAACGCTCGCGGTCGACCTGGTGGGCGTCGCCGATGACCAGGCCTCCGGTGCGGACGATCCGAACGTCGCCGTCCAGCGGCGCAGCGCGTCGTAGTCGTTCGACGGTATTCGTTTCGCCCGGCTTCCTCCGGTAGAGTCCGGCGCTCACCCAAGCCGGAAGGAGGCAATTCGTGGCCGCAGCGAAGTCATCGGGTTCATCGCGCACATCTGGCTCGTCGAAGAAGTCGTCCGCCAAGAAGTCCGCCGCCAAGAAGTCCGCCGCCAAGAAGCAGACGCCGAAGAAGACGTCTGCCAAGAAGAGCTCCTCGCCAGCAAAGAAGTCGACCGCCGGGAGTACGAAAGCGAAGAAGGCCGCAGCAAAGAAGCCTGCCAAGAAAGCGACGGCCAAGACGGGAGCGGCGAAGAAACTTGCCAAGAAGGCCCCCGCCAGGGCGGCAGCGGCAAAGAAGTCTGCCAAGAAGGCCGCAACGACCGGTGGTTCAGGAGGACGTCCTGAAATCCCCGCACCACGGGGTACCACCAAGGACGGCATCTCCTACACCAAGGACTTCGATGTCAAGTTTCTCAAGGCGCAACGTGAGGAGTTGCTCGAGCGACGCGCCGCCGAGCTGGCGCGCGCGACACGGCTCGAGGACGAAGCGACCAGCCTGATCGAAGACGGCGAAATGGGTGATGTGCAGTTCGATGACGAAGGCGGCGAGGGCGACACCATGGTCGTCCAACGCGACCTCGATCGCGTGCT
This sequence comes from Actinomycetota bacterium, assembly GCA_039194665.1. Taxonomy (GTDB): domain Bacteria; phylum Actinomycetota; class Acidimicrobiia; order Acidimicrobiales; family Ilumatobacteraceae; genus JABSQH01. The sequence continues at coordinate 5,618 of JBCCVW010000214.1, forward strand.
GTCGAGCCAATCGCGTCAGACGGTCGACGAGATCGATGCTGCATTGGCACGCATCGAGGCCGGGACGTACGGCTACTCCCAGGTGTCGGGCGAACCGATTCCGCGTGAACGCCTCGAAGCAATCCCCGAGACCACCGTGCTCGCTGCCGAGAAGGTCGGCGGCATCGGCCCGCGCTGATCGCCAGCACTTGCGGCGATGACCCTCCCGGCCGCATGGCGGCTCCCGCTGGTGATCGCCGTGGCCATCGTGGTTGCCGATCAGGTGACCAAGACGTGGGCACTCGACGAGCTGTCGGACGGTCGGACGATCCACGTGATCTGGACCCTGCAGTGGAACCTGGCCTTCAATAGCGGCCTCGCGTTCGGGCGTGGGCAGGGGTTCGGTCCGCTGATCGGTGTGGTCGCCACATTGGTGATCGTGTGGCTACTGCTGACGTTGCGCAAGGAGTCGAGCACGCTGAGTGCGATCGGCATGGGCTGTTTGATCGGCGGCGCCGCAGGCAACCTGATCGACCGCATGTTCCGGGGCGACGCGTGGTTGCGCGGATCGGTCGTCGACTTCATCGACTTCCAGTGGTTCCCGATCTTCAACATCGCCGATATCGCCATCAACGTGGGCGCCGGCCTGTTGATCCTGGGCAGCATTCTGCAACACCGCGGACCGGAAGCGGACGAGGTCGGCGTCGCGCCGCCGACCGACGTCGACACGCCGGATCGGTGAACATCACCGAGCAGATCCCCGAGGCACTCGCCGGGCAACGCCTCGACCGCATCGTCGCCCTGGTCGCCGACGTCAGCAGGGCTGATGCCGCCCGGCTCGTCGATCTCGGCGGGGTGACGGTCGATGGTGCGGTCGTCGTCAGCGGCAAGACGCGGATGGCGGCTGGTCAGCTGCTCGTGGTGGACCCGACCAAACTCCCCGCCGATGCGCCGCCGGCACCGGACCCGACGGTGCTGTTCGATGTCGTGCACCAGGACGCGGCGGTGGTCGTGGTGGACAAGCCACCAGGGCTCGTGGTCCATCCCGGTGCCGGCAACTCCGACGGCACCCTGGTCAACGGCCTGCTCGCGCGGTTTCCCGACCTGGTCGGTGTTGGTGATGCGCAACGACCAGGGATCGTGCACCGGCTCGATGCGGGCAGCTCGGGGTTGCTCGTGGTGGCCCGTACCGAGACGGCGCGCGAGTCGCTCGTCGCCCAGTTCGCAGCGCACCTGGCCGGTCGCCGTTACGACGCGGTCGTGTGGGGTGTACCTGCCGCAGCCCGAGGCCTGGTCGATGCGCCGATCGGTCGCGACCCGCGAGATCCGTTGCGGATGGCCGTGGTTGCCGACGGTCGCCCCGCGCGCACCGAATACGAGGTCGTTGGCGAACTCGACCAACCGGTCGCTGGAGCGCGCATCTCATGCCGGTTGCAGACGGGACGAACGCACCAGATTCGTGTCCACCTCTCGTCGATCGGTCACCCGATCGTTGGCGACGAGGTCTACGGCAAGGGTCGTCCGCGCCACGGTCTCGACCGACCATTCCTGCACGCCACCGAGCTGTCGTTCGACCATCCGGCCACCGGCGACCGCGTGACGTTCACCACCCCCCTCGCCCCCGACCTCCAATCCTGGCTGAACGGCCAATAGGGGGCCTGGGAGGGCGACCGAGCCCGGTCGGAGACGTGCTGAGAAGCAGGTGGGCGAGCGTCATGGGCGCGAGCACGGCAGGCGAGGGAAAGCCCGCCAGGGCGACCGAGCCCGGTTATGACGGCCAGGGAGCATCGCCGTTGGCGATGGCGGCGATCTGGTCGAGGGTGTAGCTCTCGAGGTAGGTGCGCATGTGCTCGCCGGCGAGGTCCCAGATCTGGAGCAGCACGCATTGACCCTCGTGGTCGCATGCGCCGTCTTGGTGCGGTTGCCCGAAGTCGCCGAGCGTGATCGGGCCATCGACCGCCGACACGATCTCGCTGAGCCGGATTTCGGCTGGCGGCCGCGCCAGCACGTACCCACCGCCCACGCCGCGCTTGGATCGGAC
>JBCCVW010000215.1:0-7539 GCA_039194665.1 Actinomycetota bacterium
CTCACCGCCGCCAATGGTCGGCGGTGTCGGAGATCGGCTGGATCAACAGTTGCTCCACCGGAAGTTCGCCGAGCAGTGACTCGTCGAACGAGCCCTCGGTTTCGGTGACCCAGTCGACCAACCGGTCGTAACGTCGGTCGTATCCCTGCAGCACCGTACGCATCGCCGCGGCGGGCAACCGTTCGTGGAATGCGACGTGCAGCAGGGTGAGCCCGGTGGTTTCCCCGCCCTTGACCTCGGGCACGAAGATCAACGTCCGGCCGTCGCGCCGTCCGACACCGACGAGCACGTCGCGTTCGGCGGCAACTCGGCGCTTAGTGCCCCGCAGCGGGGTGGGTTGCTCGGCCCGGCTCGGGAGCTCGCGGGAGATGCCGCCGCGGTCGATGATCGAGATCGTCGACCCGTCGATGCCATAGCGCGTGAATCCGTGGACCTCGGCGATCGCCGGGTCGAGGTCGGCAAGCACTTTCAGCGTGCGATAGCTGAGCACGTCGCGGCCCGGGCCGGCGTCGAGGACCGCTTGTACGAGCGGACGATCGATCACGCCTTCGTCGCTGCGCGAGATGCCAACGGTCACCGTCTTGGCCTGGTGCTTGATGGTGTCGATCGGGCGAGTCAACTCCTCGATCGCAGCGGTCAATGCGCTGACCAGGTCGTCGAGCAGTGCGCTCGGCGTGCCGACCTTGCCCGACTCGGCCTGGAACTGCTCGATCGGTCGTTCGCTCTGCACGTCGCGCAGCAGTGCGGAGAGTCGAGCCGCGGTCGACGCTTCGAGTTGGCCGTCGTACAACCCGGCACGCAAGCCATCGGAGAATCTGTCGGCGGGCGCACGCAACTCGGTTCGCAACCGACGAATCACTCGGTCAGCCGACGGTACCGAAGCGACCAGGCGTTCGATGACCTCTCTGGCCTCGCGCAGGCAGCGCGCCGACGCGTCGATCGCCAACGCGGTCTCGTACCCGAACAAGTGGCCGGCCATCGCAGAAAGGACGAAGCCGAGGGCCGGGTCGACCTGCGGGACACCGATCACCGCGGCGCCGCCGTATCGCTGTTCGCCTTCGTCGGCGATCACCACCGGGGTCGCCTTGTGTGCGCTGAAGATGGCCACCTCTTTGGCCACGTCGTCGGCGGTCGAGCCGCGCAACCCCGCTGCGCACACCAAGATCAACGGTTCGGCAGAGAGGTCGATGTGCTTCTTGTCTTCGGTCGAGTCACAGGCGATCGACTTGTAACACAGCTCACTGAGCTTGATCCGCACCTCTTCGGCAGCGATTTTGTTCGGGCCGTTGCCGACGACCGCCCAGTAGCGCTTCGGCGGTGCGAGGCGCGCTGCGTCGGCGATCGCCGGCCGCTGCGCGATCACGGTACGCATCGCGTCGGGAAGCGATCGCAGCGATGACAACAGCCGCGTCCGCCGACGAGCATCGCCGAACTCGGCCGCCTGTGCGATCGCACAGGCGAGTAGGGCACCCGCCGCTACCTGGGCGTAGAACGCCTTGGTCGACGCGACGCTCATTTCGACGTCACGTCCGTCCGAGGTGTACATCACCCCATCGGCCTTGTTGGTGAGGTCGCTCCCACGTCGGTTGACGATGCCCAGCACCGCCGCGCCACGGCCGCGCAACAGATCGACCGTGCGGTTGGTGTCGGTGGTGGTTCCCGATTGCGATACTGCGACGGCCAACGTGTCGCTCATGTCGAGTCGCATTGCGAAGCCGGACAACTCCGTGGCGGTGATCGCGTCGACGTCGAGGGTGCCATCGGTGAGCTCGTCGAGCAGAGCGGCCATGCTCTGGCCGGCAACCGCTGCCGTTCCCTGGCCGATCACCCGCACGCGTGTGATCGACCCGGCGGCGAGTCGCTCGGCCACCGCGGTTGGCAGGGCGACCTCGCCGACATTGGCGACCAACTCATCGCCGTCGGCCTCGATCTTGCCGCGCAACGTCTTGGCCAGCGACACCGGCGACTCGGTGATCTCCTTCAACAGGTAGTGCGGGGCATCACCCCGATCGATGTCGCGGGTGGTCACCTCCGCCGTGATCAAGTCGTCGTCGAGAACCGGCGTACGCGTGCCGTCGTAGGCCACTCGTTCCAGGGCACCCGGCGAATCGGCGTCGCCGGCACGTTCACCGTCGAGGACGACGATCTCGCCGCCGCGCTCCCCGTCGAGCCGAAGGTAACGATCGGACTCCTCGACAACGCCATACGGCTCGCTGGCCACGATGTAGGCGTCGTCGGCGAATCCGACGTAGAGGCCTTGCCCACTCCCCCGAAGCGCGAGCAACAGCCGGCCAGGCTCGTCGGCGATGGCGGCGCCGATGGCGACCGAACCATCGAAATCGGCGACTGTACGGCGAAACGCCTCGATGGAGTCCATCCCGTCTCGGAGCCGACGAGCGACCAGTGTGGGGATGATCTTGGCGTCTGTGGTCACAGCGGTGGGGATCCGCAAGTGGTGTTCGACGCGCAGGTCGGCGTGGTTGTCGACGTCGCCATTGAGCGCGGCCACCACGTACGGAGCGTCGCGATCCGAGATGCTCTCCTCGATGGAGTTCAACGGGTGGGTGTTGGGCTCGCTGATGATGCCCACGCTCGCCCATCGAGTATGACCGAGCACCGCGATGCGCGCTTGGGGGCTGCGTAACACCCGTCGCAGTAGCTCGTCGGCGACGACGGCGCGCCGGATCGTGGCGGTGTTGTCGCCGAGTTCACCGATCTCCGCGGCGGTCTTGTAGACGAACGACAACGTTCCCGGACCAGCGGCAACCACGGCGCTCGAGCGGAACAGCAGATCCTCGCCGCGCTCGTCGAGTAGCGCGGCCAACGATGCATCGTCGAGGTCGTGCTGCCACACGTAGACGTGGACGCCCGCAGAGTCGCGGCCGCGCACCTCGAGCCGATCGATAGCCGTGCACGCTCGCTCGATGGCGAGATAACCAGCGAGGTACGGCGCCGAGCTGTCGGCGCCGACGTCGGTTGCCGACAGTGCCGCAACAGCGGACGCCATACGCAGCCGGTCGTTGCGGATCGCCCACAGCGCATCGCGCAATGCGATGATCTCGGCGTTCGCCGCTTCGAGCTCGGGGGCACTGAGTTCGCCGGCGCGCCGATCGAGTTGCGCTTCGCCTGCGTCGGCGACGGCATCGAGCCGATCGAGCCGAGCAATGATGCCGACCGACACCTCTGGGGCCGACAACAGCGCCTGCACGCCAGCGACGCCGCGCAGCGCTCGATCGACGACGCGCACGGCGGTCGTGGCCGCTGCGAGATCGTCAGCGCAGTCGATCGCTGCGTCGAGACCGGTGATCAGTTCGTCGAACGTGGGGGCGGGGCGAGTCGACGTGCGCCCAACCACCCCGATGATTCCGCACATGTCGCCAGGCTACCGACCGTCTGCCTGCAGGTCGGTGCGCCCGAAGCGGTCGACGACCACGGCGGCGAGCTGCTCAGCGGTGGCGCGGGCGGCGTCGTCGGTGGGCGCCTCGACCATCACCCGTACCAATGGTTCGGTCCCGCTTGCGCGCACCAGGACACGGCCACGACCGGCGAGCGCTCGCTCGGCGGCCTCGATCTCGTCGGCGATCTGTTCGGCGACGTCGGGGAGTCGTTCTGCAACTTCGACGTTCACCAGGATCTGGGGCAGCGATGTCATCGCCTCGTCGGCGAGCTCGGCCAACGGCCGCCCCGCGCGGCATGTGGCATCGAGCAGGATGAGTGCGGTGAGCAATCCGTCGCCGGTGGTCGCATGGTCGGCGAAAATGACGTGACCACTCTGCTCACCACCGAGCGAGTACCGACCCTCACTCATCGCTTCGAGGACATAGCGGTCGCCGACCGGGGTCTCGATAACGCCGATCGCCGCCTCGTCCATCGCCAAGCGGAATCCCAGGTTGCTCATCACGGTCACGACCACCGAGTCGCGAGCGAGCCGCCCGCGTGCCCGGAGATCGCGAGCACACACCGCGATGATGTGATCGCCATCGACGACGGTGCCCGTGTGGTCGACGGCGATGAGACGATCGGCGTCGCCGTCGAGCGCGATCCCGACGTCGGCGCCGTGAGTGCGCACGGCTTCGGCGACGTACATCGGCTGCGTCGCGCCGCAACCGTCATTGATGTTGCGCCCGTCGGGTTGATCGGCCAGCACAATCGCGTCGACACCGAGTTCGGCGAACAGCGGGGCCACGAATTCGGCGGCGGCGCCGTTGGCGGCGTCGATCACGACGCGCATACCGTCGAGCGTCCGCCCGTCGATCGCGGCGTGGAGGTGATCGAGGTACTCGCGCCCGATCGACGCATGACCGGAGCGAATCGAGCCGACCGGTCCGTCCGACACGATCGCCGGCTGATCGAGTTGTTCCTCGATGCGTCGCTCGACATCGTCACGCAACTTCACGCCGCCGCGGGCGAACAGCTTGATGCCGTTGTCGTGAAAGGGGTTGTGTGAGGCGGACACGACCGCGCCGATGGCATCGTGGCGACGGGCGGCATCGGCAACCATCGGCGTCGGCGCAACGCCGAGGTCGACGACGTCAACACCAGACGCGGCAAAGCCCGCCGCCAACGCGGCGGACAACATCGGAGTCGAGGCACGGGTGTCACCGCCGATCACGACGCGACGCTGATCGTCGGTGAGCAGCACCGCTGCGGCGGCTCGACCGATCGAGAGCGCAAGTTCAGGGGTGATATCGACGTTGGCGCGGCCGCGTACACCGTCGGTACCGAAGGTCGGCGACATCGCGAGCTGGATGGTCGGCTGGGCCGACGATCAGCGCTTGGTGAACTGTGGCGCCTTGCGGGCCTTCTTGAGGCCGTACTTCTTCGACTCCTTCTTGCGCGGGTCGCGCGTGAGGAGTCCCGCCTTCTTCAGCGGAGCCCGGAGCTCGGGATCGATCTCGACGAGCGAACGGGCGATCGCCAGGCGGAGCGCACCGGCCTGGCCGCTCGCGCCGCCGCCGTGAATCGAGGCAGTGACGTCGTACTGCTCACGCGTCTCGGTGACGGTGAGCGGCTCGGACACGATCATCTGCGACACCGCGGTAGGAAAGTACACCTCGAGCGACTTGCCATTGATGGTGAACGTTCCGGTGCCGGGGCGCAGCTGGGCGCGGGCAACGGCTTCCTTCCGGCGGCCGGTGGTCTGGGAGAGCGGTGCGATCGACATCGTGATCCTTTGTGGTGCCGTCAGCGAGCCGCGGCGCCGGGAATCTCGAGCGGCGTCGGCTGCTGTGCTGCGTGGGGGTGCGTCGGGCCGGCGTAGACCTGGAGCTTGGACAGCTGCTGGCGGCCGAGGGGGCCCTTGGGAAGCATGCCGCGGACGCTTTGGCGGACGGCCTCGGCCGGCTTACGGGCGTGCAGGTGCGCGTACGACTCGGACTTCACTCCGCCGGGGTACCCGCTGTGGCGGTACTTGATGGTGCGCTCGGCCTTGCCAGCGGTCATGACGATCTTGTCGGCGTTGACGATGATGACGTGGTCGCCGGTGTCGAGGTTCGGCGTGTAGGTCGGCTTGTGTTTGCCGCGCAGGACTCGCGCCACCTCGGTGCACAGGCGCCCGAGGACGAGGCCGTCAGCATCGACCACGTGCCATGTACGGTCGATCTCGTGAGCTTTGGGGGTGTACGTCGCCATCGGGGTCAGTCTCTTCGTCGTGCGCTGGTGGTCGTAGGTGCAGGCGGCGGCCCAGTGCCGCTCCTGGGGAACCGTGAAATGATACGGGCAGCCTGGATCGACCCCAACCCCGCGGCGTGACACTCGGACTCGAGTCTGACACCGTCTGTGACAAGAAATGCTCAAGTCCGGTCGGCGGCAGACCGATCAACCACCATGCAGTTGGGCGATCCGCCGCTCCAACGGTCGATTGATGACCTTCCCGATCCCGTGCTGGGGATCGATCGCGCCGGCACCCTGCGCTACGCCAACGTGACGGCAGCTCGTGTTCTGGAGTGGAACCCAGCCGACGTGATCGGTACGTCGGTGCTCGAACTCATCCACCCCGACGACCATGCGATCGCGGTCGCATCGCTCGACACGATCAGCGCAAAGCCCGCCGGCACGCTACTGACGATACGGGCGCGCACCGGTCGGGCGACGTGGCGCTACCTGGAAGTGCGCGGCACCTACGACGAAGACAACGACGAGATCATCCTCGTGGCTCGCGACGTGAGCGACCGACACGCGCTCGAATTCGCCCGTGGCGACAGTGAGCTACTGCGCGCCGTGATGGCCAACATGCACGGCATGGTGCTGCTCGTCGATGCGGTCGGCGTTGTCGGATCGATCAACGGCGCGGTCACGCGCCTCCTGGGCCACGATCCCGAACGGGTGCGCGGTCGTCCAATCCCCGATCTCTTCCACCCGGACGACAGGGAGCGAATCCTCGATGCCCTCCATCGCACCGACACGCACGAGACAACCACCGTCGACGGACGACTGATTGCCATCGACGGCGACGACGTGGTGTGCGAGTTCACCATCAACAATCTGCTCGACGACCCGGTCGTCGGCAGTTATGTGGTCACAGCTCAGATTGCAACTGCCCTCGCCGACGCGCGCGACCGGGTCGACTTCCTCGCCGAACACGACAATCACACCGGGCTACTCAATCGGGACGGTTTCGTACGTGCGGCTGGTGAGCTGATCGCCGCAGGCGGTGGGCTCGGCGTGCTGCTGGTCGACATCGTGCAGTTCCGCTCGATCAATGAGCTGTATGGCGAAGCCGCGGGCGATGCGGTACTCGCTGCGGTCGCCGAACGGCTCGACCGCGTGCGGATCGCCGACCCGGTCACCGCGCGTGTCGGCGGTGACCAGTTCGTGTTGGCAGTTCGCAGCTCGGGCGAACGTGCGATTCGGATGCTGCAAGAACGGATCACTCGAGACGTTCCGCGACCGGTCACCATTGGCGATCAACAGGTGACCTTCTCGATTCGCACGGCCGTGGCCTACGAGCCGCACCCGCAGACCCTGGACGCGCTACTGATCCACGCCACCAATGAACTTGCCTCGGCGCGCCATCGCAGCGAGGCCGAGACCACCCAGATCTCCCGCGATGCACTCGACGAGCGGCGGGCCCAGCTCGAACAACTGCGGACGGCACTCGACGATGACCAGATCCAGCCGTTCTTCCAACCGATCGTGCGACCCGACGGTTCGGTCGCGGCGGTCGAAGCACTGGTGCGCTGGGTCCATCCGGTGCGCGGCGTGCTCGGCGCCGATGCCGTCCTCCCGTTGGCCCAGATGGCGGGCCTCGGCGCGACCGTCGACGACGTGGTGATCGAGAAGGCGATGCGCTTCGCCGCCAACCTTGAACGCAGCGGCTATGGCGACATCGGTGTGCACATCAACGTCGATCCCAAGATGATCGCCCACCCGTCGTTCGGCGCGTCGTTCCTCGATCGTTGCCGTCGCCACAACGCCAATCCTGCACAGCTGGTGGTCGAGATCACCGAGAACGATCTGCTTGCGCCTGGCGCATCGTCGCTGGCCAACATGCAGCGGCTGCGGTTCGCCGGGATCCATGTGTCGATCGATGACTTCGGC
>JBCCVW010000216.1:0-7417 GCA_039194665.1 Actinomycetota bacterium
CCCACGCCAGGCGCAGAATGCCTGACAGATAGTTGACGAAGTCGTACGGCAGAAACAGCAAGCGCATGATCAGCACGGTCTCGAAGCTGTTGTCGCGCATCCGTTGTGACCACCGACGTGCGATCGATTCCTCGGCGGCGACGACATCGGGCGCCAACTCGTCGAGCGCATCGGCGCCGGGTTGACGGCCGAGTAGCCGCCCGATCCAGTAGGCGATCATCGCCGACGCATTTGCCGCGACCACGACGACGATCACGCCGACGACGGGGCCGAAGAGGAGGCCACCAACGATCGTCAGCACCGATGCGGGGAACAGCACGATCGGGCGAGCGAGATACACCGCGATGTAGGCGAGAATGCCCCACCACGCGTCGCCGACGGCGTCGATGAACTGTTGCCCAGCTTCGGTCGGCGACAGGTCATTGGCGACCATGTACTGCCGCCACAACACGATGGCGCCGAGCCATATGGCGGCAACGACGATGCGCTGAACCCACACTCGACTCATGGCACCAACCACCGTCGTGCGACGATCACCCGCTCGAGTGCGGTGACCGCAACAAGGGCGGCCATCGTCCCCAAGACCCAGATCGCGGTGGCGGGCAGGGCAAGCGCGATGGCGAAGATGACGATCGTCTCGGCGCCTTCGATGAGCCCACGCGGCATGACGACACTCGTCGGGGTCGATTTGTCACGCGATCGCTTCTCGAGCAGTGCCGAGAGGTACGTCCAGGAAATCGCATTGATGTAGAAGGTCGCCAACAACACGGCGACCACGACCCAGACGGCTCGACTGTCGATTCCCACCGCAATCCCCAGTGGAATCGCCGCATACCCGATGGTGTCGCCGACGACATCGAGAAGGCCACCGAAGTCGGTCGTCCGGTCGCGGGCCCGGGCAACAGCACCGTCGAGGCCGTCGGCAACTCGGCCGAGTAGCCACGCCAGCACCGCCACGAGCGGCTGCCCAATCGCTGCCGCAACGGCCGCCGCAAGCGTGAGCGTGAGTGATGCGGCAGTGAACACCAGTGGGTGCACCACACCGAGGGCGCTGCGGACCAGCGGTTGCAACAACCGATCCTTGGTGGGGCGGAGCGCAGCGTCGATCATTACCCACAGCAAACGTTTCGAATTCGGGCTGCGTTCCAGGTCGCCGCCCGAGTTTCTGGTTTGGTCACGTCTCGCTGGAACATGGGCACCTGCTCGTTCGTCGTCGGGGCACGGCGCGACGCACCCGACGGTCAGAAGCTGACCCGCCGGTAGCGTGAGCGGATCGTTCGGCTCTCGAACCGCTCGCTGGTTTCCAGCTCACCCAACTGCCGGCGTCGCCGGCATGTCGTGGAGGTTCTGATGGCCGTCTCTCCTTTGTCCTCGCTCAATCTGGCGGTGATCGCCGGTGAGCTCCCCGCCGATCCGGTTCGCCGGGAGCTCACCGACGGGCGCCACATCGTGCAATTCGATGTTGCGACAACAACGCCTGACGGCGATCGGCGCGTGCCGGTCGCTTGGTCGGACCCACCGAGGGCCCATGCCGAGTTGTCAGCGGGCGTGCAGGTCGTCGTGGTCGGCTGGGTGCAACGCCGCTTCTTTCGCAGCGCCGGCGTCACCCAGAGCCGCACCGAAGTCGTCGCCGCGTCGGTCGCCCGCCGCCGGCAGTGGCGGAGTGTTGAACGGTCGATCACCGCTGCGGTGCAGTCACTCGACGAGTTCGAAGCCGAGCGCTGACGCTCAGGCTGTGATGCCGGCCTGCCGCTGACGCTCAGGCGAGGCTGCGCACTACGAAACCCGTGCGCAGCTTCGGCGTGAAATAGGTGGATTTCGGAGGCATGAGCACTCGCTCGCGTGCGGTGCGCTCGATCTCGGGCACCGACACCGGGTTGATCAGCACGCCGGCGGTAGCGGCCCCCGACTCGACCGCATCGAGCACTCGATCGAGGTCGTGCTCGTAGCTGACGTCGTGGTCGACGTCGCGCAGCGCATCCTCGAGCCAGGAGCCGTCGATGGCCCGCACACCGTCGAAGGCTCCAGGCTTCGGGGTCAGCCACTCGCGACGTCCTTTCGATCGCCACAGCTGCAAACGGTGGGGATCGATCATCGCGGCGAGTACGGAGCCCGCGTCGGCATCGGTGTTCGTCTCATCAGGCGTGCGTTCGAAACGAGCGTCGAACGCAGCGACGAGTTCATCTTCTGCAACGTTGGTGTACAGACGATGGATCGCCTCCACGCTGAGCTGGTCGGCGACCAGCTCGCTGACGAACGCGAGGGTCGCTTCGGCCGGCGTATCGGTGGCGCCGGTCGCGGCGCGTACCTCGTTGCGATAACGCTGGGCCACCCCGTAACGGTGGTGTCCGTCGGCGATCAGCACCTCGTCGCTCTCGATGTACTCGCGGATGGCCGCGATGCGCTCCGGATCGTCGACTCGTTCCACGACGTGTTCGACCCCACCGACCGTCACCGCCGACAGCGGTGTCGCTGGCTCGACGAGCAGCGCACTGAGCCCTCTGGCGAGCGACAGTCCCCAGATCGGGGAGAGGTTGGCCTGCGTGGCACGCGTCAGGTCGAGTCGATCGGTCGAGGCCTTCGGTGTCACGCGTTCGTGCGGGAGGACGCCATCGGCGTCGGGATCGACCACCTCGAGTCCACCGAGTACGCCAACGATGTTGCGTTCGCGACCGACAGCGTCACGAAACCGCAGGCGGTACAGCGTGAAGGTCGGGGCCTCGTCGTAGGCCATGACGCCGGCATCGATCCACTCGCGCATTCGTTGCCCTGCGGCGGCATACCGATCGGGGCCCTCACGCTCGCGTGGCACGTCGATATGGGTGATGTTGAAGCGATGCCGTGCGTTCAACTCGTCAAGGTCGGCGTCGGAGAGCACGTCGTAGGGCGGGGCGATCAGATCATCGAGGTCGGGGTCGCAGTAGCGGAGCGCGGGAAACGGGTCGAACCGAGGCACGGCGACAGGATGCCATCCGCGCGTTGGTCGCGCGGCGATCGGTGCTACAACCGACGTGTGGAGCCTGCAACGGTCACCGATGTCGAGGTGGTGCTGTGCGACCTCGACGGCGTCGTGTGGCTCGCTCATCGCGCCATCCCAGGGAGCGTCGAGGCGATCACGTCGATGCGCGCAGCGGGCCGTCGTGTGGTGTTCGTCACGAATAATTCCGCGCCGACGATCGAGCAACACGAGGCGGCGTTGGCGGCGATCGGAGTCGAGGCCCGCGGCGATGTGGTGTCGTCGTCGATGGCTGCAGCCCGGTTGGTCGAGTCCGGCCAGCGGGTGTTGGTGAGTGGAGGGCCTGGTATCGCGGAGGCGGTGGAACAGCGGGGCGCAACCGCGGTGCGCAACGATGGCAACGACGACGGGCGGCACTGCGACGCGGTGGTGGTCGGGATCGACCGCACGTTCGACTACGGCCGTCTGGCGTGGTCGTCCCGGGTCGTGCGCGACGGTGGGCGCCTGATTGCCACCAACGGCGATGCCACCTATCCCACGCCCAGTGGCCCTGAGCCAGGCGGTGGCGCGCTCGTGGCCGCTGTCGAGCGTGCCTCGGGCGTCGACGCGGTTGTCGCTGGCAAACCAGAGGCGACGATGGCGGAGCTGATCATCGCCGAGCTGCTCAACCCGTCGGGGGTCGCCATCGACAGCGTGGTGATGGTCGGCGACCGTCCGGACACCGACGGAAAGTTCGCGTCACGACTGGGATGCCGATATGCACAGGTCCGCAGCGGTGTGCTGGCAGCGGGGGAGCCGTTGCCGTCGGGTGTGAGCCCTGCAATCGACGTGGCCGACCTGTCAGCGGTCGCCGCTGCGCTCTCCTGACGGGCGCCAGTAGCCTCTCGCCATGGCCAAGTCCACCCTTCAACGACTGATCGACGCCGGCGTCGAATTCACCAACATGACCCGCAAGCAGGCGGAGTCGATCGTCAAGCAGATGGTGAAAGCGGGTGACGTGCGTCGCGCCGATGCCGACAAGGCGGTCCAGGAGTTGCTGTCGCGCAGTAGAGAAACATCCGACCGTTGGAGCGAGGGATTTCAGCGGGAGCTCGCCAAGCAGGTCAACTGGATGTCGGAGCGGTTCGATGAGCTCGAGGACCGCTTCGAGGATCTCGCCGAAACGTTGACCTCGCGCGTCGAGCAGTCGGCCGACGCTGCCACAGAGAAGAAGGCCGCGGCGAAGAAGACCGCTGCAAAGAAGAAGACGGCTGCAAAGAAGAAGACCGCTGCAAAGAAGAGGGGGGCCACGAAAAAGAGCGCGAGCAAGAAGAAGAGCGCCAAGAAGACGACTGCGAGCAAGCAGAAGTCCGCCAAGAAGTCGACGGCCACCAACAAGACGACCTCGACGACTCCCACAGCCGACGACGCCGCCGGCAGTTCTGGCGTCGCGCCCATCGCCACCAGCCGCGCCGATCGCGACGGCGACTGATCTCATCGTCGTGCGTCGCCGGCTCGATGTTGCGTTGGTCGATCGCGGCCTCGCCGACAGCCGACGAGCGGCGAGTGCGTTAATCGACGAACGCCGCGTGTTCGTCAACGGCGCCGTCGCCGACAAGCCTGCGCGCCAAGTTGCGCCTGGTGATGCGCTGATCGTTGACGGTCCGCCGCCCCGCTACGTCGGCCGTGGCGGGTTGAAGCTCGAGGCGGCGCTCGACGCGTTCGATCTCGACGTCGGGGGACGGCGAGCGCTCGATGTCGGAGCGTCGACGGGTGGGTTCACCGACTGCCTGCTGCAACACGGAGCGGCCTCCGTGGTGGCCCTCGACGTCGGCCACGGGCAGCTGCACGAGCGACTGCGGAGCGACTCACGTGTGGCCAATCTCGAGCGAAGCAACATCCGCTATGCCACCGTCGACGACATCGGTGGACCGGTCGATCTGATCGTGGGCGACCTGTCGTTCATCTCGCTGCGTCTGGTGATCCCCGTGCTAGTGCAACTGTGCCAGCCTGGCGCCGACATGGTGCTGCTCGTGAAACCACAGTTCGAGGCGGGACGTGCCGAGGTCGACCGTGGCCGTGGCGTCGTGACCGATCCTGCCGTACACGCCCGCGTGCGAGACGAGGTCAACGACGCTCTGCGTGCCGCCGACTGCCGTGTCGAGGCGTGGGTCGACTCGCCGATCACGGGGGCGGATGGCAATCGCGAATTCCTCGTTCACGCTCGCGCATCGGAGCTGACCGGATGATCGCCGTGGCCATCACGGCACATCACGAACGGGCGACGTCACGGGCGTGCACTGAAGCCGCGGTCGAATGGTGCCGGTCGGAAGCGGTCGACCACTGGATGCCGGTCGAAGACGCCGACGCGCTTGGACTGCCCGAGGTCGGGGCTGATCGGCCGTTGCACGACGCTGATCTGGTGCTCAGCCTCGGTGGGGATGGCACGATGCTGCGCAGCGTCCGCCTGCTCGATGGGGCCCCGGTGCCGTTGCTCGGAATCAACCTCGGCGCACTCGGCTACCTCACCGAGGTGGAACCCGAACGCATGGTTGCGGCCCTCGAGGATTTTCGACGCGGTCCAGAAGCGGGGGAGTGGCGAGTTGACGAGCGGATGATGCTCGACGTCGCCGCAAACGGAACCGTCGTCGGCCGAGCACTCAACGAGGCAGTCATCGAGCATGGCGAAGCGGGGCACACGGTGCGCCTGCTCGCACGGATCGACGGCGAGCCGTTCACCTACTACGCCGCCGACGGGCTGATCGTGGCGACCCCGACCGGTTCGACCGCGTATTCGCTGTCGGCACGCGGCCCGATCGTGTCGCCGCGCCATCGGGCGATCCTGCTCACGCCGGTGTCGCCGCACATGCTGTTCGACCGTTCACTCGTACTCGACCCATCCGAGACCGTCGAGGTCGAGGTCACCGGCCATCGAGCTGCCGAACTGACCCTGGACGGGCAACCGATCCTCGAGCTGGGCGACGGCGATGTCGTCCGCTGCACGCCGTCGGCGGCAACGGCGAGATTCGTTCGTTTCGGGGCGTATCGCTACCACCAGATCCTCAAAGCCAAGTTCGGCCTGACCGACCGCTGAGCGGCGACCGTGTTGACCGAGCTGCACCTCGAGGGTCTCGGCGTGATCGAGCGCCTCGACCTCGTGCTCGGTCCTGGCTTGACCGCATTGACGGGCGAGACCGGTGCCGGCAAGACGATGCTGGTCGAAGCGATCGAATTGCTCGTTGGCGGCCGTGCCGACAGCTCGACGGTGCGTCACGGCGCGCGCGAGGCGCGCGTCGACGGACGAATCGTCGACGGCGACGGTGAGGAGCGGATCCTCAGCCGGGTCGTGCCTGCCGATGGGCGTTCGCGGGCGTACGTCGATGGGCGCCCGGCCACTGCTGCCGAACTGGCGGGCCTCGCGGCCGGCCAGATCGACCTGCACGGCCAACATCAGCACCAACGGCTGGTGAACGTTGACAGCCAACGCGCTGCGCTCGACCAGTTTGGCGGGATCGATCTGGCTCCGCTCCGCGCCGCTCGTGCCCGCCTGACCGAGCTCGACGCCGCTCTGGCTGCGCTGGGTGGCGACGAGCGGGCTCGGGCGCGCGAAATCGACCTACTGCGGTACCAGGTCGCGGAGCTCGAGGAAGCCGGGCTAGACGATCCCGACGAAGAGTCGGCACTCGAGCAGATCGAAGCGACGTTGGCCGATGCGGTTGCCCATCAAGAGGCCGGTGCGGCCGCGGTCGAGGCGATCATCGCCGACGATGCGGCACGTGATGCGCTGGGGACCGCGTTGTCCGCGATCGACGGTCGGGCGCCGTTTGCGACCGACCGCGACCGGTTGGAGGCGCTGCTTGCCGAGCTCGACGACATTGCCGCAACACTGCGTGCGTCGGCGGAGGGGATCGAGGACGATCCAGAGCAACTTGCGGCCACGCGCGCCCGCCGTCAACAGCTCGTCGATCTGCGGCGGAAGTACGGCGACGACCTTGCGGCGGTGATCGACTATCACCGTGAGGTCGGCCAACGCTTGAGTGAACTGGAGGCCTACGACGAACGGGCCGCGGAACTCGACCGTCAACGAGATGCAGCCCTCGTAGCGGAACGAGCCGCTGCCGAGCGGGTCGGTCAGGCCCGACGAACTGCGGCGCCGCAGCTTGCGGCCGCAGTCGAGACGCGCTTGGCCGATCTGGCGATGCCCAACGCCCACCTCGAGATCCGCGTCGGTCGGGACGACCACGATCACCCCGGCGATCACGTGGAGTTCCTGCTGGCGGCCAACCCCGGAGCGCCAGTGCTCCCTCTGGCCAAGGTTGCGTCCGGCGGCGAACTGGCACGCGTCATGTTGGCGCTGCGGCTGGTGTTGTCGATCGACGGCGACGAACCGCCGGGCACGCTGGTGTTCGACGAGGTCGACGCCGGAATCGGCGGCGCCGCAGCCCAGTCGGTCGCCGAGGCCTTGCGCGCGCTCGCCGATCA
>JBCCVW010000217.1:0-7364 GCA_039194665.1 Actinomycetota bacterium
CCGAGCCGACCCAGGCACCGGCCGAGCCGAAGCGCCCGGTGTCGCCGAGCGGCAAGCCGATCCCGCCGCCTCCCGGTCGGCCCTTGTCGCCGAGTGGCAAGCCCATTCCACCACCTCCCGGTTCTGCGCGTCCCAGCCGTCCCGCGCCCGGCGGACGCCCGGGCGGTGGCGGCGGTGGCCGGCCTGGCGGGTACACCCCGCGTCCCGGCGGCGGGCCCGGTGGTGGCGGCCCCGGTCGTCCCGGTGGTGGCGGCCCCGGTCGTCCCGGTGGTGGTCGCCCGAGCGGCCAGCGGCGTCCACCTCGTCGCACCGGACGGCGCCGTCGTCGTCGCGACCAGGACGAGCTGCAGCCACAGCTCACGACCTACACGGCATCGGACGCTCCGGTTCCCGAGGGAACCATCGTCATCGAGCGCGGCGTGTCGGCGCAGGAGTTCGCGCCGAAGCTGAACCGCACGCCGGCCGACGTGGTTCGGTTCTTGCTCAACAACGGCGAGATGGTCACGGCCACGATGACCTTGGCCGACGAGCAGATGGAGCTGTTCGCTCTGGAAGTCGGCGCTGAGATCCTGTTGGTCGAGCCCGGTCAAGAGGAAGAGATCGAGCTGCAGAAGCTGTTCGACGACTCCGACGACGACGACGATCAGGAAGCACGCCCGCCGGTGATCACGGTGATGGGCCACGTCGACCACGGCAAGACGACGCTGCTCGACAAGATTCGCGGCGCCAACGTCGTCGACGGCGAAGCCGGCGGCATCACCCAGCACATCGGTGCCTACCAGGTGACCAACGAGAACGGGTCGGTCACGTTCCTCGATACGCCCGGCCACGCAGCGTTCACGCAGATGCGCGCCCGCGGTGCGCAGGCGACCGACGTGGTCGTGCTGATGGTCGCCGCCGACGACGGGATCATGCCGCAGACGATCGAAGCGATCAACCACGCCCGCGCCGCTGAGGTGCCGATCGTGGTTGCCGTGAACAAGATCGACAAGGACAACGCCGATCCGCAACGAGTGCTCACCCAGCTCGCCGAGCACGAACTCGTGCCGGAAGCGTGGGGCGGCGACACGATCGTCGTCGAGATGTCGGCGCTCGAAGGCCTCGGCATCGATGACCTCATCGATCAGCTGCAGGTGGTCGCCGAGCTCGAAGAGCTCACGGCGAACCCCCACGGGCGGGCGAAGGGCCTCGTCATCGAGGCCCAGCTCGACAAGGGCCGCGGCCCGGTGGCCACCATCCTCGTCGACAAGGGCGAGCTGCATGTCGGCGACCCGATCGTCGCCGGGGCGGCGTGGGGCAAGGTGCGGGCGATGATCAACGACAAGGGCGAGCAGGTGAAGTCCGCTGGCCCGTCCACGCCGGTGCAGGTACTTGGCCTCTCTGCGGTTCCCGAGGCTGGTGACGAGTTCCGCGTGTCGCCCGACGAGAAGATTGCCCGCACGGTCGGTGAGGCGCGCAACGAGCGGCTCAAGGCGCGGCATCTGCGCGAAGACAGCCGAGTCAAGACCGGGACCAAGCTCGAAGACATCTTCAGCCAGATCCAGTCCGGCGAGAAGGCGTCGGTCAACCTCGTGCTCAAGGCCGATGTGCAGGGATCGCTCGAAGCGGTCACCGAGTCGCTGCGTCGACTGGAACGACCCGAGGTCGAGATCAGCTTCGTGCATCGCGCCGTCGGCGGGATCACCGAGAACGACATCACGCTGGCCCAGGCGACCAATGCGACGATCATCGGCTTCAACGTCCGCCCTGATGGCAAGGCGCGGCGGCTGGCCGAACAAGAGGGCGTCGAGATCCGCACCTACGAGATCATCTACCAGCTCCTCGAAGACATCGAGCAGGCCGTGGTCGGCATGCTCGAGCCGGAGTTCGAAGAGGTGGTCACCGGTGAAGCCGAAGTGCGCGAGATCTTCCGTGTGCCACGAATCGGGGCGATCGCGGGGTGTTACGTCCGCAGCGGCGTGATCACTCGCGGCTCGAAGGTCCGCTTCTTGCGCGACGGCACGATCATCTGGAAAGGCGACATCAGTTCGCTCAAGCGGTTCAAGGACGACGTGCGCGAGGTCCGTGAGGGCTTCGAGTGCGGTATCGGTCTGTCCGACTTCCAGGATCTGAAGCCCGGTGACCTCATCGAGACCTACGACGACGTCGAGATCGAGCGCACGTAGTGAGCGACACCGCCGACCTGGAGTTCTTCTTCGATCCGGTCTGCCCATGGGCGTGGGTCACCTCGCGGTGGGTGCATCACGTGCGCGACCAGCGCGACTACGAGGTGGTGTGGCGTCCGATCTCGTTGTGGGTGATCAACGAGGAGAACACCGCGCAGTGGTACACCTCCGAGTACCGGGCCGGGCACTACTTCGGGCACCGCGGCCTGCGCATCGCCGATGCGCTGCGCACCGGCGAATCCGACGCCGGCGCAGTCGGACACTGGTACACGACCCTCGGCACAGCGATTCACGCCAACGGTCGACGGGGCGAAGCGCGCGAGGACGCCGATGGTTTCTTCGCGCAGATCCTCGCTGACGCCGGCTTCGACGCCGCCTATCTTTCGGCCGCCGACGACGAGGGCCGCGACGCGGCGATCCGGGCGTCGTCGGCTGAAGCGTTCTCGCGTACCGGCGATGGCGTCGGCACGCCGATTCTCACTTTTCATCCCGGTACCGAGCGCCAGGCGAGCTTCTTCGGGCCGGTCATCTCCAAGGCGCCACGCGGCGACGAGGCGCTCCAGCTGTGGGATGCCGTCGAGACGCTGGCCACGATGTCGGGGATGGCTGAGCTGAAGCGCTCCAACCGTCACCAGCTCGACTTCACCTGATGGCGGGACGGCAAAATCGACGCGGCGGTCGCAACAGCGGCGGGCCGAGTTATCCACGATCGGCGCGCGTCGGCGAGACGCTGCGCGAGATCATCGCCGAAGAACTCGTGCGCATCGACGACGAGGACTTGTCGTTCGTGTCGGTCACGTCGATCGACGTCGACCCCGAGCTGAACCGGGCGATCGTGTACTTCGATTCGCTCGACGGTGAGGACGGCGATGAACGGATTCTCGAGGCGTTGGCGGGGCATCGCGTCCGACTGCAGTCGTCGATCGCTCGCCAGATCCGGGCGAAGAAGACGCCGATCCTCGACTTCCGGCCCGACGAGTCGATTCGTTCGGCTGAACGCATCGAAGAGATCTTGCGCGCCGACCGCGAACGCGATCGGTAGATGGCTCGGCGTCGACCGTCGACCGTCCATGGCGTCGCCGTGGTCGACAAGCCAGCCGGCCTGACGAGCCACGACGTGGTCGGCATGCTCCGTCGGCGGTTCGGGGAACGTCGTGTCGGGCATGCGGGCACGCTCGATCCCGACGCCACCGGCGTGCTGGTCGTCGCCGTCGGCAACGCAACGCGCCTGCTGCGCTTCGTCGAGGCGACGAGCAAACAGTACGTCGGGGAGGTGGTGCTCGGCGTGGAGACATCGACGCTCGATGCCGCCGGCGAGGTCACCGTGCGACACGACATGGCCGAGGTCACGCTCGACGCGGCGCGCTCCGCAGCGGCCACGTTGACCGGCGACATCGAGCAGGTTCCTCCGATGGTGTCGGCGATCCGCGTCGATGGTCGACGGTTGCACGAGCTGGCGCGCGAAGGCGTGGAGGTCGAACGCGTGCCGCGCTCGGTACAGGTGACTCGGTTCGATGTCGAGCAGGGGCCGGAGCCCGGTGTGCTGGCCATCGACGTCGAGTGTTCGAAGGGGACCTACATCCGCTCGCTGGCCGCTGATCTCGGCGCGTCGTTGGGCGGCGGTGCGCACCTTCGGGCGCTGCGGCGGATGGCCGTCGGTTCCTTCGGGATCGACGAGGCTGCACCGCCCGACGAGTGCGTGCTGCAACCGGCCCGGCGGGCGGTCGAGTCGCTGGCGACCGTTGTCGTCGACGACGACACGGCTGCTCTCGTCGGCAACGGCCGGGTGCTGCCGGCCTGGTCGGGTGACGGCCCGTGGGCCGTGCTCGACCAGACTCAACAGGTGCTCGGGGTCTATGAGCCGCACGGTGAGGGTGTGGCCAAACCCGCCATGGTGCTGAGCACACCGATAGCGTGACCCGCCGTGAAACTCGTCAACGATCTGTCGTCACCGCCGTGGCTGGGTCGACGCGCCGTGATCACGATCGGCGCCTACGACGGTGTGCATCAGGGACACCGCGCGGTGATCGATCATGTCAAGGCGCGCGCCGCTGAACTCGATGCGGTCTCGGCCGTCGTCACGTTCGATCGCCATCCGGCCTCGGTGGTCCGCCCCGATTCGGCGCCCCGGCTGCTCACCGATCCCGACCAGAAGCTCGAACTGCTTGCCGAGACCGGCATCGACGCGTGCGTCGTGGTCCCGTTCGACGCCGAGCAGGCAGCCGAGTCGCCCGAGTCGTTCGTGACGCGGGTCCTCGTCGACACGCTCGGCACCCAGCTGATCGTGGTCGGCGACGACTTCCACTTCGGACGCGACCGCGCCGGCAACGTCGATCTGTTGCGCAAGATCGGCGCTGAAGCGGACTTCGATGTCGAGCCACTCGACCTGATCCCACGCGCCGATGGTGTCGACGAGCCGATCAGTTCGACGGCGATTCGTCGCGCCCTCGCCGGCGGCGACATCACTCGGGCCAACGAGCTCCTCGGTCGGCTGTTCGAGGTTCGTGGGCCGGTGATGCAGGGCGACCAGCGCGGTCGGTTGCTCGGGTTTCCGACGGCCAACGTGCAGGTGCCACCCGACACCTGCTTTCCGGCCGACGGCGTGTACGCCGGCTGGTACGAGCGGCCCGATGGCACGGTGTACCCGAGCGCCATCAATGTCGGCCGCCGCCCGACCTTCTACGAGCACGCCGAGACGCCCTCGGTCGAGGCCCACCTGATCGACTTCGACGGCGACCTGTACGGCGAGCCTGCAAAGGTCCGCTTCGCCCACTTCTTGCGCAGCGAGCGCAAGTTCGACGGCGTCGACGCGTTGATCGCTCAGCTGGCCACCGACATCGATCGTTCCCGCGAACTGCTCGCCGAGCGCTAGTTCTCCCGCGCCGGACGGCTGCGTGCGAAGTCGCTCGCTGCGTCGAGCCGCTCGATCGCTTCCGCCGACAGTGTGTGGTCGAGCGCGCCGAGGCTCTCGCGCAGCTGCTCGGGACGATTGGCTCCCACGATCGGGGAGCTGACCCACGGCTTCGACCGCAACCAGTTGATCGCCGCTTGGCCCGGGGTCATGCCTTCGCTGGCGGCCACGTCGATCAGCGTTTCGACGATCGACCAGTTCTTGTCGGTGAGCCGATTTGCGGCATTCGATGCGGCGCGCACGCTCTCGGGGAGCTCGGCGTCGCGTTGGTACTTCCCGGTCAGCACGCCGCCTGCCAGCGGTGAGTACGGGATCATCCCGACGCCATGTGCCTGGCACATCGGGGCGAGCTCCATCTCCACGAACGATCGTGTGGGATCGAGCAGGTGGTACTCGGGTTGCACCGACACGAACGTCTCGAGGTGCCGTCGATCGGCAGCCCACAACGCCTCCATCAGCCGCCATGCGGAGAAGTTCGAGCACCCGAGGTAGCGCACCTTGCCGTGGCGAACGAGATCGGTGAGCGCCGACAGCGTCTCCTCGATCGGTACCCGCGGGTCGATCCAGTGCACCTGGTAGAGGTCGATGTAGTCGACGCCGAGACGACGCAGGCTGTCTTCGCACGCTTGCATCACCCATCGGCGAGAGAGGCCCTCGCGCGAGCGCGCCGTGCCCCGGTGATCGGCGAACAGTTCGCCCATCGCGCCACGCACTTTGGTGGCGAGCACCATGCGATCGCGGTTGCCGCGGGCGGCGAGCCACCGGCCGATGATCTCCTCGGACACGCCACCGGCGTTGCTCGGCCCGCCCTCGGCGCTCGACCACACCGAGTACACGTCGGCGGTGTCGATGAAGTTGCCGCCGGCGTCGTCGTAGGCGTCGAGCACGTCGAACGAGCCCGCTTCGTCGACCGACCAGCCGAACTGCATGGTGCCGAGCGCGATGGCGTGCACGAACAGGCCGCTGCGACCGACTTGTACGTAGGGGTGGGTGTTGTCGGAGGGACGCATCAGGCGCCGCCGCTCGGGGCGGCTTTGATGTCGGCGTATTGCTCGAGCTTGTGGTCGATCAGGTCGAGCGCCAGCCGCAGCTCATCGATTTGTGATGCGACGAGTGCGCGATGGTCGAGGAGGATGCGCTTGCGCTCCGGTTTCGTCGTTGGCCCATGGTCGCCGAGGCGGCAATAGTGTCGGAGCTGGTCGATGCTCATGCCGGTTGCCCGAAGGCAGCGCAGGACCTCGACCCACAGCACGTCGTTGCTGCTGTATCGCCGATGTCCGTTGGTGGCCCGGGCCACTCCGGTGAGCAGACCTTCGCTCTCGTAGTAGCGCAAGGTGTCGATCGACACCCCGGTGCGATCCGCCATTTGGCCCGGTGTGAGCAACGAGATCTCGGGCGCTCGTTCGTTGGTCGTGGGGGTAGCCATACCGCCAGTCAACAACCTGGAGTGCACTCCAGGTCAAGGGGAAGCCCGCGAGGGCGTCGCCGCCCGACTTAGCTAGCCGGCCAGATGACCACGCCGGCGTCGTCGTAGACGCCCACGATGATGTTGTCGCCGAGGATCGCAGCCGCATCTGGGGTCGCGTTGTCGCCGAACAGGCCGACCGCCGCGTAGGCGTCGAGTTCGGCTTGCAGCGCCGCTTGATCGGGAATACCGACGCCGACGCCATCAGGTGTGGTTTCGGTGATCAGTGCGGCGTCGGTCGTCCACCGGAACGTCTCACCTTCGGGCGACAGGAAGTTCGGGTTACCGCCCGCCTCGATCAACGCGAGCGCCGTCGTGGCGGCGCCCTCCGGATCGGTCAGCGCATCATCCAGGCCGCGCATCGTTGCGCGAACGAAGTCTTCGGCTGCGGTCGGGTGCTCGTCGACGAACTGCTGGTTGGTGTAGATCACGCCGAACGAGCCGGGGACGTCGAAGTCCTGCGGTGTGAACAGCTCGAAGTCGATGTCGTTGCGCTCCAACGCTCCCGGCTCGTTGCTCTGCCAACCCGGGAACCCGACGATCGAGTCGATGGCGATGTGTGCGGTCGGGTCGAACCCGTCGAGCAGCACGGTCTCGAAGTTTTCGCCTTCGACGAGCCCCTCCTGGGACAACATCGCAGCGATGCTCGACGGCAGCTTGCCTTTGACGCCGATGGTGGTGCCCTCGAGCGACGCCAGGTCGGCGGCCTCTCCTGGCTTGACGATCAGCGAGTCGATCGGTGTGCGCCCCTCGACAGCGACGATCACGAAGTCGGCGTCGTTGGCGTCGGCGAAGGCGACGACTTCGCTGAACGATCCACCGG
>JBCCVW010000218.1:0-7353 GCA_039194665.1 Actinomycetota bacterium
ACTTGGTCGCTGCGTCCCGTCGAGCAGCCGCACCAGCACGATGCGGCGAATGGGATCGGACAACGCCAGACCGAGGCGGTCGAGACCGTCGAGCGAGCCGTGATCGGCAGTCGATACTTCAGGCACGCCTGAACTATAACAGTTCAGGCGTTTGTGAACTCAGCCAGCAGTGAACTATTGGTCCTCGGGCGCCGAAGACTCAGGGACGTCGCCGTGTGACGGCAGGGGTCACACCCCATGTGTCACACCGTGACAGACGGGGTCTGACCCTCCTGTCACACGATCCCTGCTCGCGGTCCGTGCGGCTACGCCGACGCGGTGTCGTGGTCGTCGGCCGGAACAAGCGTCGGCGCAACAGCCAGCAGCGCGTGCAGCGCCGACGCCAGCTCGGCCGACACCAACTGGTAGTGCACATGGCGACCCGTACGCTCGGCGTGGATCAGTCCGCAACCGCGCAGACACGCAAGGTGATTCGACAAGTTCGAGCGCGACGTACCGAGCGCCTCCGCCAGCTCACTTGGGCGCTGCGTACCGTCAAGCAGTCGCACCAGCACTGCCCGGCGAATGGGGTCGGCCAGGGCCAACCCCAAGCGGTCGAGACCGTCGATCGGATCGACGCTCTCGCCGACCGATGGATCGGCGCTGGGAGGCGACGACGAGGTCACGCTGACGCTCGCTCCTTCCACCACTGCCGCAGTACCCGCTCGGCGTCATCCGGTTGGAGGGGCGGGTCGTGGGCCATCAGCATGGCGATCGCCTCGCCGACGGCGCGTCCCGGCGGAATGTCCAACAGCACCATGATCTCGTCGCCGCTCAGCGGCGGTCGGCGGCGGGCCTCGGCATCGGCGGCGGCGAGTGTACGGATACGCGCTTCGAGCTCGTCGACCATCACCTGCAGTTGCGCGGCCTTCTTGGCGTTGCGCGTCGTGCAGTCATGGCGCACCAACAGGTTGAGGTCGCCAAGCAACGCCCCCGCGTCGACGACGTAGCGACGCACGGCGCTATCGGTCCAGCCGTCGCTGAACCCCTTGAACCTACCGCTCAGCTCGACCAGTCGAGCCACGTCTGCCACGAACGAATCGTCGTACCCCATCGCGGTCAACCGGCGTCGAGTGATGCGTGCGCCGACTGCTTCGTGGTGATAGAAGGTCACGCCGCGCGGCCCGAAGCGGCGCGTGGCCGGCTTGCCTACGTCGTGCAGGAGTGCGGCGAACCGTATTCGCCGCGCGGGCGGAGTGGACGCGGTGACGGCGATCGAGTGGGCGAGTACGTCTTTGTGACGATGGACCGGGTCCTGCTCCATTTGCATCTCGACGATCTCGGGAATCCACTTTCGGAAGAATCCATCGTCGACCATCGCCACGAGTCCCTCGGTTGGATCGGCGCAGCGGAGCACCGCATCCAGGCGATCGCGAGCCTCGGCCGCGGAGCGCTCTGGCCGGGTTCCGAGACTCGTTCTCACTGACCTATCGTGCCATACATGGACATCAGCCGGCTGAACCTATTCCCTATCAAGAGCATCCACCCCACTCCCGCAGGACTCCTCGGACCGGGCGCGCACGAGATGATCGGCGTCTCGGCCGCGCAGCTCGGAATGAAGAAGGTGCTGCTGATGACGACAGGGTTGCGCGGCACGGGAATCGTCGACGAGGTGAAGGGCATCGTTGAGGCGGCGGGCGTGAGCGTCGAAGTGTTCGACAAAGTGGAGTCGAACCCCAAGGACCACAACGTGATGGATGCACACGTGGCCTACACCGACGCGGAGTGCGACGGGTTCATCTCCCTGGGAGGTGGATCGAGCCACGATTGCACGAAGGCGACGCGCGTTGTTGCTGCCCACGACGGGCGCACGATCAACGACTTCCAGGGGATCATCGAGCTGGAGAACCCGGTCCTGCCGCCGCACATCGCCGTGTCGACGACCGCTGGTACGGGCTCGGAGATGAGCTTCGCCTTCGTCGTCACCGACACCACCACCGGACCCGACAACACCAAGTTCGTCGGTGCGGCTGACCAGATTGCGCCAACGATGTGCATCGACGACCCGGTGCTGTTCATGCCCCTGCCAGCGGATCTGACTGCGTACTGCGGCTTCGACGTGATCGCCCACGCGTCGGGGGCATACGTATCGATCCTCGACAACATCCCCTCATGGGGGCCTGCACTACAAGCCATCGAGCTCGCATTCGAATGGCTACCGATTGCCGTCGGCAACGGGTACGACCCCGTCGCTCGCGAGCGGATGATGTACGCCCAGTACATCGCAGGAATGGCCTTCAACTCGGCGGGGCTCGACATCACGCACTCGATCTCGCATGCGGCATCGGCGCGCTTCGACACGCACCACGGATTGGGCAACGGCATCTCGATCACCCGAACCTGGGAGCACAACATGTCGGCCAACTATCCGAAGTTTGCCCGCATGGCTGCGGCGATGGGCTACGACACGCGCCACCTGACCGACGTTGCGGCCGCCGATCTCGCGCTAGAGGGTGTGACTCGGTTGGCCGACGACCTCGGGATTCCGCAGAGCTTCTCGACGTTGCCCGACTACACCAAGAGTCGCGTGGGCACGAACGGCTTCCCGGCCGTGTCCGCCGGGACCGCCGACGTCGAACACCTCACCGCCCATGCGCTCGTGGATGTGTGCACCGCCACCAATCCGAAGCTGATGACGCCTGAGTCGATGTCTGGCCTGATCACCGACGCGCTGGTCGGCTCTCGTTCGTGAGCGCGGCGACGGCCGACACCGCGTCGCTCGGCAACTCACCTGACGAAGTCGCCGAACGACTCGCTGCTGTCGGGTACCTCGCCGACGAGGCGATCTCCGCAGCGGTGCAGCTGACGATCGGCTTGCGCCGGCCGCTGCTGTTGGAGGGTCCACCCGGTGTGGGCAAGACCTCACTGGCAAGAGCGGTCGCGGCTGCCAGCGACCGACAACTCATACGCCTGCAGTGCCATGAGGGCCTCGATGCCCAACAGGCGCTGTACGAGTGGGACTACGGGCGTCAGCTCCTGGCGACACAGATGCTGACAGCGCGGAACGGAACACGCCCACCCGACGCATCGCTCGACGCAACGAACGAGCTGTTCACCGAAGAGTTCCTGCTCGAACGACCACTGCTGACCGCGTTGCGATCATCGGCACCGGTGGTGCTGCTCGTCGACGAACTCGACCGCGCCGATGATGCGCTCGACGCTCTCCTCCTCGAGACCCTCGACGAACGTCAGGTGACCATCCCCGAAATCGGCACGATCGAGGCGCGTTCGGATCCGTGGGTGTTCATCACATCGAACGAAACGCGCGAACTCGCCGATGCAGTCCGTCGACGTTGCCTACGCATCGGGCTCACCTATCCCGACCCGATACGCGAAGCGGAGATCATCGAGTCTGCCGTGCCCGGGATCTCGCACACGCTGCAAGCTGCTGTGGTCGACGCCTTGAACCGCTTGCGCCATCTCGATCTCGAACAACCGCCCGGGATCTCCGAAGGACTCGACTGGGCGCAGGCGCTGCTGTTGCTGTCGGCGCCAGAGCTCGACGACGCCACGATCGATCGGACGCTGCTGACGATCGTCAAACGCGATCGCGACGTCGAGTCGGCGCGCACCGAACTCGCCGCCCATCGATGATCGCCACTCACCGATGATCGCGGTCCGCCTGTGATTTCCGGACTCTGCGGATTCGCCGACAAAATGCGGCACCACGGCGGTGACGTCGGGTCTGCGGAGCTCATCGACGCCGCACGGGGGTTGGCGATGACCAATCTCGCCGATCGCCACGCCGTACATCGGACGCTCAGCGTCACCTTCTCATGGGCGAGCGTCAACCCCGAGCTGTTCGACGAACTGTTCGACAGCTGGTTCTCCGGCCGCGATCTCGCTGCCGCACTCGACCACGAGCACAACTCGCTCCGGGCTGCAACGTTCGACGCCGACGTCGCCGACACCCAGAAGCTCCACGTGCACGACACCATGCCGATCGAAGTGCACGACGAACGCGACGAACCCCACCAGCCGAACACGACAGGTGATCACCGCTCGCAACGCCCGTCGGCGACACAGAGTTCGCCCGCCGCCGATGATGCACAACCGGTTCCCGCCCGAGGATCGCTGGCGTTGGTTCCACCGCGCGACGACGTCGACGGCGATGCGATGGCCGGCAAGGGCGTCGTCGAGCTCCCTAACGAGCCCGTCGCCGCCGAGCTGGAGCTGGCGCGCGAAGCGCTCGCCGGAGCACTGCACCACCGCCACGGGCATGCCGACACCACGGCGCGACGACGGGTAAAAGCACTTGCCGAGCCGCTTTCCAACGAAGAGCGAAGGCAACTGGTACGTACTGTGCGGCAGCTCGATCGTCGGCTCGATGGTGCGCCGTCCTGGCGACGGACCCACGCTCACACCGGCGCGGTCGACCTGCGGCGGACGCTGCGCCGAGCGGTGACAACAGCTGGGCTGCCAATCGACCTTCGTCACACCAACCACCGAACGAACGCGGCGCGCCTCGTGGTGCTCGTGGACCTCAGCATGTCGGTGCGTGGCACGGCCCGCCTTGTCCTGCATCTCGTGCATCGCATGCGTTCGATGCTCGGATCGATGCGAGCCTTTGGTTATGTCGACTCGTGTGCACCGATCGACGCCGCTCTCCGCACGGGTGATCCGGGCCCGGCGATCGAGCGTGTCCTCGGACTCGTCGACATCGACGCCTCGTCCGACCCGGGTCGGTCGTTTCGCCAGTGGTGGACGCGTTGGCACCATCTCGTGTCGCCCGACACACATGTGATCATTCTGGGCGACGGCCGCTGCAACGGACGCGACCCCGAGCTCGCGACGATCGAACGCATCACCCAGCGCAGCGCGTCAACCTCTTGGGTGTCACCCGAGCCTCCCGGGGCGTGGTCACTTGGTCGCGGGGAGATGGCCGACTACGCGCAACGTGTTGATCGAGCGGTCACGATCCGGACGATCGACGATCTCGACCGACTGGTACCACCACACCGAACACGACCGCTCATGCCAGCGCGCCCGGCGTAACCCCGAACACGCCGACTTCGCCGTTCATCGCCGCCACGGCGAGCTGGCGACCGTCGGGAGCCCATTGGGCGTCGACGATCTCGGCACCGAACGACAACGAGGTGACCGGATAGTCGGGCATCTGCGCCGACCAGAACCGGACCATTCCCTCCGCGTCACCACTCACCACAAGGTCGTCGACGCTCATCGCCACCGCCGTGATGGGGGCGTCATGACCGAGGGCACGCGCGGGTGTGTCGCCAGGATGGCCATGTTCGTCGAGTCGCCACCACGTGAGTTCGTCGTCGGCGGCGGCCACGATGAGGTCGCCGGCGACAGTGACCGCCATGTGCTGTACCGGATCGGGATAGCCATCGAGCTCGATGCCCTCCTCGGGCGTGCCGACGTCGATCACGTGCAACGAACCTGCCAGGTCGGCGGCGACGAGCTGCTCAGCTCCGGCTGCATACGCCACCGCACGAACCCCGTCGAGTTCGATGCTCAAGTCGACGCATCCGAGCGCCGCGTCGACCAGCGCCAGCCCGCGCGTGCCACCGACCACCCACTGCGCGCCGACGGTGTGGGCGAGTACGTGGCTCTGACCAATCGGCGTCGAGACCATCTCGGGTGGCGCGACTGCGTCGGGTTCGGCGAAGACGGCGACGACGTCGGCACCAGCAACGACGGTACGACCGCCCGCTGCGCCGACGCACCGGGCGCCGGGTACAACACGCGAATCGATGTTCCCTGCACCACTGAACACCGCGCCGGCGACCGCGTCGACCACTGCGACCCTCCGTTCACCGAGCCAGGCTGCGGCGATCGGGTCGGGCGCCATCGGGGCCGTCACCTGCCCGGGGAGATCGACGAGCGACCGTCCGTCGGCTCCGATCACGAACAGCCGTCCACGCGGCGACCAGGCCATGGCTCGACAGCCCTCGCCGAATTGGGTCCGCCAGCGTTCGTCGACCCTGGTGAGCAGTTGGTCGTGGTGATCGTGGCGGTCGCTCATCGCATGCGCGTGGCCGCGAACTCGGCGGTGAGAGCGTCGACGTCGAGGTCGTAGCCAACCATTACGAGGAGGCTCTCGGTGCGTTGCGATGCGACGGGGTCGTCGGCCTCGGAGTGGCTCATGGCGAACGAACGCACACCGTGGCAGCACACGCGCACCGGCGATGACTCGATGGCCAACGCTCCTTGCATTCGGACGAGGCGTTGGGCGTGCGATTCGATCAGCCGGTCGAGCCACTCGTCGACGGCCGCCGGATCGAGCGGTGCTGCCTGGCGCAACACGACGGTGTCGGGTGCCCCACCGGACGAATGGGTGAGCACCGTGACATGTGGGTCGACCGCTGGGGCACCATGCCATGCGTCGAGCCCGAGGACCGTTCCCCGCAACCGCTCGACCGCAGGGGGCGTCGTCGGATTCTCGCCCGGCAGGATCACCTGTGCACCTACCGCGTTGACCGCGTCTAACGCCGTGCGCACGTTGGCCAAACCCTCGCTCGTCACATCGGCCGTGCGGGTGACCACGAGGGCATCGGCGATCGCCAGCGCATCGAGCTCGACGCGCGAGCCGAGCGGCACGTCGGCGGCGCGGCGGGTCGCGATGGCGACGGCATCGACGGCGACGACGACAGCGTCGAGGCGAACGTGGCGCGCCAGGTCGGCGTCGGAGAGGATCGTGTAGACGATCGTTGCCAGATCGTGGTCGGGGCCGGCGACCAGCAATACGCGTGTTGGGCGACGCGCACGCCGCACGGTCCGCAGCAGCCCGTCGATCACGTCGAGCCGCATGGCGCAACACGGACAGTCCGGCGTGCGGTGACCGATGTCGCTGCGGATCTGCACCGATCCGGGTCCCTGCCACTCCTCAGCCACGATGCACTCGTTCGGACCGACCACCGATGCCGCAACGGCCTCGGCGCCGGGACCGGCGAACACGGTCACGGGGACGGGGGTGAGCGCCATCAGGTCCAGTGTATGGGAATGACTCTCACTGTCGTTAGCCTGCTGCGCATGTCTCGCCGCTGCCAGCTCACCGGGGTCGGACCCGCCACCGGCAACAACGTGTCGCACTCGCACCGCCGTACCAAGCGGCGTTTCAACGCCAACATCCAAGACAAGCGTTTCTGGCTACCCTCGGAGCGTCGTTACGTGCGTCTGCGGTTGTCGGCGCGGGCGATCAAAACCGTCGATCGCCGCGGTATCGAGTCGGTGGTCGCCGAGCTGCGACGCAAGGGAGTGAAGGTCTGATGGCCAGCGGAAGCAAAGACAAGCGGCCGATCATCAAGCTGCGCAGCACGGCCGGCACCGGGTACACGTACGTCACCAAGAAGA
>JBCCVW010000219.1:0-7346 GCA_039194665.1 Actinomycetota bacterium
AAGTGGGGCAACCTGCAGGCCATCCTCGCCGGCGATTTCTTGTTGTCGCGGGCGTCAGAGATCGCGGCCTCGCTCGGCACCGAGGTGGCGGGCCTGTTGGCGCGCACGATCGGCTGGTTGTGCGAAGGACAGATCGAAGAGCTGCGGCACACCTACGACACGTCGCGCACCGAGCAGAGTTATCTCGCCTCGATCCACGGGAAGACGGCGTCGTTGTACGGCACCGCGGCGCGCATCGGGGGGATCGTCGCCGGCCTTGAGCGACCATTGATCGACGCGCTCACCGCATACGGCAACGCCTACGGCACGGTGTTCCAGATCGTCGACGACGTACTCGACATCGTCGCCACCGACGAGCAGCTCGGCAAGCCGGCGGGACACGACATGGTCGAGGGCGTCTACACGTTGCCAGTGCTGCGCACGCTGACGGCCGACACCGACGGTGGCCGGGCCCTGGCCAACATGCTGGGTGCTCCGCTCGACGCCGCGCAGCGTGACGCGGCGCTCGACATCGTGCGCACCCACGATGGGGTGGCCTCGGCGATCGCCACCGCCCACGAGCACGTCGTCGTTGCCCAATCGGCATGCGACGACTTCCCGCCGGGCGACGTCGCCGACGGACTGCGCGCCGCACCCGCAGCGTTGCTCGACACCGTTGCCAGCACGCCGTCGGTGTCTGCTCGCGCCTGAAATCGCGAACGCCACGACCCGATCGGGCAGGCTGAGGGAATGCGCGTGATCATCGTCGGTGCCGGCGAGGTGGGTTGGTACCTCGCTCAGCGCCTCGGCGCTGAAGGCAACGACGTGGTCGTGGTCGAGCAGGACGCGGCAATCGCCGCAGCGATCGGTGCCGAACTCGACGTCCAGGTGGTGGTCGGCAGCGCCACCGTGCCGTCGGTGCTGCGCGCTGCGGGGGTCGAGCGGGCGTCGTTGCTGGCTGGCGTGACACAGAACGACGAGGTCAACCTGATCGCCTCGCTCCTCGCCAAGAACGTCGGGGTGGAGCAGACGGTGGCGCGCATCCAAACCGAGGAGTTACGCGGCCCGCAGGGCTCGCACCTGCTCGAAGCGATGCAGGCCGATGTGATCATCGACCCCGATGCCGACACGGCCGACGAGATCATGGAACTGGCCCACGTCGGCGGAGCCGACGAGGTGTACCCGATGTCGGGTGGCGATCTACTCGTGTTGGGCGCAGTGATCTCCGAAGGGTCCGTGTTGGTCGGCCGCGATCTCGCCGACGTCGGGCAGGAATACGAGCCGAACTGGGAGTTCCTCTTTGGCGCGTTGACGCGCGACGGCGAAACCGTGATCCCTCGTGGCGACCAGGTGCTCGAAGCCGGCGATCACGTGCGTGTGCTCGCCAAGCGGACCGCGAGGCGAGAGGTGATGGCGCTGCTCGGCACCGAGTCGCGACAGGCCCAGCGGGTGATGGTGCTCGGCGGCGGCGCCATCGGCTCGCGCGTCGCCGAGCGACTGCAGGCCGAAGGGGCCACGATCGTGCTCGTCGAGCACGATCCGGAGCGGGCGGCGTCGCTCAGCGAGCGTCTGCCGCGCGTCACCGTGGTGCAGGGCAACATCACCGACACCGAGCTGCTGCTCGAGGAGTCGATCGGGCAGATGGATCTGGTGATCGCCGCGACCGGCGACGATGCGTCGAACGTTCTCGCCTGCGCCTACGCCGGCGCCGAGGGCGACGCGTTCACCGTGGCGGTGTTGCACCGCCTGGCCTTGCTCCCGCTCGTTCGGCAGTTCGGTATCGACGCCGCGTTGAGCCCGCGTACCGCGTCGGCCAACGCCGTACTCCGCCACATTCGCGGCGGCACGGCCTCGGTGGCGACGTTTCTCGAGAGCGACATCGAGGTCAACGAGTTCACCATCGAGCCGGACAGCGCCGCAGACGGGGCCATTGTCGCCAAGCTGCATCTGCCACCGAGCGTGCTGCTCGGCGCGGTGATTCGACCAGACGGCTCAGCCGAGATCGTGCGCGGACGTACCGAGCTCGCCGCCGCCGACAACGTGGTCGTGTTCTCCCGGCCCGACGCGCTGCCTGCCACGCGTCGGGTGTTCACCGCGTGATGATCGCCGTCGCGCCCGACATCGCCGCCGTCACTTCTGACGTGATGGCCGCCCTCAGGCGCGACGTGATGGTCGACCGATGACCTCGGTCATGCGCTCGCACGGTCGCGTGTCGTGGCTCGGGACGCGGGGTGAACGGCTCCTGGCGCCGCGCCGCCGGCCAACGCTGCTGTTCAACGTGGTCGGACTCACACTCGCTGTGGTCGGGGTGGGCATCTTCGTCTCCGGCGTCGTCGACGTCATCGACGGCGGTCCCGACGTCTGGCCGCTGCTCGCCAGCGGGTTGGTCATCTGGGCGATCGGTTCGTTCCTCTGGCGGGCGACGATCGTGCCGAAGCAGATCCGCAACCTCGACGTGTTCATCACCGTCACCGTCGCCTGGGTGGCGATGGCGCTCATCGGTGCCATCCCCTACCTCATCACCGGTCACTTCGACCGTTTCGACGACGGACTGTTCGAGTCGATCTCGGGGTTCACCACCACCGGCGCCACGGTCACTCCAGACATCGAAGCGACCGGCAAGGGCCTGTTGTTCTGGCGGTCGACGTCGCAGTGGATGGGCGGCATGGGCGTGATCGTCTTGGTCGTGGCGGTGCTACCAACGGTGGGCTCCGGCGGGATGAGCCTGCTGGCGGCGGAGGCGCCCGGGCCGACCGGCGAGCGGCTGACACCCAGAGTGCGCGAGACGGCGCGCCGGCTGTGGGCGGTCTACGTCGGGTTCACGATCGTGCTGGCCGGCGCATACGCCGTGGCCGGGATGGATCTCTACGACGCGGTCTCCCACAGCTTCACCACGGTGTCGACGGGCGGGTTCTCGCCGTATCAGGGTTCGATCGGCCACTTCGACTCCGCGGCGATCGAGTGGATCTGCATCGTCGCGATGTTCCTCGCCGGCGGCAGCTTCACGCTCTACTACCGCGCGCTACGCCGCGATCCGAAGCCGCTGCTGCACTCGACTGAGCTGCGCGTGTACCTCGCGATCGTGGCGTTGATCACCCTGTGGGCGTTCGTCGCCTCGGGCGCCGACGGCGGACAGGCGGCGAGCTTTCGTGAGTCGTTGTTCACCACCGTGGCCACGATCACGACGACCGGATACGTCACCACCGAGTACGGGCTGTGGAGCCAGACCGCCCAGCTGTTGTTGTTGATCGCGATGCCACTTGGCGCCATGGCGGGTTCGACTGCCGGTGGCGTCAAGGTCGTGCGGGTGATGGCGGTGGCCAGCTTCGCCCATCGGGAGGCCTTGCGGCACCTGCATCCCAAGTTGGTGCGCCCAGTGCGCGTTGGCAACGGCATTCTCACCGACGACGTCGCCCGCCGAGTGGTCGGGTTCATGTTGTTGGCGCTGGCCATCTTCGGCGGCGGTGCGGTGCTGATCTCGATGACCGGTCCAGACATGATCACGTCGTTCTCCTCGTCGGCCACCGCCTTCGGCAACGTTGGCCCGGGCCTTGGCGAACTCGATCACGCCAACGATTTCTTGTCGATCCCGCGACTCGGTCGGGCGGTCGCGATGGGGCAGATGCTGCTCGGACGTCTCGAGATCTACCCGGTGATCCTGGCGCTGTCGGTGGTCACCTTGCGGGTGCCCGCAGTCCTGCGGCGCGCTCGGAGCGGCGAGTAACAACGTGGCGAGTGCGCATGCGTACGGTCAGGCCGCAACGAGCGACCGCCAGGGAACCGTTGCAGGCGGTGCGCCCGACCGAACATGTGGTGTTGCGAATTGCGGTGAGGGCGGACCAATCGACACGTCCTACCAGCGCGGTGCGAGGCGCGAGGCTGCCGCAGCGAGGGCGTAGGCCCGCTCGGCACCACCGGTGCGTTCGGCACGGAGCTCGTTGGTGCCGATACGCAACACGCCAGCCATCGCGTTCGGGCTGCGCATCGCGCCACGGAGCAACGCGCTGGCGATGGTTGGGCTGCCGAGCACCCGGGCCGCGAGGCGTCCGACGTGTTGGTACCGACCGAGTTCAGCGTCGAGCAGGGTGGGGTAGCGCTGCAGGGTGGCCGCACTCCCGGAGGCCAGTGCGTCGTCGAGAACGCTGGCGGCCAATCGGGCGGTGAGCAGGGCGGCGTCGACACCATCGCCACTCAGCGGGTTGGCCGAGCCGGCCGCGTCGCCGACGACGAGGAACGTCGGCCCCATCTTTGGTCCAACCGACCCGCCCAGTGGCACACGGAAGCGGGTCGGCGACTTCAGCTCCTGCGACGGATCGAACTGCCACCGGTCGGCAGCGTCGTGCGCAACGTGGTCGAGCAACTTGAGCGCGTTGACCGAACGCACATCGCGGTAGGTGGACAACATCGCGGCGCCGACGTTGACCGTACCGTCGCCGACCGGGACGACCCAGCCGAAGCCGCTGACGCGTCGGCCGTCCGCGTTGCGGGGTCGCACCATCGACTCGACCCAGGGCACCGACGCCGCCGGGCTCGTGAAGTAGGTGCGGGCGGCGATGCCGTATGGCCACTCGCGGTCGCGCGTGGTTCCGAGGGCGCGTCCGAAGCGGCTGTTCGCACCGTCGGCCACCACGACGAAGCGGGCGAGTACGTCGCGAGTCGTTCCTCCGTCGAGCACGGTGTGGGCACCGCGGACCAACCCCCGATCGACCACCGGCGCCACGGCTTCGTGCCCCATCAGCACCTCGGCGCCGGCCTGACGTGCGGCGTGCCGGAGATGCTCGTCGAGCACTGGGCGGCGAAGCGCGGCGCCGGTGCTGGGGAACTCAGGGTGCTCGGGCCAGCGCACCTGCAGTTGGCGATCGCCGTCGCGCAGTCGCACTCCGATGGTGCGTTGTCCACCGAGCGCGATCGGGTCGACGCCGAGGCGGTCGAGTTCGCCGACCGCCCTGGGGGTGAGCGCATCACCGCACGACTTGTGACGTGGCGTCGGTCGCTTCTCGATCAGGGTGACGGCGTGTCCGGCGCGAGCCAGCCGAATGGCGACGGCGGCACCGGCGGGACCGCCACCGACCACCAGGACATCGGCGGTCATGACGGGGTGGATCGTCCGGTCTGTCGTCCCGGTGCGATCAGGGCGAGCCGGGGATCGGAACGGGCCCGACCGGAGTGATGTCGAAGTCGGCCATCTCACCGAGGCTCTCCTCGGTGTAGTCGTAGGTGCCGCCTTGAACGGCCTCGAACACCGGCGCGTCTTCGCTGCACCACGTGTCGAACTCGTCGGCGAACTCCTCGGAGGTCGGGTCGGCGCCGCCGAGCGTGTACCGCTCGTGACACACCACTCCGATGATCTCGTACGGCGTGAGCTGTCCACCGAACGCGGGCATCACGCCGAGTGCGCCGGTCACGTGTGGGCCGCCTGGCCGGTCGGGATTGCCGGGGATCTCCACGCCCTCGGCGTTGTAGCCCTCGGTCCCGTAGTACACGTAGCGAATCATGTCTTCGATGTTCGGGTAGGAGAGCAGCACTTCGCCGCCGGAGAAGGCGTACCCGACTCCGCCGCCGCCGTCGCCGCCGTGGCAGCTAGCACAGTTCCCGTAGATCTCTTCGCCGAGCCCGAGCGGGCCTTCGACCACCTCGGGCGGCTCGGTGACCGAACGAACGTAGATGAACGCCCACAGCGGCATGAGCGACAGGGTGGCCATCGCCCAGAACGGAATCTTCTTCCGCCGCTTGGCCGCCACCACGTAGGGCGCATCGGGCTCGGGCGGCGGGGGCGCAGCTGGCTCGGGCGCAACAGTGCGGGGAGGCGGGCCAGCCGGTGGAGCGGCGGCGGCCTGGGTAGCCGGGGTGGACGCGCTCGGTGCGGGAGTCGCCGCAGACTCGCTGGCGGCGGGGGCGCTGTCGCCACCGTCGTCGCCGCCCTTGCCGATCGCCGCACGACGTTCGCGGGACCGCTTCAGCAAGTGTTCGGGGATCTCGGTCACTGCGCCGATGATAGAGGTCGGTCGCGTCCCGAGGAGAAATCACCGGCAGCAAATCGTGATTGCGATCACAAATAGTCAACCAGGTGTCATGGCGGCGTTCGGAGAACTTACGCACAACCTGGCGGACCCGCGAGACTCTCGTGCCAGACTTCGTCCACGGGAGGCCGCCAAGTACCATGACCGCAATGATCGCCATCGACGTCCTCGAATGGCCGGGGATGAACCAGGCCTTCATCGCGTCGTTCGTCGCGACGGTGGTCCTGTCGCTTTTGGTGATCCCGTACGGCAAGCGTCGCCCGTTGGACGCGCCGTTCTCGTGGGGCGAAGCGATGCTCGGTTCGACCTACATCTTCGGGGTGCTGTTCCTGGCGTTCGGCATGGTGCCGCACCAATGGATCGACCATGCCGACAAGAACCTCGAGTGGTCGCGCGACAAGCTGCTGTTCGGCCCCGGTGGAATTCTCAAACCGCAGTCGGCGGGCGGGTGGAACCCGATCACGCTGCAGTACGAGGCGGTGCGCGACATCATTGTGGTGCTGATTCACCTCGTGTTCATCGGACTGTTCGTGTACCTGGCCATCTGGTGGCAGAAGCGCGGCGACGTCAAGCCGAAGGAACTGCCCACCTCGACCTACGGCCGCCCCCTGGTGAAGAAGGCCTAGCTCCATGGCAAAGACTGACGCGAATCCGCCGATGATGCCGTACACCGACGATTACACGTTGGTGGAAGTCGACGCGGATTACCTGACGCGGGCGGTCAAGCCGAAGCAGTTCATTCACATCGACCAGACCGAGTGCATCGCGTGCGAGGGTTGTGTCGACATCTGCCCGTGGAAGTGCATCCATATGGTGTCGGTCGATGCGGTCGACGAGGCCGTGGGCACCGAGCAGCCGGGCACCGACCCATCCGACGCGTTCATGTTCACGATCGACGACGACATCTGTACACGGTGTGCGTTGTGCGTCGACCGCTGTCCGACCGGGGTGATCATCCTCGGGAAGGCCGGCACCGCCACGTCGGCGGGCAACTCCCACGTGCGAACCAACAACCATGGCTACGGCTATGGAATGAGGCTCTGAGAACCTGATGAGAGAAGCAGCAACGATGCGAGCGAAGCGAGCGCCAGCGAGCGAGCGCCCGCACGCGGCCTCCGTGGCCGGGGAGCGGTAGGTCATGGCAAAGATCATCGACGACAATCCTCGGCCGACGGTGAAAGACCGGGTCAACTCCACGGTCGACTCCGTGCAGGGCAGCCAGGCGTGGAACTCGATCTTCCGGCCGGGTTCGATCTTCCGCAAGGGCTACACCGACAGCCCGCGTAACCGCAGCTACGTGATCATGAACTCGGTGCTGTACCACCTGCACCCGGTGAAGGTGAAGCG
>JBCCVW010000220.1:0-7338 GCA_039194665.1 Actinomycetota bacterium
ACCGCCCCAGCGGGTCAGTCCGAGCGCCACTCCGGTTTCAGGCAAGAAGACACCGTTGTTGAAGCCGTCGATCATCAAGATCACCCCTGCCCGGTGGGTGGGGAGGAACATGTCGCGCGGCGGCTCGAACTCGACGTCGACCCCGAGGAAGCTCGACGAGTACCGCTCGCCCGCCGACACGTCGCCGAACGATCCGATGAACTCGAGTTCGGTCGGCTCGGGGGTGGTGGTGGCCGGCGCTGTCGACGGGTCCGGCGGGGGCACCGCCGGCAACGTCACGTCGGGCTCGGCGTCTACGGTCGTTGCGGGCGCGGTTGCTTGTGTCTCGTCGTCCGGTCCGGCCGCGGTCGTGGGCACCGTCGGCGCGACGGTTTGCACCGGGGGAGTCTCACCGTCGTCGCGCGTGCCGATGGCGACCACGCCGGCCACCAGCGCAACGATGAGTGCGGCGGCCGCAGCAAACACCCATGTACGTCGGCGTTGTCCGGACTCGTCCGGCGCCGGCGGCTCCTCCACGGGCATTGCCGGTTCGGTGGTCGTCTGGTCAGGAACCTCATCCCATGCGATCGGCGGCGGAGCAGTTGTCACGGTGTCGCCTGCAGGCACCGGGTTGGCGCTGGCGAACAGATCGGTCACGCGGTCGACGTTGCTCATGATGTGCCTCCCTTCCCGAGGTCGGTGGTTCGTCGTTCGCTGGTGCGTTCGAGACGTTCGTACTCGTGGGCCAAGCTCTCCTTGGCCCGCTGGATGCGTTTGCTCACCGTGTTCGCGGAGATGTCCAAAATCGTCGCTATCTCCCGCGGAGCCAGGCGCTCCCACGTCGCCAGCCGCAGTAGCTCGGCGTCGTCGGGTCGGAGCTGCTGTGCTGCTGCGAGTACCCGATCGACCTCCTCGCGGTGCACCGTGGCGTCCTCGGGCGAGACGTCCGTGGTCGGGCGTACCGCGCTCAGTCGCTCATCGAGACGGCGGCGCCGGCTGTTCGCTCGCCACTGGTGGCCCACAACCCGATACGCCACGCGGTACAGCCACGGCAAGGCGTCGCTCCGCTCGTCGAGGTCGTCGCGCCGTCGCCAGGCGGTCAGGAACGTCTCGGCGACCACGTCGTCGACCCGCTCGGGGGCGACTCGCCGTCGGCAGTATGCGTGAATG
This sequence comes from Actinomycetota bacterium, assembly GCA_039194665.1. Lineage (GTDB taxonomy): Bacteria > Actinomycetota > Acidimicrobiia > Acidimicrobiales > Ilumatobacteraceae > JABSQH01. Next base: position 1,150 of record JBCCVW010000220.1, read on the forward strand.
TGGCCGTAGTGCCGTTCGTAGATCGTCTGGAACCGCACCGCGGCGTCTGAGTGGCTCTCTTCGTCGAGCCTCACAACGTTGCCCATGACTGCTCAGTGCCCACCCGAGTGGCATCGTGACACAACTTCTCGTTGCCCCACTTCTCGGGTTCTCGCTTGCGGTCGGCGCAGCTCTCGGCACCGAGAAGTCGCGCTGTACGGTCGACGACGTGGACCGCATCGAGATCGAGATCAAGCTCAACCGTGACCGGGCGTGGCTCCTGGAGCGACTCGGCGAGATGTCCGAGGACGAGCTGAATGCGCCGCGGACGTTCAGCGAGCACGACCCCGACAGTCGGTGGTCGTTCGCCGATCATTTCGTGCACACCACACTGATCGAGCAGAACTGGAACGCGATGTTCCGTCGCCACGTGGCAGGGGAGCGCGGGCTCGAAGCACGGGTGCGTGAGGACGGGACCGCCCAGTCGATCGAGGAGATCATGGCCTCGATCCACTCGTGGACCGAGGAATGGAAGGCGGAACACAGCGGCAAGCCATTCATCGAGCTCGTGCGCATCGGCCAAGCAGTGCGCGCCGACACGCTGGCACTGTTGGCCGAGCTGTCCGACGACGACCTGCAGTCGACGATCCCGGGAGCTCCCTGGGCCGATGGCACGGTCGGCGCGATCATGGCCGCCAACGCGGACCACGGCCGGATGCACTACGCCTGGGCCAAGGAAGACCCGGTGTCCGCGGCCTCACAACACTGACGTCACCCGTTCTGTTCGCGAAATCCGGCGCGAGGCGCGGCGAGACGACAGGGTTTCGGTGAGGTGCGGGATGTGCTCAAGGTCTGGCGCAGCGGTGCCGATACAGGGGCGTGCTGAGGTCGTCGACGCGTCGTGAAACGAGCTGGAGTGGCCGCGGCGGTCGATGGGGCGTGCTGATCGCCGGGCTCGTTGTCGCCACGGGCGTGTCGATGTCGACGGTGGTCGCCGACGACGTCGAGCGGGTCGAGCAGATCCACACGGCGGCACAGATCACCGAGCCAGCGGTGCGCATGGGCTACCGCAACAATCCGATCGCCGTGCCGTACGAGTTTCTCGCCGATGCGACGAACCCGGGCGAGGCCAAGTGCAAGTTCGTCGACCTGCACACCGTGGAGCCGTCGCCGAATCCCGGGTTCGTCGGTGAGCGCCTCGACGACGAATACGTCGACGGCCAGACGATGTGGGAAGTCGCCTTCTACCTGATGCTGTATGCCAACTGCGAGCGTCAGGCGCGCGGCATCGAGCCGCTGCGCATGTGGACCGACGAACAGATGGTCGACCTGCAGGCGACCGTGTTGGGCATCGAGACGTCGCACGGCGGATTCGGCGATCGCGGCGACATCGTCGGCGGCGGTACCGCCGAACAACACGGCGGCACATTGCTTGTTGGCATCGTCAGCCATCACGCCACCGCTGACGACGACGAGGATGGATTCTGGTCGCCCCACGAGGTGGCCCGGCGTACGGCATCGGGCCGTCAACACAACAACAACGCCGGGCTCGTCGATCACGGCGGCGCGATGGTCGACCCCAAGAAGAAGTGCATCTTCGGCGCGGCCAGCCTCGGTGCAACGGCCAACGCCCGCATGGACGTGATCCTGTTCTACGGCACGACCTGCTGATCGCACATCGAAACAGCGGATGCATCGGTCGCCGTGAGTGCGTACGGTCGACACGATGAGTACGACCAATCCGTCCCAGCCGGTGGCGCAGCTCCGGCTCGTCGTGGAAGCCGAGGACTACGACGCCGCAGTGCACTTCTATCGAGACGTGCTCGGATTGCCCGAACAGGCGGCCTTCACCGGTGACGGCGACGCACGCGTCGTCATCCTCGACGCAGGACGGGCCACGCTCGAGCTGGCGAACCCGGCGCAGAAACGAATGATCGACCAGGTGGAGGCCGGTGGGCGCCCGAGCCGGACCATCCGAGTTGCGTTCGAAGTCGTCGATGCAGCAGCCACGACCGACGCGTTGCGGTCGGCCGGAGCAGAAGTGATCGCCGAACCGATCGAGACGCCCTGGCGCTCGCTCAACTCGCGTCTCAACGGGCCCGCGGGTTTGCAGCTGACGCTCTTCCAGGAGCTCGAAGACATCGACACACGGTCTGGTCGTCCGGGGTTCGGTACCGATGCTGGCGAGGGTGCGTAGAAATCGCGCATTGGCGCTTGACTTCAAGTTTTGTTGAAGTCGTACGGTCGGCTGCATGACGCCCTCGCTCGCCGCTGCACAAGACGCCCGGACCGCTGTTCACGGCATCGCCGTGTCCGAGGTGGGTGACGAATACGCACGCCGCGGCCTCGACGAATGGTCCGACTCGCAAATCTCGGCGGCGGTCGCCGACGTCGTCCACGTGCCCCGTCGAGATCCAGCCGACTCGTTCGTGTTGCACGCGCCGCTCGAGCTCGAAGCGCGACTCGCCCTGCTGCCGTTCGTCGCCCCGGATCAACGCACTCTCGCCCGCCAACACCTTGTGGCGATCGCCGCGCAGTACGAGGCGTTCGGTCCGCCGATCGACGACCTGACCGATGACGTCGCGGACCTGCCCAACCGCGCCAACCCGCAGCAGTGGCTGCTCGATGCGGTGACGGCCGGCGACCTCGACGACGTCGACCGCGCGGCAACTGCAGTCTCACGAGGTGCGCAACCGAGCCAGCTCGCCGTAGCACTCGTCGACGACGTAGCGCCGCGCACTGCGGCGGCGGCACACGCGCCGATATTCCTGTATCACCTGCGGCGCGTCAGCCCGCGTGGTGAGCTCACTCCATCGCTCCTGCGGCCGCTCGCCCGCTCGCTCGCACAGGCGCCGGACTGGCGGGTGCACTGGTTGGACGAACACCGAGCGGCCTCGTCGGCCTCGCTGGAGTCGCTCGACGAGTGCCTGCGCAGCGTCCCGTTGCTCGGCCTGCCCGGGAGCGACTTCATTCACCCCCTGCTGCAACAGGTGGACCACAACGCGGAGATCACCGAGGCGCTCGGAGCATCTGTTGGGCGGTACAGCACCGACGCTGCGCGTGCTGTGTTGCGGGTGGCCGCCGCGTCGATGCTCGCCGAACCTCCCGACCACGCCCCCTACGGATGGACGCATTGCCTGACCCTTCCGCAGGCACTCCTCGGACTGGCGCCGGTAAGCCAGAATCCCGACCGTCTCCTGGCGATGGCCGCGACACACGTCGCCGCGTTCCGCGCGGCGCTCGCCAGCCGCCCGCTCGAGCGGGTCGATGTGGAACTCGGCCGTCCGCACTCCACCCAGCACGACCTGGCGACCGCGGCGGCGACGAGCCACGATGCCCATGTGGTGAAGTACGTCCTGGCGACGTTCGACGCCGCAGCGTTCGATCCCGACGCCGCCGGGCTGTACCTCGCTGCCGCACAACGATTGCTCGACGTGTGGGCCGAGCGCGGCGACCCGTCCGACCCGCTCGCCGCGACGTAGCGCGAGCCGGTACCCGCAATGGCGCCAGGCCGCGCCGGCGTACTCTGAGGCGATGGTGTCGCACCACAGCGCGGACGTCGAATTCGATCGCATCACGACGCCGTCTGGTTTGCAGTTCCTCGTCGCCAAGGCGGGCCACGGCCCCAACCTGCTGTTCGTCGGCGGGACCGACGGTGACCTACTGCGACACGATGCCGTTTCGCCATTCTTCGACGAGTTGACGTCGCAGTTCACCGTGTGGTCGTACGATCAGCGGGGACTCGGTTCGAGCGCCAAACCGGTCGGCCCGTACACGATGGGTGACTATGCCGACGACGCACGCGACCTCGTCGTGATGCTGGAGCTGGGTGAGGTTCCCGTCGTCGGCTACTCCTTCGGCGGAATGGTGGCCCAAGAGTTCGTGCTGCGACACCCCGCACGCGTCGGTCGTCTCGGGCTCGTGTGCACCTCCAGCGGCGGTGACGGCGGCTCATCATTCCCGGTGAACGAGCTCGCCGGCTTGCCAACTCCTGAGCGTCGAAGCCGGACCCTCGCCCTCTGGGACACGCGCCGCGACGACGACTGGCAACGTGCGAACCCCGAGGCGTGCGCTGATTGGGATCGAGAGTGGACTGCGTTCGAGTCGCTCACCGCCGCCACGGAGGGTCAGCCCATGGGCTCGCGTGCGCAGCTCGCCGCACGTCTTCAGCACGACACATGCGCACGCCTCAGCGAGGTGCGGGCCCCAACGCTCGTGCTCGGCGGCGTGTGGGACGGCATCGCACCCATCGATCGTCAGCTTGCGCTGGCGATGCGCATCCCGAATTCGTCGATCGCCCTGCTCGATGGCGGACACAGGGTCCTGTGGGAGGACGGCCGGGCTCCGGGCATCGTCGCGAAGTGGGCCGCTGAATAAGCGGCGACGAACGCCCGAACGCGACTGAACGGATCGAGGTGACCTGACCCGCTAGTGCGCTGCGGGCACCTCCTCGTCGACCCATGGTCCGACCCCGCTGATCCGCTCCACGTTCACCCGCACGACCACGCTGGTCGGCGAGTCGCGCAGCGCCAGCGGATGGCGCTGCAGGCCGAGGTACTTGTTGGCCAGCCGGTCCATCAGCCCGGGATCGGGGCCGTGCTCGACGGTCGCCCGACCGCGCACCACGAGATGTCGCTGGAAGCCACGTTCGTTGCGTTCGGTGTCTTCGATCGACATGACGACGCGATCGTCACGCGCCAGGTTCTTGGCCTTTTGACTCGCTGCGTCGGTGCCGAACACGATTTCGTCACCGTGGGCGATGACCCACACGACCGACACCTGCGGTGTGCCGTCGGCGTTGTTGGTCCACACATGGGCGACCGCATCGGAACCGAGCAGCACGTCGGCTTGCGTAGAGAACTCGACCATGTCGTCCTCCTTTCCCCGCTGCCCAACATAGTTCACTTGTGAACAGCGGGGAACAGGAGGACGCGGGCTCACTCGCTCGGCGGGTGGAACACGCCGAACATGCTGCCGTCGGGGTCGGCCACGTAGGCGAACTGCAATCCGATCGGTGTGGTCTGGGTGGGGACGACGACTGATCCACCAGCCGCAGTGATCGCCGCACACGATGCGTCCACGTCCGGTACCTCGACATGGAAGATCGCTGCCGCGGGCGACTCGCCCTTGGTGTCGGCGATGCCGCCCGCGTGTGGGGCATCGGCGCCGAGGTCGATCATCGAGTAGTCGGGCATCGAGTGGTCGAACCGCCAACCGAACAGGTCGCCATAGAACCGCTCGGCTCGTTCGCGGTCGGCGGTGTGGATCTCGAACCAGGTCACTGGCGCGGGTTGGGCGGTGGAGGGGAGTGTTGGGCTGGTGCTGGTATTCGTGCTGGTGTTGGTCATGCGGGCCACGGTGCACCTCGCCGGCGACAGCGTCGTGTCGGTGTTTCGCAACATTCCCGCAGGCGAGGCGCGTTGACGGCGTCGAGACGTTCAGTCGTCGCCCAGCAGGCTGCGTCCAGCGGCGTGGGGATACCGGTCGACGGCTGGGTCGAGATGGCGCATCGGCGCCACCTCGTCGTGCATCACGGCACCGTTGATGCGGTCGAGCCGAAACGCGCGCGGCGCGTCGCGCAGGCGACACCAGGCCCAGAGGTACCAGTTGGGGGCCACGCCGACCACCCCGAGCGGCTCCACGATGCGATCGGTCGGGGCGCCGTTGCGATCGGTGTAGTCGAGCGTGAGCACCCGTCGGTTGACGATGGCGTGCTCGACCACCGAGGGCGGTCGCGGACGCGGCGGCGCAACGTCGTACAGGTGCACTCGCTCGGCGAGCTCGCGCGCCTGCCGCGCGTCGACGTCACCGAGTACCGCAAGGATCTTGCGCAGCGCGGCGCGCCCCGACGCGGTGAACGGACCGTTCTGCTGCGCGGCGAGCGCGGTGGCGATCGCCGCAACCTCGCCCGCCGAGAAGTTCAGCGGCGGGAGCGTGTGGGCCGTGTCGAGTGCGTAGCCGCCGCGCCGCCCGGTGACCGCGTAGATCGGTACCCCGGACTGTTGCAGCGCCGAGAGGTCGCGCTCGATCGTGCGTGTCGACACCTCGAAGTGTTCGGCGAGCTGGCTGGCGCTGCGGTAGTCGGGTGCGGCGCCGCGTAACTCCTCGACCAGCGCGTACAGCCGATCGGTCCGATTCACCGCGCCGACCGTACTGTAACGCCGGTGTCTGACACCCTGTTACGGCTTGCCCGTAACAGGGTGTCAGACA
>JBCCVW010000221.1:0-7285 GCA_039194665.1 Actinomycetota bacterium
CCCCGCCGAAGCGTTGGGGTCCCGCCCGCGCGACCAGCTGCGGTGGCGCGCCCTCACCCGGGCGGCCGAGCACCGACAGGAGTTTGCCGACATAGGCGGCGACCGGGCCGTGCGAGGTGATGGAGTTGAACGACACCTCGTCGACGAATGGCTCGACCTGCGGAAGCAGCCAGGCAGCGGCGTCGGCATCGCCGAGTTCGAGCGCTACGACGACGAGGCCGAGCACCTCGGTCAGGCGAATCACGTCGATCGGCGTCCGCTCCACCTCGCCGCGCATCACCGATCCGAGCAGCGCCGCGGCATGGTCCGTCTGCCCCGTCTCGCAACTGACGATGGCATGGGCCAGCCGGAACGTCAGCTCCACATCAGGAGTGTCGAGCCCTTGCTCCACGATCGGCAGCAACTCCGCGTGACGGCCCATGTACGTCCCGAGCACGAAGCTCTGGCCCGTGAACACGACGATCGTTGCCTCGGCACCCAACTGCACACCGCGATCGGCGGTCTCCGCCACGATGCGCTCGGCCTCGTCAAAACGCGCCTCCATGATTGCCTCGAACCCGTCCAGGACGCCGAGCGCCCAGCGAAGGTGGGGATCGCGAACGTCGTCGGCGACCTCGCGAACCCTCGCCGCCCAATCGCGCGCCGCTTCGTCGTCGGTGGCACAGACCGCGGCACCGTAGGCGGCGAAGAACGCGAGGAACACCAGGTCGGGATCGTCGATGTGGGCGACGGCGGTCGTGGCCTCATGCGCCAGTTGGTGCCGCCGCTGTGCTGCTCCGGGTGCCCACAACGCGTGCAGCACGCGCACTGCGACCGCTCCGAACACTTCGGGGTCCTCCGTCGCTCGGGCCAGTTCGAGCGCCTCTTCCGCCAAGGCCCTCCGGTCGCGTGCCCGATCGGTGCGAATGAGTCGTTGGGCAACCGAAGCGGTGAGCCGGGCACGCGTGGCGAGGTCGGCGTCGTCGCTGGCACGCAAGGCGCGCTCCATCAGCGCCAACTGATCCTCCGACGGTTGACCGAGCACCATCGTCCCGCGATCAGCGAGCAGCGCTGCACGTACCAGTACCGACTCTGCGCCCGCGTCGGCGGCCAGGGAGGCGCCCTGGGTGAGGGCCTCGATCGCGTTGGGGTGCCCGGCGAACGCCCGTGCCTCGCCGAGGCGAACGAGGAGATCCGCGCGCACCGCCGTAGGTCGATCGAGTTGCGCCGCAACGTCGAGGGCAATGGTGTACCAGCGGGTGGCTTCGTCGGGCGCCAGGTCGGCGAGCGCAAGATCGCCGGCCTCGATGGCACGGTCGAGCAGGTCGGCGCTGCGATCGGCGAGCTGCGCATGATGCGCCAGTCGTGGCGCGAGTTCGCGCGTCGCACGGTGGGTACTGAGCAGGGCGTCGTACGCACGGCTGTGCAGCATGCGTCGATGCCGGGAGCGGAGATCTGTCTCGAGTGCATGTGCCACGAGAGCGTGGGCGAACCGCACTGCGCCGGCGTCCTCGACGAGGACCCCGGCAGCGATCGCTCGATCGAGCAGCGTGACGACGGACTCGTCGTCGTACTCCGTCATCGCCGTCAACGTCGCCTCGTCGAACACAGCACCGATCACGGCGGCGGCCGAGAGGATGTCGTCGGCGCGATCGCCGAGTGAGCGAACCCGTTGCCACACGAGATCCCGCACCGTCGGCGGAACGTCCACGTCACGCGCGCGCGCCACTCGCACGTCGGTGTCGTTCAGTGTCAGTCGCCCCGACTGCATCCAATGCGCCAGCAGCTGATCAGCGAACAGTGCATTGCCGGCCGTTTCGTCATGGAGCAGGTCGGCCACCTGCGCGACATCGCGTCGCTGTGTTCCGTCGACTCGTGCGCGCACCAGTGCGGCGAGCTCGTCTCGCTCGAGGCCGGTGAGATCCATGTGGTCGAGCCGTTCGCGGGCCAGGTCGGCGAGCAGATCGCGGACATGATCGGGCAGCGGGTCGGCCGTCGTTCGGATCGTCAATACGAACAGCACGGGAGCCGACCCGAGGTGGCGGGCGAGGTGTCCAAGCAACAGCGTCACCGCCGGCCCCGACCATTGGATGTCGTCGAGCGCGAACACGACCGGTCTGGCGCTGGCGGAACGAGCGACCACGTCGGTCACCGCATCGAACAGCAACTGTCGAGCCGTGCGCTCATCGCTCGGCGGCGCCTCGCTCGCCTCCAGCCGATCTGCAAGCGCCGGAACGAGCCGCAACAAGTCGCCGCCATGGCGCGCCGCGTGGCGAGTCAGTTGCTCGTCGGCGAGGTGGTCGGCGAGACGTCCGACCATCTCGTCGAGCGGAGAGAAGGGCGCGCCGACGTGTTCGTCGCATCGGCCATACACCACATCCCACGTCCCGGCGAGGGCGCGGCCGAAGTCGGCAACCAACGTCGTTTTGCCGATTCCGGCTTCGCCGGCGATCGCCACCGCTGACACGCCATTGCGAAGCGACCCGTCGGCCGCCCCGAGCAGCTGTGTGAGCGCGTCTGCGCGGCCTACCCCGGCGACGTTCGAGTCGAGTGCTTGGTCGAGGAGCGCGTCGTGCGGTTGCAGCGCGCCGACCTCCTCGCCCGAGGCACCTGGGTCGATGCCGTCCCACCCGGTAGCGATCCGTCGCTCGATGTCGACGAGGGCATCGGAGGGTTCAGTCCCCACCTCGTCGCCGAGCATCGTCCGATACTCGCGGTATACCCGGAGCGCCTCGGTCTGCCGGCCCGATGCAGCGAGCGCACGCATCAGCACCCCGCGAGGTCGATCGCGATACGGGTGGGCGGCGATGTGCACGTCGAGGTCGCGCAGCGCGCGGTCGTGGTCGCCTACGTTCAGCCGCAGTTCGGCGAGTTCTTCGATCGCTGCGGCGCGCACCTCGTCGAGACGCCGGACATCGCCGATCGCCCACGCCTCGTCGCGGAACTCCTCGAGTGTCGGGCCGGCCCAGAGTCCGATCACGGCAGCGAGCTGCTCGGGATCGCCGTCGGCACCTTCGAATCGGCGGAGCGCCTCGGTCGCGTCGACATCGGCGTCGAGGCGGTAACCGCCCGTCGTGGTGCGCAGCGCGTCGCCGAGGGCCCGCCGGAGCCTGGCCACCGTTTGCCGCAGGGCGCCCGGTGTCACTTCGAGCACATCGCACAACCACGACGAACGGACCGCATTCGGATGATGCACCGCGAGGGCCGCCAGGAGCCGACGCTGACTGGCGCTCGGAAGATCGACTGTGGTTCCGTCGGCGGTGATGGCGTGCACTGGGCCCAGCACCCGGATGGTCGTCACGCCCGCCCTCCCATGAGTCGAGTGTCGCTGGCGGCCGTCGTCATCGCAAGCCGCACGTCAGCGACTCGCGTGGGCGTTCGACACCGCGGCGGTGACGCGCAGGTGACGCGCCGCTGATTGCACACTCGCCAACCGGGACCGGCACTCGCACGGTCGGGAGCGACGGGAGCACAACAGATGCACGCACGATCACGTTCAGGTCGACGAGTCGGGATGGTGACTGCCGCGATCGTTGCGGCGCTGGTTGTGGCCACCCCGGCCACGCTGCAGGCCCACGGCGATCATCAGCACGATCACGAACAGCACGACGACGAACACGACCATGGCGACGACCACGGCCTCGGCATCGTGACGATCAAGTCGGGCACACCCGGCGATCCGGTCGCTGCCGAACCGGCGCCGTTCCCCTACGACGAGACGTTCCAACTCCACTCTCGGCCAGGCTCCGACCGCGTGATCCACCTCGACTTCGACGGGTTCACCAGTCCGGCCGACATCCCTCCGACGGTGATCTTCGGGATCCCACTCGCCAACGTCACGTATCTGCCGTACGACCTCGACGGCGACGGCACCAGCTGGAGCGACGCCGAACTCGATGTGGTCCAGGCGGTCTGGCTGCGCGTCAGCGAAGCGTTCGCGTCATGGGACGTGAACGTGACCACGGAGGAGCCGAGCGACGACGCGCTCGCGCGCTCGTCGTTCGACGAGAGCGTCGACTCGACCTGGGGCGTCCGGACGCTGATCACCAACAGCACATCGGGCGGCCTCACCGACTTCTGCCAGCTGTGCATTGGCCTCGCCCAGGGGATCGTGTTCGGCAACGGCCTCGGCCTCGCAGAGATCTCCCCCGCCTCGATCACGATGCCGCAGCGGTTCGGCCCGGGACGTGCGGCCGACGTGCAGATGATCTCCGCAACCGTCACCCACGAGCTGGCCCACAACATCGTCCTCGACCACGACTGGTTGACACCGACCACCGACATTGCCGCTCCGCTCATGCTGGCCAACTACGAACCGAGGCCACTGATGCCGTTCACACCGATCTCCGGCGAACTCACCAATCCGACGGGCGGACTCGCGGTCGAGGACTTCTCGCAGCTGGGCGTCGACGTGGTGCCCGACGATCACGGCGACGACGCCACATCAGCAACCCCGCTGTCCGCCCCGGTAATCGACGCGGCGGGCCTCGTCGCCTTCGGCGGCGACGAGGACTGGTTCAACTTCGAGGTGTCCGACGGCGACACGATCGATCTGGCGATCACACGCTCGCCGTACTCGTTCATGCTCGACCTCGACGCTGCGGTGATCGACGGCGACGGGCAAGAAGTGGCGACCAGCAACCCGCCTGCCGTTGCCCTGAGCACCTCCGAGGCCACCGGGTTGGATGCCTCGTTCGAGGGGTTATCGCTGCCAGCCGGTGAATACTCGCTACGGGTGCGCGGCTCCGGCGGCGACGGCTACACGGAGTACGGATCGATCGGCACGTACACCATCAGCGGTGCGATCACGTCGCCCGACGTGCCGTGCTCACCGGGTTCGTCCTCTACGACGGGCAACGAGCCGTGCGACCCAGCACCTCCCGGCAGGTTCGTCGATGCGCAGGGTGCCACCACAGCGACGCCCTGCTCGGCCGGCACGTTCTCCTCGACCTCCGGCGCAACGGCGTGCACCAACGCACCCGCCGGAACATTCGTCGACGCAGAGGGCGCAGCTGCGGCGACTCCCTGCCCGCCCGGCTTCTACCAGCCGGCGACCGGATCGACGGCATGCCTGCCTGCCGACGTCGGATTCTTCGTCGGGGTAACCGGCTCCGTTGCGCAGCAGCCATGTCCCGACGGCACGGAGACGACCGTCGTTGCCCAAACCGAGTGCACGCCGATCGTCGATCCGCAACCGCCGACCGTACCGGCCCAGCTGAAGTCGGTTCGCGGCTGCTCCGAGGACGGCTCGGTATGCGTCACGCTGACCGGGACGCTGCTCAACGCCCGCAACGGATCGTCACACAAGGCGTGGTTCCATCGAGACGGTGATCCGGTGCTCGTCACCGTCGACGAGAGCAACGCCTCTGAGGACCGCAGCCTGCGCTGCAGCGCCAACGGCGACAACGGCACGCTGGAGGTGTTCGGCGACGAGCTGCAACGGGCCAGCAAGGTCGGCGGCGGGCTGTATTCCATTGCCGGCAAGTCGGTGCGCTTCATCTGCGAAGGCTTCGGAACATCGTTCGACGTGCGGCGCAACTCGACGCACGTCCCCGACGCGGCGTTGATCCCGACGGCCGGAGCGACCCTCGCAGGGTCCGGCGTCAACGACGCCGGCGAGCTCGTCGAAGTGAGCGTGCCGGGGACGGTCGTCGAGGCAGGAGTCGGCGACGAGCACCAAGCGTTCAGCATCGCCGAAGGGACCGACGTGACGTTCACGGTCGGTGGCGTCGACACGACCAGCGGGGCGATCTTCTGCGACGCCGACCAGGGCACGGACAACGGTCTGCTCAAGGTGCGCGGCAAGGTCGATCGAGCCGGACGAGCTGGTGGCGGCCTGTTCACGCAAACCGGGTCCACCGGCCTGCTGCACTGCACTGCACGGAACGGCCCCGCCGTCGGAGCAGCATTCCTCATCTCTTGACGCCGACCCGACATCGAGCGCCTGAGCGTTGCCGGCGATTGACCGATAACGGTCACGGGCGGAACGCTCAGGTCGTCGGCGTCGTACCGATGTCGATGGCGTTGGCGAACAGCTTGAGGTTGACGGTGATCGATCCTTCATTGACGGTCCACGACCGGACGGTGTTCGATCGCAGCCCTGCCCGGGCGAACGGTTCGTCGGCAGCAAGTCGCTCCGCTTCCTCGCGCGTTGCGACGTTCAACACGGCGAGGCCGGGGCCGACGCCTTGGTCGGCGTCGATGGGGCCGCTGAGGAAGAGGGTGCCGTCCTGTTCGCGGGCTTCGAGCCAATGGAGGTGGTCGACCAGGTGTTGCATCATCGAGTCGGTCGGTGGATCGTCGGGATCGGGCCATGCGCTGGTGGGCGTCATCTCGATCAGGTAGAGGGGAATGCCTTTGAGGCGGGGGAACAGCTCGCCGAGTTCCTCGGCTGCGGTCTTCTTCGCGATGTCGGTCACGAGGGCTCCTTGTGGTGTGGCGTTCGACGTGAACGCGAGGCGGCGTTTGCGCTCCAACGACGGGTTCAGGAAACGTGGGAGGGCGCGGCGACAGACGTCGCGACGAGTGCTCCGAGTATCCGGATGAACTCCGCGCGAAGCTCGGCGTTGGAGAGCTCGCCGGCTTCGACGTCGAAGTTCTCCCCGAAGCTGGGAATCGACAGGGTGCCAACGAGGTCGGCGCTGAAGAATGGGGCGGCGAGGGCAGCGTGTTCCAGCACGCCCAGCCCACCGCGCGGCCCGGGAGCGGTGGCGAACATCGCCACGCGCCGTCCCTGGTACACCTGCATGTCGATCCGTGACGCCCAGTCGTAGACGTTCTTCCAGGCGACGCTGAACGATCCGTTGTGTTCGGCGAACGACACGATCACGGCATCCGCGGCGCCGATCTGGTCGAGGAACCGTTGGGCCGGTTCGGGGAAGCCCTCACCGTGTCGACGCTCGTCGCTGTAAATCGGCATCTCGTAGTCGTTCAGGTCGAGGATCTCGACGCTGGCGTCGACGCCGAGCGTGCCGCTTTCGAGCAGCGTCGCGGCGTAGCCCATGAGCTGACGGTTGATGCCATTGCGGCTGTTCGTCGCCGGAATGGCGAGGATCTTCATTCGTGACTCCTGCGGTGTTTTCGAGTGAGACGAGTGGATTGCGGATCGCGAGGGCTGGCGAGGGGAGACATCACATCACCTCGACCGCTTCCACCCTCGCCGGCGACCGGTCGGCAGCGGGCGGCGATGCGGCGTCGCCGAGGTAGCTGGCCTGGACGAGCGCCGTCCGCTCGCGGACCTCATCGGCGGTACCAGCGGCAATGAGGTCGCCGTGCGAGAGCACGTACGCACGGCTGGCAATCGACA
>JBCCVW010000222.1:0-7279 GCA_039194665.1 Actinomycetota bacterium
TGGGGATGCCGGGGCGTCCGGCGATGTCGACTTCGAGGATGGTGCCGGCGGGGTTGGGGCCGATGCCGGCGAAGCGTCCGTCGATCGTGTCGAGGTCTGGGCCGGCGCGGGTCTCGAGCAACCGCACCGGCTCGATCGTGACGGCGCCGTCGACGTCGTCTGGCGTCGGCGTGGGCGGCGTCGGAGGTTCCGGTGGGTCGGGCAGGGGTGGTGACGGGGCTGCGGTGGTCGAGGTGAACGTGGCCGTCACATCGCCAACATCGACCGTTGTGACAATGGAGGTGCTCGTTGCCGCGGACGCCGTGTGCCGTAGGCGAAGACGGTCTCCGCCTTCGATCACACCGGGCGCGGCGGTGAAGGGGCTGTCGTTGACGGAGTACGTCCCTGCTGTCACGCTGATGGCTGCCGGCAGGTTGAACCCGGCGAGCGTGACCTCGTTCGACGTGCGTTGGCTGGCGAGATCAACACCGGTCTGCGGGGTAAAGGAGAACGCATCAGGGACCGTGTCGTTGGCCTCCACGGCGCCGACATCGCAGCGCCCGCCGACCGGCCGGACGGTGCCGCGCTGGTCGATCGACTCGACGCAGGTGTTCAGCCCGTCGATCAGCGGGGACGAGGCCAGCGGCGAGCGCGTCCGTGTCGGCCCGCCGTTGTCATCGAGCGAGGCGAGTTGGAGATCGTCGACGAGCACGGTCGGTGGGGTCGCACCACAGGTCGTGACCGACGACGCCGACGCCTCGATCGTGCCGGTGGTGTCGGGCACATCCGGTGCGCCCACGCCAACACAATTCAGCGGCGAGCCGAGCGGGTCACCGACGGCCGATCGCACGATGTCGAGCGAGCCGGCGCCACCTGGGTCGGTGCGCAGGTTGGCCGCCAGCGGCGCGCGGTTCGACGCGATGGTGGAGGCCTCCACATCGATTGCGGGTATGCCGTTGCTCCACAGTCCGCCGCCTTCGACGTCGCCGACATTGTCGGACACGGTCGAGTTGTTGATCATGACCGCCTGATCGCCCGTCGCGTATACGCCGCCGCCGAATCGGCCGGCATCGTTTGTGGCGATCGTGGATCGGTCGAGCTCCGCGAGCCCGCTACCGCTCAGCGACACGCCGCCGCCGTCGCCGGCCTGGTTGCTCTCGATCGCGGTGGTTCCGATACGGGCGGCGCCGACCACGGCCAGTCCACCGCCGTGGCCGACTGCACCGGCGGTGGTCCCGCTCCCGCCTTCGCCGGCGGTGTTCATGGTGACCGTCGAGCCGTCGACCGTCACTGTCGCCGTGGCCAGCGAGCCCCCGCCGCCGCTGCCGCCAGCACCGCCGGTCTGACCGTTGCCGCCGTCGCCGGCCCGGTTGTTGTCGATCACCACGTCGTCGAGATCGATGTCGTCGCCCAGTCCGGTGCCCGACAGTGACACACCACCGCCGTTGCCCCCGGCGCCGCCGGTGCCGGTTGTTGCGTCCCCCCCAGAACCGGCGCGGTTGTCGACGATTTCCATCTCGTCGAGGTCGACACTTGCCGCGGCAACCACGATCGCGCCGTCACCGCCGCTACCACCGTTGCCGCCGTTGCCTGATCCACCGTCGCCCGACGAGTTGTTGGCCACGAGCCCGCCCTGCATGGTGAGGTCGCCGCTCGTCCAGACGCCGCCGCCGTCGCCCCCGTCGCCGCCGACGGCCGCCGCCGTGGCGTCGCCGCCCGTACCCGCGTTGTTCCCGTCGGTGGGCGCGGCGCCACCGATCGTCGAGTCCGTGATCGCCGTTGCCCCGAAGCTGGCGATGCCGCCACCGCGCCCGCCGCGTCCCGCCGGATCGGCACTCCCGGTTCCGCCGTCGCCGGCCTCGTTCGCGGTGATGCTCGTGCTGTCCACCGTGAGGTCGCCGGCGGACACACCGACATAGACGCCCCCGCCGTCGCCGGCCGGGAAGCTGTTTGTCGAGTCGTCTGCGCCGTCTCCGGCCCGGTTGTCGTCGATTTCTGAATCGGTGATCGACAAGGATCCACCAAAGATGGCGACGCCGCCGCCGCTGCCGCCATCGCCGCTTCCGGTGCTGTTCGCGCCGTCCCCGGCCTCGTTCGCGGTCACGGCGACATCGGTCAAGGTGACGTCACCCGATCCGTCCGAACGAAGTCCGCCGCCGGAGGCGTTGCGCTCGATGTCGTGGCTGGCGGTACTGAGGTCTCCGCCGGTGATGATCACTCGTTCGATCGTGAGCGCGCCAGCACCGTGGTGATCGATGACGCGCTCGGTGGTGCACCCGTCGGCCACGGTGATGATCGCTCGACCGGGTCCGGCGAACGTGATGGTCACGTCGTCGCCGGTGTCGATGTCGAGATCGCCGTCGGCGTTGACGTCCTCGTTGGTCCCGCACGCGAGTTCGAATGGACCGGCGTTACCGAGGGTGATCGTGTCGGGTGCGGTGTTCTCGAGTGCATCGTTGACGTTGTCGATCGCACTCCGCAGCTCGGCCGACGAGCTCACGGTGACGTTCGTCGGCGAGAGCGTCAACGGTGGGTTCGTCGGATCGATGGTGGTGCTGTCGTCGGCTTCGACTGCGCCGACGTCGCATGATCCGAGCGCCGGAAGTGGGCGAGCAAAGCCGCGCTGATCGGTGATCTCAACGCACGAAACGACGTCGAGGAGCGGCGATGCCGTGAGCGGGAAGCGCGTGGCGGTCGGACCGCCGTGGTCCCCGATCCCGCTGAGTTCCAAGGATGCAACGGTGGTCGACAGACCGCACGACTGCACCCCGCCGTCCTCGACGACGTCGGTGGAAACGTCGACGTTGCTGCAGTTGTTGGCACCCCCAGGCGAGCCGCCAATCGCCGAGCGTTCGATGGTCAGCGTGCCGCTGCCGCCGCCCCCGGCGACTTCTTCGGCCGATGTGCTGGCGTCATTGCTCGTGATCGTGGTCGCGGAGATCGTGGCGGATCCGGGCGCGTTCATCCAGACGCCACCCCCGGATCCGGCTGCGGTGTTGTTGTCGATAGTCGAGTTGACGATCGTGTACAGCTCGTCGCCGAACGTGCCGATCCCGCCGCCGTCGTCACCGGCGCTGTTTCCGTGGATGGTGGACTGGCGAACCTCGAACTCGCCCGCACTGAGACGTAGTCCACCGCCGTCGCCCGCAGTTGCGGTATTGCCGGTGACGGCCGAGTCCACGAGTGAGCCGTTGCTCGGCCGGTCGAGTGCACTGCCCCCGACGTGCAGACCGCCGCCGTCGTCCCCGGCGGTGTTGTCGATGATCGTCGACGTTGCGACGTGCAGCGAGGCGTCGAGCGCCGCTGCGACTGCCCCGCCGTCGCGGCCGGCGATATTGCCGTCGAAGCGCGTGTTGGTGAGGCGCGCCGTCGGATCGGGAACGCCGAAGCTGCGAAGGTTGATCGCGCCGCCATCGCCGCCCACGCCGGCGCCGCCGGTCCCGGCTGAACCGGCGCTGTTGTCGTCGAACGTTGCGCCGTCGATCGCCACGTCGTCGGTGGTGTCGACGCTGGCGTCGGCGTCGCCGCCGGCGAACTGGATGGCGCCGCCGCTACCGCCACCGCCCCCGGCTGATGAACCATCACCGCCGTCGCCCGCATGATTGCCGTCGAACGCAGAGACCCCGTCGATCGTCAGGCTGGCCGATCCCGCAACCGACACGGCGCCGGCGTCGCCGCCGGATCCACCCGAGCCCGTGGTGCCACCGCCGCCGTCGCCGGCGTGGTTGGCGGTGAACGTCACGTCGGCGAGAGTGACGGTCGTGGTCGACGCGAGTGCACCGCCGTCGTTGCCAGACCCACCCGACTGGCCACCACCCCCGGACCCGGATCGATTGCCGGTGAACGTGCCGTCAGTGATGTCGATCGACCGCTGGCTGAAGATGCCGCCGCCCTGTCCGCCAGATCCGCCGGATCCGGCCGGGTTTGTCGCTCCGTCGCCGGCGTGGTTGTCGTGCACCTCGAGGGTGTTGGCGAGCAGCGATCCGGACCACACGGCGACGCCGCCGCCGCTGCCACCGTTGGCTGCCCCAACGCTGCCGTCGGCGGCGCGGTTGTTTTCCAGGATGACGTCGATGAGTTGCAGCGAGCTACCGAACCGGAAGCGGAGTCCGCCGCCGCTGCGGTCGAAGTTGCCCGTCGCCGTCGTGGCGCTCAGGTCGCCATCGGCGACGCGGACTCGTTCGAGGGTGAGCGCAGCGGAGGCGAGATGATCGATGACGCGTTCGGTGGCGCAGCCACCGCCGCTCTGATCGATGGCGATCGTGGCGTGACCAGGGCCGGGAAAGGTGATGGTCAGGTCGTCGCCGCCGGTGATGTCCAGGTCGCCGTCGAGGTTGGCGTCCTCGTCGGTTCCGCAGCTCAGCAAGTACGGCCCAGCGCCGGTCAGGGCGATCGTGTCGGGCAGCCCATCGCCAGCTGCGTTGAGCGTGCTCACCGCGGCTCGCAGTTCGGTCGTAGTGGCGACGTTGATCGTGGTCGAGGCGTGGACCGGCGGTGTGCCTGCGACTACCAAAGCGGCGCCGATGAGGGCGCCGACGGCAGCGGCTGCCAGTCGTTGATGCGACGGTGAGTTCGGGAAGGCACGCACCGGTCGACCACACCACGACACCGTGATCTGGCCGTGAACCAGCCGAACCGGGTACTACGAGGTGGTGGCCGAAGCGACTGCGGCGCCGGATGCCCCGGCTTCGACCACGAACTCCCATGTGGGGGCATCGTCGACCGTGGCATAGCGGACGGCAGTGACGTCGATGCTCGGTGCCGGAGGCGGGATGTCGGCGACAACGAACATCACCCCGTCCTGGCGGACCGGTTCGCCAGGACCGTCCGGGTCGACGGCGTCGTCGGGGTCGTCGGCGAAACGGATGGTTGCGGTGTCGACCATCGCTTCGACCACCGCCGCTTGGACGCCGATGTCGATCGTTCCGCCGCCCGCAGAGGCGACGAAGATGACGGGGAGTTCGACGTTGCCGTCGTCGCCGACGACGGGCTCCTGCTGCTCGACCTCCCACTGGATGATCGCGCTGTAGGCGCCTGCCGGGGTGACGTCGTCGCCATCGACACTGTTGTCATCGCCGCTGCCGCAGGCGCTGATTGCAGCAACGACGCCGAGAGCGAGGGCCCACGCCGTCGCTGATCGTGCCACCTTGGCTCCCCCGATCACATCGTCACGTTAACGGTGTGCTCTGACCCGCTCAGTCGTGCAAACTATTCCACGCAATCGTTGCATCTCATGCATCTGCTCGATATAGTACGCAATGTACAGAACGCCATGCAGCCGCTGCGAAGTTCGCAGCACGGTATGCAGCGCAGAGAGGTTCACCATGCGAGACCAGATCAACGATCGATTCAACGAGTTCACCGATTCGCTCGACGAGCAGTTCCGCCGGGCCGGGGAGACGTTCAGCGAGAACGTCACCACGCCTGCCACCGAGACCGCCGACCGCGTGCTCGACGCAGTGCTCGACGTCAACCGTCGCGCCGTCGACTTCGCCGTCACGACGGCCGACCGGGTCCAGGAGTACACCGGCGACTTGCCCATGGCCGATCGTCTGCCGACGCCCGCCGAGACCGGCGAGCGCTATCTCGACTTCGTCGAGCGCGCCGTGCAGCTGAACCGTGACTTCAACCAGCGCGTGGCCTCGATGATCGAGACGCCCGCCGTCGCGCCGAAGCCGGCAGCGAAGCGCCCGACCGCAACGGCCGGAGCGAAGACCAGCACGAAGAAGGCCAGCACGAAGAAGACCGGCGCCCGCAAGACCAGCGCCAAGAACACCAGCACGAAGGCGAGCACCACTGCCTGAGCACGCCGAAGAGCGTTCCGGCGCCCACGACCCGCCCCCCGAGTCGGCGGCGCCCGGCGGTGCCGCGCGCGGCGCGTTCATCCCCCCTCAGCGGAGGGTCGCCGAGCTCTCTCAGCGCGAGCTCGCACGGCTCGCCGACTTGTCGGACGCCTACCTCAGTCAGCTCGAGCGCGGTTTACATGAACCGTCGGTGCGCGTTCTCAACGGCCTGGCGCGCGCCCTGAACGTTCCCAACGATCGGCTCGTGCGCTTTCTGGGGCGTAACGACCACGAAGCCGCCGACGAGGTCACATCCGAAGAGGTCATCGCTGCCGATCTTCGGTTGACGGCGGCACAGCGTCAATCGCTGCTCGAGTTGTTGGGCGCGTTTCTCGCGGCCAATGACGCCGTCGACGACGCTGACGACGGCGACTGAACTGCCGTCGAGCCGTCCCGAGCCAGCGTGCGCGCTGCGTAGGTCAAGTCGGTAGACGGATATGCAGATGTTGTTATATCCTCTCTGAATGGAACGACACGCGATCGCTCCCGCAGTCGATGCGTTGCGCGCGCTCGGCGAACCGAGTCGGCTGCGGATCGTTGCGGTGCTGCGCCACGGCGAGCTGACCGTGACCGACCTCACCGACGTGCTCGGCCAGAGCCAGCCGCGGGTATCGCGTCACCTCCGAGTGCTGCTCGACGCCGGACTGATCGCCAAGCACCGAGAGGGCAGCTGGTCGTTCTTCCGGCTGGCCACCGACGCCGCCCCACTCGTTGAGGATGTGCTCTCCCACGTCGACCCTGACGACCCCGACGTGGCGCACGACCGCGCCCGGCTCGACGATGTGCGCGAACGGCGCGCCGCCGTCGCCGACGAGTACTTCGAACAGATCGCTCCGTCGTGGGACGAGGAGCGAGCACTGCACGCGGCCGTCGATGCGGTCGAGGCCGCGATCGTCGATGCGGTCGGTGATGGCGGAGTCGACCGGCTCGTCGACCTCGGCACCGGTACCGGCCGCATGCTGCAGCTACTGGGCGCCGGCACCACCCGCGCGCTCGGCGTCGACGCCAGTCACTCGATGCTCTCGGTGGCGCGCGTCAACCTCGACGACGAAACGTTGCGCCACTGCGAACTGCGGCAAGGCGACGTGTACCGACCGCCGCTCGACTCCCAGTCGTTCGACCTTGCGGTCGTCCATCAGGTGTTGCACTACCTAGAGGATCCCGAGCGGGCGATCGCCGAGGCGGCTCGGATCCTCGCCCCGGGCGGACGTCTGCTCGTGGTCGACTTCGCACCCCACCACCACGAGTTTCTGCGCATCGACCATGCCCATCTACGGCTCGGTTTCACCCATGAGCAACTCCGGGGTTATGCCCTCGCTGCGGGGCTTCGCGATGTCGAACTGATCGATCTCGAACCGCCAGCCGGCACGGACGGTCTCACCGTCACGATCTGCGTGGCACATGTCGACGGCGTCGCTGCCGACGACGAACTGGAAGGCGCCGCATGACGAACCACA
>JBCCVW010000223.1:0-7247 GCA_039194665.1 Actinomycetota bacterium
CAGACGTCCGCCGGGCGCGCCGCGAGTTCGCTGACAGTACCGCCGGGGACTCGGCTCGGTGACGGAGCGCTCTAGCTCGCGGGCGGTACATCGCGCCGGCGCAGCCCGGCGAGCCCCACAACGACAACCAAGTCGGCCGCCGCCTTCGGACTCGAAGCAAGCGTCGGCATCACGTCAGGGCGGGCGAACTCGCGGCCCACACCGGCGATCGCCCGGGCCACGGCCATCGTGTCGACCGGGGTGATCTCGCCCTGCTCGACCGCGACGTCGAGCAGCGTCCGCGTGACCTGAATGATGTATTCGGAATGCGACGCGTTGAGGCGGTTGCTCGTGTCGAGCAACGCGATGTCGCGGGCGAACTCTTCGGTGGTGCATTGCACGGCCACCGTCGCCGCCGACAGGTACGCACGGATCGCCTCAAGCGCGGTCATGTCGTCGGTGATGGCGCGCATCGCCGCTCGCCCGACGCGTCGAATGTTGCGGTCGACCACCATCGTCACGAGCTCGTCCCGGCTGCCGGCAAGCCCGTACAGCGTGCGCAACGAACAGTTCACGTCTGCGGCGAGTTCGGCCATCGTGACATCGAGGAATCCCTTGTCGAAGATCCGACCGAGCTCGTCGAGGATCTCTCGCTGACGATCGGTCAGCGACTCCTCGCGCTCCCGACTCAACACGGGCCCCGGCCCGCGCAATGGCCGCAGCCGCGCACGCATCGCCGTCATACGGTGCCGATCTCCGTCACGTCGCCGCGTCGCTCTCGGCCACGTTCTCGTCTTCCAGCGTCAGCAGGAGCGCCCCGCTGTCGACCTGGTTGTCGACGGCGATGTGTACGCCGGTGACGGTGCCGTCGAACGGTGCCGAGATGTGGTGCTCCATCTTCATCGCCTCGAGGACCACCAAGATCTGCCCGGCGGTGACGTGGTCGCCGTCGGCGCAGCGCACATCGGTGACGGTGCCAGGCATTGGCGCGGCGAGCCCGCCGGTCGGCAACGCCGCGCCCGGGGTGGCGAAGCGGGGCACGATGCCGAGCGTGACGGTGGTCCGATCGAACGTCACATAGGCCGCGCGCTCGGCAACGCTCACGCTGGGCCGGAGTCGGCGACCGTCGATCTCCACGTCGATCCCGTCGACCGTCCAGTCGTGGATCAACACGATCTCGCCGGTCGCCAGCAAAAACCCACCTGCGCGGCGAGGGAGGTACTCGACGCTCACCGTGTCGTCGCCATGGGCGAACTCGATGCGTTGTGGCGGCAAGCCCCCGGTGCGGAAGTTCGACGGTGCGAACCCCCATGTGTCGTCGTTGGCACGGTTGCGACCCTGGATCCACATCGCGGCAACGATCACGGCGGTGGCCACGTCGGGCCCATGGTTGGTCGGCCGCACCCGTGCGATGAAGTCCGTCGTCGTGTCCCCGGCGAGGAACGCCTCGCTGCGCAAGGTGGCGACCAGGAAGTCTCGGTTGGTGACCACACCGCCCAGGTGTGTCCGTTCGAGTGCGCTCGCCAGCCGACCCGCCGCTTCGGATCGTGTGGGCGCGTGCGCGATCACCTTGGCAAGCATCGGATCGAAGTCGACACCGACGACGCTGCCCTGCTCGACGCCGCTGTCCCACCGAACGGCGGGCTCCACTGCTGGGCGAAACGCGGAGAGGGTACCGATCGCTGGCAAGTAGTCGTTGTCGGGGTCCTCGGCGTACAGCCGCGCTTCGATGGCATGCCCATCGCGGTGGATCGCGTCTTGACCGAACGCCAGTGGAGCGCCCTCGGCGATGCGCAATTGTTCACGCACCAGGTCGACCCCGACGACCTCTTCGGTGACCGGATGCTCGACCTGAAGGCGCGTGTTCACCTCGAGGAAGAAGAACTCCTTGGTGGAATCGTCGACGAGGAACTCCACCGTGCCGGCCGACTCGTAGTCCATCTGCCTCGCCAGCGCCAGCGCAGCTGCACCCATCGCGTTGCGCAGCTCGTCGTCGACGATCGGCGACGGCGACTCTTCCACGATCTTCTGGTGACGACGCTGAATGGAACACTCGCGTTCGCCCAGGTGGACGATGCTGCCGAACGAGTCACCGAGGATCTGGATCTCGACGTGACGGCTGGCGGTGACGTACCGCTCGATGAACACGGTCCCGTCGCCGAACGAGCTGAGGGCCTCGCGTTGGGCGGCCGCGACTGCCTCGGCGAGATCCCCGGCCGACTCGACGATGCGCATACCTTTGCCACCGCCACCGGCCGCTGCCTTCACGAGCAGGGGGTATCCAACGGTGCTGTCGTCGGTCGGGTCGTCGGACGACGGCAGCGTCGGTACGCCGGCTGCGTGGGCGATCTGCTTCGCGGCGAGCTTGTCGCCCATCGACACGATGGCCTTCGGCGACGGACCGACCCAGCGCAGACCGGCGTCGATGACCCCCTGGGCGAACGATGCGTTCTCCGACAGAAAGCCGTACCCCGGATGGATCGCTTCGGCGCCGGTGGTCGCTGCCGCGGTGAGAAGGGCGTCGCCATCCAGGTAGCTGCCGGGAAGGCGGATGGCGACGTCAGCCTCGCGCACGAAGGGTGCGTCGTCATCGGCATCGACGAACACGGCGACACAACGCATCCCCATCGACCGCGCCGTGCGGAACACCCGGCGGGCGATCTCGCCCCGATTGGCGACGAGCAACGACGTGATGGCGCCGCTCACAGCCGAAACACCCCGTAGCCCTCAGCGCCCTCGACCAGGCGGTTGTGCACCACGCTCAGGCACATGCCGAGCACGTCGCGGGTGTCGCGGGGATCGATGATGCCATCGTCGCTGATCGCTCCAGTCGCCTTGAGCGCGAGCGACTCCGCCTCGTGGGCTGCCTCGTGCGCGGCGACGATCTCGGCGTCGGCGGCCTCGTCGAACGACTCACCCTTGCGCTCGGCCTGCCCGCGCCGGACCTGGGCCATCACCCCCGCGATCTGCTTCGGGCCCATCACCGCGACCTTCGCCGTGGGCCACAGGAACGTGAACCGGTTGCCAAATGCACGACCCGACATGCCGTAGGTCCCCGCCCCGTACGACGATCCGACGATCAGCGTGATGTGCGGCACCGTCGAGTTCGTGACCGCATTGAGCATCTGCGAACCCTTCTTGATGATGCCGTCGGCCTCGAAGTCTTTGCCGACCATGAATCCCGTGATGTTCTGCAGAAACAGCAGCGGTACGTCGATCTGGTTGCACAGCTGAATGAAGTGCGCCGCTTTCTGCGCAGCGTCGGGATAGATCACGCCGTTGTTCCCGAGGATCCCGACGGTGTATCCGTGGATCGACGCCCAGCCGCACACCATCGATGTGCCGTAGCGCGCCTTGAACTCCTCAAAGCGGCTGCCGTCGACAACGCGGCCGACCACTTCACGGATCTCGAGTGGTTTGCCGAGATCTTTGCCCACCAGTCCGAGCAGCTCGTCAGCATCGAGCACCGGTGGGTCCGCTGCGCGTGGCCGGTCCGTGTGCGGCTTGCGCCAGTTGAGGTGTGACACGACCTCGCGGCACATGCGAATGGCGTCCATCTCATCGTCGGCCAGGTACTCCGCAAGCCCCGATACCTCGGCGTGTTTCTCGGCACCGCCGATGGTCTCGGCATCGGCGACCTCACCCGTCGCCATCTTCACCAGGGGCGGCCCAGCGAGGAAGGCGTACGTCTGCTCCTTGATGAAGATGTTGTAGTCACTCAGTCCCGGCTGATATGCGCCACCGGCGGTCGACGACCCGAACGTGACGCAGACGGTCGGAACGCGCAGCTTCGACAGCTCGATCATCTCGTAGAAGAACCGCCCGGACTCAGCGAAGTGCGCCGGGTTCACGGCTGGACCCGACGCCCCGTTGGCGCCACTCCCTCCCGAGCCGCTGCGTCCCCCGCCGCCCGCCGGCCGGAGGTCGCCGCCGGCCGACTCGACGAAGCTGATATAGGGGATCCGATTGTCGCGAGCGATCTCCAACGCCCGCATCCACTTCTTGGAGGCATACGGCGTCAACGCTCCTGCAGCAACCGTGGGGTCGTTACCCATGATCACGCACTCGACGCCGGCGATGAGGCCGATCCCGACGACCATGCCCCCGCCGAGCTGGTATTGACTGCCGTAGCCGGCGAGCGGGGAGATCTCGAGGAACGGGGTGTCGGGGTCAAGTGCCGCAGCAATGCGCTCGCGAATCAGCAGCTTGCCCCGGCTGCGGTGTCGTTCGATCGCCCGCTCACCGCCACCATCGGCGGCCATCTCCAACAGCTCGTCGTGCTCGGTGAGCAGCTCGCTCATGTCGTCTCGATTGTGCAGGTACACGTCACTGCTCGTGTCGAGCGCGGAACGCATCGCCGGGGCGAGCAGCATGCGATTCATCGCGCGACCCGGTCTGTTCGCAGAGTGTGGTAATATTTGGCCATCAAAATTACCTTACTCCGTCACCACGCCGTGCATACCCACGTGCCGACCGTGTGGACAGCCCGCCCCGATCGCCTCGCGGGCCAGTGCGAACGCGCGGCCGACGATGAGCGACGATGGGCTGAGAGATGAGACGGCTCGGGAGAAAGGACTCCACATGACAAACACGATCGAACAGGTCGACGCGGTGATCGACGAGCTGCTGGCCGAGCACCCGCCCGAGACCACTTCCGATCGAGACTTCCGCGGCGCCCGTTTCGACGCCGGGCTCGCGTGGGTTCACTTTCCGGAGGGCTTTGGTGGACTCGGACTTCGACCGGAGCTCAATCGGCACATCGAGAAGCGGGTGCGCGACGCCGGCGCGGCGGCCACCGATCCGACCACCTTCTTCATGCACCTCGCGGGGCCGACGATCGTCACGCACGGTTCCGACGAGCAGAAGGAGCGTTTCTTGCGGCCGATGTACACCGGCGAAGAGGTGTGGTGTCAGCTTTTCAGCGAACCCGGAGCAGGAAGCGACTTCGCCGGACTCGCCGCCAAGGCCGTGCAGGACGGCGAAGAGTGGACGGTGAATGGCCAGAAGGTGTGGAACACGCTGGCCCACCTCGCCGACTACGGGATGCTCGTTACGCGTTCGAACCCCGAGCTGCCCAAGCACAAGGGCATGACGTACTTCGCGCTCGACATGCACGCTCCTGGCGTCGAGGTCCGGCCATTGCGTCAGATCACCGGTGAGGCCGAGTTCAACGAGGTGTACCTCACCGACGTGCGGGTGCCCGACGCCAACCGCATCGGTGCGGTCGGAGAAGGCTGGCGGGCGTCGCTGACCACGCTGATGAACGAGCGGCAGGCGATCGGTGCTGGGGCATCCGGCGGCAAGCCGCGGCGTGGCGGCGGAGCAAACGACGCCGTCGCGATCTGGGAGAAGCTCGCCGAAGAGGAGCGGACCGCCGTTCGTCGCGATCGGTTGATGGAGCTGTGGGTCCGCGGCGAGGTTGGCCGGCTGACCAACCTGCGCGCCGCCGAGGCGGCAAAGGCGGGCAACCCTGGCCCCGAGATGTCGGTAGCCAAACTCGAGTTCGCCGAGTTCAACAAGCAGCTCTACGACTTCTGCATCGACCTCCTCGGGATGGACGGGCAGGCCGGGTACGACTACTCGTTCCGGCGCCCGGAGGAACTCGACGTGACCGGCACCGGCCGCGGCATCCAATACGCGTTCTTGCGCGTGCGAGCGAACTCGATCGAGGGCGGCACGTCGGAGATCCTGCGCAACATCGTGGGCGAGCAGGTACTCGGTCTGCCAGGTGAACCGCGCGTCGACAAAGACGTGGCGTGGACCGACGTTCCACGCAGCTGACATCACCCTCGGGATGAACACCAGCGACCACGCGGAGGTGCCGATCTATCCCCACCGTGCACCGAGCGAGTGGCTGCGATGAGTCTCGACGGGTCCGTTGCCGTCGTCACCGGCGGCGCCTCGGGAATCGGGCGCGCCTCTGCGCTGCGCTTGGCGGCCGACGGTGCCGACGTTGCCGTGCTCGACCTCAACGAGGAGGGCCTCGCCGAGACCACCGCGCTGATCGAGGCAACTGGACAGCGCTGTGTCGCCGTGGCTGTCGACCTGCTCGACCGTCAACAGATCACCGCAGCGTTCGCGGCAGTGAAGACCGATCTGGGACCCGTCACGATTTTGCACAACAACGCCGGTGGCAGCCTCCGCACCAACCTGCGCACCTTCGCCAAGTCCGACCACGACCAGTGGGACTACATGACCGGCCTCAACCTCCGCCAGGCGGTTGACTGCACACGCGAAGTTGTCGACGACATGATCGACGCCCGATACGGACGCATCGTGAATACGGCGTCGGAGATGGCCTTCCGCACGGCGTTCGGCATGACCGACTACTCCGCAGCGAAGGCCGGCCTGCTCGGGTTCACCCGCTCGCTCGCCAACGAAGTGGCCCGGTACAACATCACGGTCAACGCCGTGTGCCCAGGGGCAACTCGCACTGCGCTCGTCGAGACTCTCGACGACGACTATCGCCAGCAGACGGTCGCCACCATTCCACTCGGGCGACTTGCGGAGCCCGAGGAGATCGCCCACGCAGTGGCCTTCTTCGCCAGTCCGGGCGCGTCGTATGTCACCGGCGAACACCTACTGGTGACCGGCGGTCGCACCATGCACTGACGCGTCGGTCATTGACAAATGACTCCTCGTCACTATCTAATGACCTGGAGTCATTAGATACCGACTGCGAGAGGACCGAATGAAGTTCAACGGCATGCAACACCTTGCGTTGACGGTGAGCGACCTCGATCGTTCGACGGCGTTCTACGAACAAGCATTCGGGATGCGGCGCTTCGGCCCGGCGAAGCACGATGCCCAACTCGTGCCGCTCGTTTCGCCCGGCCTAAAGGATCAGATTTCGTTGAGCACCCCGGATCTGAGTGGCGAGATCGAGCGGCCACGCGGTACGCCCGGACAGTCGGGTGGCATCGACCACTTCGGATTCAGTGTGGCGCCCGGCACCCCACTCGAGAAGGTGCGACGCCACATGGTTTCGTGTGGCGCGGTCTACCTCGGTCGAGTGGACATCGATCAGCGAGTTCCCAGCCTGTTCTTCGAGGATCCCGACGGGTACGTCTTCCAGGTCACGCGGTACCCGCGCCTCACGCGGGTGTACGTCGCGCTGTTGCCCTTGTTCGAGGCGCTCGTCCGGCGCCGGAGTGCTCGCCGTGCGCCAGCCGACAGCAGAATATGAGCAGCAGGGGCGCCACGCGCCGACCCCGACGCCGCATCGACCCGGATCAACGTCGGCGGGAGATCCTCGTTGCGGCGATCGA
>JBCCVW010000224.1:0-7204 GCA_039194665.1 Actinomycetota bacterium
CACGATCGGATCGGTACTGCCGTCGGCCCCTTCCTCGGTACCTGCGGTGGACTCCTCCGTGGACGCCGTCGTTTCGGCGACCGTGTCGTCGGATGTGGCGTCGGAGTCGGTCGCCTCGGTGTCCGACGACGATTCCGAGTCGTCGTCTCCACATGCGGCGGCGATCAGAGCGAACGCAGCCACCCCGGCAACGAGCGCCCGTCGGCGTTGACCTGCTTTCATGAAGTCCTCCCCTGTCTGAGCTCGCCCTCGGCGATCGAGGGCGATCGGCGAATGAAACCTCCTGAAGCCCAACCGACGAAAGGACATGTGTCCTAGCTGCCGTCGTTGTGCTCGCTCGATGTGAGCGCCCCCAGCCGACCGAGGCGCTCCACATGACGGGCGACGAGCACCGCTGCTTGCACCCGGTTGCGGACCCCCAATCGCGACCACAACATCGTCATCGTGTTGCGGATCGTCTTCTCGGCCAACCCGAGCTGATCGGCGATCTCGCGATTCGTGAGACCCTCGGCGACCATCATCAGCAGGTCGATCTCTCGGTCGTCCAGGACGAGCAGGCGCGACCACCCGTCGAGGTCCTTGTCGAGCGCGCTGAGGCGGGCCGAGGCTGACGTGACGAGTTGCTCCACACTGGCCGGCTCACTGCTCGGCGCGGCCTGTGGTCCCGACACCTGCAGGTGGTGTCCGAGATCGGCTCCGGTCACCGCGCGCAGGGCGAGGTCGCGATCGAGTTCGCGGCCGTGCCGATGGTTTCCCACGAACACCACGCCGATCGCACGACCGTTGAGCCACAGCGGGCCGACTGCGGTAGGCCCGAGCCCGATGCGCTCGACGATCGGGCCGTACGCCCGCGGGTCGAGCACCGCGTCGGCGACCAGCAACGGTTCGCCAGTGCGCTTGACCTGACCACTCAACGAGTGCTCCTCAGGGAACGGCTGGCGGGCCAGATACTCGCGCTCGTTGCCGACGGCAACGCGAAACATCATCGATGTCCCGCTGGCGTCGGGAGTGGCCACGCCAGCCATCTCCGACCCCGTGGTGCGCAACGCTTCCCGAGCGATCGAATCGAGCACCGAGTCGAGCACCGCACGCGGCGCCACGCCCCGCAGCAGCAGCGTCGAGGTGTCCTCGATCACCGTCATCCACTCCTCGAATCGACGGCGCGACACCGACTGCTCACGATTCGATATCGCCAGCGCGGCCACAGCCACGAGCGCCCCGAGCGAGTTCTGATCGTCGATCGAGAACCCGTCGACCCGGCAGGAGTTCAGCAACAGCACCTCGAGATGTAAGCCGTTGTCGGCCGTTCCCGATTCGCGCAACACCGATGCAGGCACATCGCGACGGCCGAGACCACGGACGATGGCATCCGACTGGAGACATCGCACCGGGCGCCCGCGACCGCAGTGGAAGTCGAGATGACGACTCAAGCGGTCGACCTTTTCGACATCGACGTCTGCGGTCACCCACAACGGCGCGCCGCCGCGATCGACACGCACCGCGGCCTGTTGTGCCCCCGTCGCTTCTTGCGCGCTCGACAGCAGAGTTGCCGCAACCTCGTGATCCGAGACACCTGCGGTGAGCGATGTCACCGCCTGGACGAACTCGGAGGCCATGCTCGAGACCTGGTTGCTATCCGTCGGCTCTCCCCCTTAGCTGACCGCTTCCTCGCCTGGGCGTGGCAGGTCGTAAGCATCCCACGAATCAGCGCCTTGGTCGTATCGAGCCTGGACGTGGCGCATGATCTCGATGGTCTCGCTGCGCATCGTCGAATTGAAGAGATGGTTCTCGAGCCGCGTCGCCGCTTCCACACCGAGATCCCAGGTCTGCAGAATCCCGCGCTTATTGGCCAACAATGCACGGTGCGGCCGAGTGGCGATCCTGGCAGCCCAGTCGATCGTCGCCGAGCGCAGGTCGGCATCGGGGTAGAGCCGATTGACCACTCCCAACCGATGCAGGTGGGGCGCGGTCATCGGCTCGCCGGAGAGGAAGAGCTCCATGGCAACGGACTGGCCACAAAGGCGGGCAAAGCGCACGGTGCCCCCTCCGCCGGGGATGACCCCGAGGATCGACTCGATCTGCGCATACGTCGCCGACTCTCCGGCAGTCCGCAAGTTGCACGCCCACGAGATCTCCGCACCACCACCCCACGCTTGCGCGTGATTGCAGCTGATCGTCACCATCGGGCCCTGCTCCAGTTCGTCGGTCAGCCGACGCCACAGACGCGGGTCGTACTGCACGCGGTCGGGATGCTCGTATGCGTCGAGCACGTCGGGAAGGTACGCATGGGCCATGAGGTAGCCAGGCACGTCACTGGCGATCACGAGCACGCGATTGCCAGCCCGGCGAGCAGCTCCGACTCCCTCGAACATCGCGTCCAGCAACTCGTACGAGCCGAAGTTCTTCGGCGGGTTGTCGATGAGCAACAACCCGACGCCATCCGCTGGTTGGCTGAGGTGCACGAGGTCGGCCACTCTGAGGTCTCCTTGATCGCCGGTCAGATGCGTCTACCAGCTTTCGCCGGACCGGCACAGGACAGGTGTCCCTTGGCATCGACGCAATCGTTGGCAAACGTGATGCGGGTGCCCACGACGAGCAAGCCGTTCGATCCGCATCGGACTTCCCAGTGACGTCGATGTCTGAGCGACGCTCGACGAGCGACCATCGCATCCCCGACCGCGACGACGTGGTGTTTCGCTACCTCATCGAGCGACGGGTCCGCGACGCACCCGATCAGGTCTTCGCAGTGTTCGAGGACGGCAGTTCGTGGACGCACCAGGAGCTGCTCGATGCCACGCTCGCCGCGGCACGAGGGTTTCAGCAACTCGGCGTGCGGCAAGGCGACCACGTCGCGTCGTTTCTCCCACACGGCACCGACGCGCTCCGGGTCTGGTTCGGATTGAACTACCTGGGCGCCGTCTACGTCCCCATCAATCCTTCGTACCGGGGCAACCTCCTCGCCCACGTCATCGCGAACAGCGACGCATCGGTCATCGTGGCGAGCGATCAGCTCCTCGATCGCCTCGACGACGTCGACCTCGCCGACCTACGCGACGTCGTCACCCTCGGACAAGGCGGTTCACCCGTCGGTTCGCTCGCCTCCCACCCCGGGTCGACTCTGGCACGACGAAGCGGCGATCTGCAGCCCCTCGACCGACCGATCGAACCGTGGGACACCCAGGCGATCTGGTACACCTCCGGCACGACAGGGCCCTCCAAAGGCGTCCTGTCGTCATATCTCCATGCGTACTCGATGTTCGGCCGCGAGGCGATGCCGTTCATCGACGAGACCGACCGCTACATGATCAACATGCCCGTGTTCCACATGGGCGGCGCGGGGCTGACCTACTCGATGCTGGTGCGCGGTGGATCGGTGGCGTTCCTCGAACGGTTCAGCGCCACCGGGTTCATCGACCAGACGCGCGAGATGGGCGCCACGGTCGTGTTCCTGCTCGGCGTGATGGCCAGCTTCGTCGAGAGCCAACCACCACGTCCCGACGACAGCGACAACCCGCTGCGCACCGTGTTCATCATCCCGGTGCTCGACGACATGGCGCGGTTCGCGACGCGCTTCGGTTGCGACGTGTACTCGATCTTCAACATGACCGAGATCGCCACGCCGATCGTGACCGAGGCCAATCCCCGAGTGCCCGGCACGTGCGGGCGCCTACGCGACGGCTTCGACGTGCGATTGGTCGACGAGAACGACTGTGAGGTGCCACTTGGTGAGGTGGGCGAGTTCGTGGTGCGCGCCGATCGCCCCTTTGCAATGAACCACGGCTACTACAAGATGCCCGAAGCCACAGCCCGTGCGTGGCGCAACGGCTGGTTTCACACCGGTGATGCGGGGCGGCGCGATGCCGACGGCAACTACTTCTTCGTCGACCGCATCAAAGATGTGGTGCGTCGTCGTGGCGAGAACATCAGCTCTCTCGAGCTCGAGATCGAGCTGACCGCCCACGCGGGGATCGCCGCTGCGGCAATCGTCGGTGTCCCGAGCCGATACGCAGAAGAGGAAGTCCTCGCCGTATGCGTCGGCGCCGGAGCGGCGACGCCGAGCGCACCGGAGTTGATCGACTTTCTTGCCGCGCGGGTCGCCGACTTCATGATCCCGCGATACGTCCGCTTCGTCGACGAACTGCCGATGACGCCCACCGAGAAGGTCCGCAAGGTGATCCTGCGCGGCGAGGGCATCACCGTCGACACCTGGGACCGCGAGGCTTCGACGTGAACGGCGCGACCGCGGTGTACGTGGCCGGCGTGGGCATGACGCCATTCGGCCGTCGGCCCGACGCAGGCCTCAAGTCGCTCACCATCGAGGCCGTCGACGACGCGTTGGCCGACGCCGGAATCGCGGTTGACCGAGTCGAGGCGGCCTTCTTCTCCAACGCGATCGGTGGCTCCATCACCGGACAGGAGATGGTCGCCGGACAGGTTGCGCTGCGCGCAGCCGGCGTCGACGCGATCCCGATCTACAACGTCGAGAACGCCTGCGCCTCGGCGTCGTCGGCCTTTCAGCTCGCCGCCCAATCGATCGCCGCAGGGGTGCACGATGTGGTGCTCGCCATCGGGGCCGAGAAGATGACCCACCCCGACAAGGCGAAGAGCCTTGCGGCGATCGGAGGCGCCGCCGACGTCGACGAGATCTTCGGCCCCGGCGGGCCGGCGACATCGGATCGTTCGTACTTCATGGACCTCTACGCCGGTCTGGCCAACGAGCACATGGCGACCTACGGCAGCACACCGGCCGACTTCGCACTGGTTGCCGCCAAGAACCAGCGCCATGGCGCCACCAACCCCCGCGCCCAGTACGGCGGGGAGCGTTCGGTCGACGACATTCTCGAGGCACGAATGGTGGTACCGCCGCTGACGGTGCCGATGTGCAGCCCGATCTCAGACGGTGCAGCCGCCGCCGTACTGGTCTCGGCCGATCTCGCTGCGCAGCTCGGCCGTGACCGGCTGCGCGTTGCCGCTTCCGTGGTCGCCTCCGGCTCATCGAACGCGGCCGACGTCAACGCGGTGCAACGCGCCGCACGGCGCGCCCACGAGCTCGCCGGATCATCCCCGAGTGCCATTGACCTTGCGGAGGTCCACGACGCCACCGCGTCAGCCGAGATCAAGTTGTACGAAGACCTCGGATTCGCCACGCCCGGTGGAGGCGCATCGCTGATCCGCAACGGTCGCACCACCTACGGCGGCGACGTGGTGGTCAACCCGAGCGGTGGCCTGCTCGCCAAAGGACACCCGATTGGTGCCACCGGGATCGGTCAGATCGTCGAGGCGGCCGACCAATTGCTCGACCGCGCAGGCGACCGTCAGGTACCGAACGCCCGAGTTGCGCTCACGCAGAACGCCGGCGGCTGGATCGGCGTCGACAACGCCGCGGTCGCCGTCACCATCATCGAAAGGACGGGCTAAGCGACATGCCAGATGAGGTCGCGCCAGACGAGGCGCGTGAACTCTTGCGCACGATGCTGCGCATCCGACGGTTCGAAGAACGGGCACGCCAGCTGTTTCAGGACAACGAGATCCCGGGGTTCATCCATCTGTGCCTCGGCCAAGAGAGCGTGCCGGCCGGAGTCGTCGGTGCACTGCGCGCCGACGACTGGATCACCGCCACCCATCGGGGCCACGGGCACATCATCGCCAAAGGTGCGGCGATGGGCCCGATGATGGCCGAGCTGATGGGCAAGTCGACGGGCTACTGCAAGGGCAAGGCCGGATCGATGCACATCTTCGACGCCGCAGTCGGCGTGCTCGGCGCCAACGGGATCCTCGGTGCTGGTCAACCAATCGCTGTAGGAGCGGCGCTGTCAGCACAGCTGCGCGGCACCGACGAGGTGGCCGTGACGTTCTTCGGCGAAGGGGCATCGGCGCAGGGCGCCGTGCACGAGGCGATGAACCTCGCTGCGTGCTGGAAGCTACCCGTCGTGTTCGTCGCCGAGATCAACGGCCTCGCCGAACTCACCCCGTACGACGTGCACGTGTCGGTCGAGTCACTCGCCGAACGCGGCGCCGGCTACGGCATCCCCGCCGCGTCGGTCGACGGGGAAGACGCGCTCGCCGTGCGCGCGGCAGCCGAGAGCGCGATCGATGCCGCGCGGCGCGGCGAGGGTCCGCAGCTCCTCGAGGTGATCGTTGCCCGCTGGACGGGGCACTTCGAAGGTGACCAGCAGCGCTACCGCGACGCCGATGAACTCGCCGCTGCAACCGAGCGCGATCCGGTCCGACATCTCGTCGACCATCTGCGCACCTCTGGCGATCTCGACGACGACGCGCTGACCGCGATCGAAGCCGACATCGAACGCGAACTCGCCGACGCAGTCGAGTTCGCCCGCAACAGCCCTCTCCCGATTCCCGAGGACGCGCTGAGCGATGTGTATGTCGACAGCACAGGGATTCTTCCGGGAGCGATCGCGTCATGACGGGGCGGCGATGACCGAACTCAAGTACTTCCAAGCGATCACCTCTGCCCTGCGCGATGAGCTAGCGCGCGACGAAGCGGTGTTCCTGATGGGCGAAGACGTCGGGCAACCCGACGGCATCTACGCCCAGACACGCGGACTGCAGCAGGAGTTCGGTCCGGCTCGCGTGCGCGACACACCGGCCGGCGAAACCGGCTTCATGGGCGCCGCCGTCGGCGCTGCGGCGACCGGGCTGCGACCGATCGTCGAGATCTCATTCGCCGACTTCTTCCCCGCCTGTATGGATCAGGTCGTCAACCAGATCGCCAAGATTCGCTACATGTCGGGTGGCCAACTGTCGATGCCGCTGACCGTGATCAGCTTCGGCGGCGGCCGGCTCAACGCCGGCCCCCAGCACTCGGGCACCTACGAGGCCTGGCTCGGTTCGATGCCCGGCCTCAAGGTGGCAACCCCGTCGACCCCAGGCGACGTGGCAGGGATGCTGCGCTGGGCGGTGCGCGACGACGATCCAACATTCGTGATCTTCCACAAGGCGCTGCTGCAACAGCGCGGCGAGGTCGACGACGAGCTCATTCCCTTTGGTCACGCGCATACCTACGGCAACGGCACCGACATCTCGATCGTCGCATGGGGTGGCGGCCTGCGCCCGGCCCAGCAGGCAACCGAGCGTCTGGTCGCTTCTGGGGTGGAAGTCGAGCTTATCGATCTCCGTTCGATCCAACCGCTCGATGTCACCAGGTTGCGGGCGTCGATCGCCCGCACCCACCGGATGCTGCTCG
>JBCCVW010000225.1:0-7137 GCA_039194665.1 Actinomycetota bacterium
ACGACGATCGCCAACCCGAGGATCACTTCCTGCAGGTAGTTGTTGATCGACGTGTAGTTGAGGCCGTTCTCGATGAGCCGGAGCAGGATCACGCCGAGAATGGTTCCGGGCAGGTTGGGGCGTCCGTCGCGGAACATCGCCATGCCCAGGAACACCGCGGCGATCGACATCAACATCCAGTTGCCAGGCGCCGACGTGTTAGCCGTTTCGTTGTATGCCGACTGCATGATGCCGGCGATCGCCGCACCGACGCCGGCGATGGCGAAAGCGACGAGCTTGATCCGCTTCACGTCGATGCCGGAGTAGCGAGCCGCCTCGATGTTGCCGCCGACGGCGTACATCCGCCGGCCGAGCGAGGTGCGGTCGAGCAAGAACCAGATGAACGCGGCGACAGCGACGGCGTAGAAGATCGTCTTCGGGATCCCGAACCACTCGCCCTGCACGAGGTCGACGTAGTTGTTCTCGACGAGCCCGTACACCGGTTGTCCGTCGACGCGGAACAACGCCAGGTTCTCGTACACGAATGACATGCCGAGCGTGGCGATGAACGCGAGCACTCCCACGTAGGCGACCAAGGTGCCGTTCAGCAGCCCTCCCAGTAGCCCGACGAGCAGGCCCAACAGCACCGCCCACAAGACCGGGCCGGGGTCGGTCGGCTCTCCGCCGACGGTGCGCGTGGCGATCAACGTCGCCGTCATCACGGAAGCGAGCGCGGCGAGCCCACTGACCGACAGATCGAACTCGCCGACCACCATCACCACTGTCTGCACGCTGGCGACGATCGCCAGGAACGTCACCTGGCCGAGCACGTTGTTGACCAGGTTGGTCTTGGTGAGGAACGTGTCGGGGTAGAGCGCGCCGAACAGCGCCACCAGGCCGATCATCACCAGCGGGCCGAGGAACGGGCGGATCCGCTCGAACGACGACACGCTCGGCGGCGCGGTCGCCGTCGTGGTCGCCGACGATCCGATCGGTTCCGGGTCGTCGGGCCGAGCGGTGGGCTCGATGTCGGTGCCACTCATCGCGTCCTCCCGTAACAGGCCTCGAGCAACTCGTGCTCGTCGGTGCTCGCGGCGTCGAACGTTGCGATTTGGTTCCCCTCGTGCATCACCGTGATCCGATCGCACCAACCGAGCAACTCGGGGAGCTCCGACGACACGACGATCACCGCCGTACCGAGCTGCGCTTGGTCGCGGACCAGATGATAGATCTCCGACCTCGTGCCCACATCGACGCCGCGGGTCGGCTCGTCGAGCAGCAGCACTCGCGGCGAGAGGGCGAGGAACTTGGCGAGTACCACCTTCTGTTGGTTGCCGCCCGACAGCGTGAGGATCGGCTGCGACAACGAGTGGTGGCGCACCGACAGCAGCTCGGTCAGTCCCTGCGCATGGGCGTTGGCCGCCGGCGGGTACATCACCACCCGCGCCCGCGTGTGGTGGTCGAGCGTGGTGACGTTGGCGTTGCGCTCGACCGAGTCGGGGATCACACCTTCGCCGCGCCGCTCCTGTGGCAGCAGTGCCACGCCGTTGCGCTGTCCATGGCGGACGCTGCGGTGCACGACCGACTTGCCGTCCAGTTCGATCTCGCCGTCGCGCACCTTCTGCGCCCCGGCGAGGAGCCGCACGATCTCGCTGCGCCCCGAACCGGCGAGCCCGGCGATACCGAACACCTCGCCCTCGTGCACCTCAATCGACACGTCGTGGGCACGCCGACCCGACAGCCCGCGGGTGGCCAGAACAACAGTGCGCTGTTCGATCGGCTCGGGTCGCGGCGGGAACACGGCATCGATCGAGCGGCCGACCATCGCCGCAATGATCCGATCGATCGTGGCATCGTCGATCATGCCGCGATCGACCTCGACCCCGTTGCGCAACACGGTGAACGAGTCGCAGATGTCCATCACTTCGTCGAGCCGATGCGACACGTACAGCACCGCGACACCACGTGCGGTCAGTCGGCGGATGGTGGCAAAGAGCTGTTCGGTCTCCTGGTCGGTGAGCGCCGCCGTGGGCTCGTCGAGCACGAGCACCTTCGCATCGAGCGACACCGCCCTGGCGATGGCGGTCATCGTCTGTTCCACCGGGCTGAGTCGGGCGGCGTCACGACGCGGATCGATCCGCTGACCCAGTTCGTCGAGAATCGACGCAGCCTCGCGATTGAGGTCGCGCCAGCGGACGACGCCGAAGGTGGAGGGCGGGCGACGGCCGAGGAACACGTTCTCGGCGACGCTCAAGCCCGGCACCATCGACAGCTCCTGGTGGAGCGTGGCGATGCCGGCTTCGGTGGCGTCGTGTGGTGAGTGGATGTCGGCGCGGCGGCCCTCGATCTCGATCTCGCCGTCGTCGGGCCGGACGACACCAGAGAGCACTTTGATCAGTGTCGACTTGCCGGCGCCGTTCTCGCCGAGCAGCGCATGCACGGTGCCCGGGTACAGGTCGAGATCGACGTGGTCGAGCACGACCACCCCGCCGTACGACTTCGTGAGCCCGCGCAGCACCGCGGTCGGCGGCGCCTGACCATCGGGCGCGTCGGATCGAGGGGTCGTCGCCAGCATTGGTCTGACAGTTGTACCACTCGGCTCAAATCATTCACGACTCGAATTGTCGGGATTCGGCGCTGTCGTTCGGTCGCCGATGGGGTCGCTCGATACCGTTGACGTGCATGTTCGTCGGCATCGACGTCGGAACGCAGGGCTCCAAGGCCGGCATCTACACCCACGATGGCATGCGCTGTGGCGAGGGCTACGCCGAGCACACCTTCGACAACATCCGGCCCGGTTGGGTCGAGATGGATCCGGATCAGATCGTCGACGCCGTGATCGACGCGGTTGCGCAGGCGGTGCGCGAGACGGCCGATGAGGGGCGTTCGATCGCCGACGTCCGGGCGATCGCGCTGTCCGGAATCCTGTGTGGGCCGGTGTTCGTCGACGACGACTGGCGCCCGGTCCGTCCACTCATTCCGTTCCTCGACGTGCGCGCGCAAGACGAGCTGGAGTGGCTGCGCAACGACGTCGAGCCACGGTGGGTGACCGAGTCGGCGAACGCCAGCCTCGACACCTACGTGATGGCCACCACCTACGAATGGGTGCGGCGCAACGATCCCGACGCCCATGCCCGCATCGCCAAGATCCTGTCGCTCGCTCCCTACGTCGCCGGTGTACTCGCCGGGTTGCGCGCCCCCGATGCGTTCACCGACCCATCGCACCTCTCCGGCTGGATCATCGGCTGGGACGCGGCGACCGGCACGGTCAGCGAAGCGCAGATGGACGATCTACGCATCCCGATGGCCCACACCCCGACGGTGGTCGCGCCGTGGGACGAGATCGGCCGCTTGAGCGCCGACCTCGCCGCACGGTGCGGGTTGCCCGCTGGCACGCCGATCGTCGCCGGTGCCGGCGACGTCATGCAGTCGAACCTGTCGACCGGACTCACCGAACCCGGCCAGGCCACCGACGTGGCGGGGACCGCATCGATCCTCACCGTCGGAGTGACCGCTCCCGATCCGGCGATCACCGCCGTGCCCGGGATGTTGTACTCGCTGGGCACGCTGCCTGGTCAGTCGTTGTACTGGGGGTACGTCAAAGCCGGCGGGTTGTCGCTGCGGTGGATGCGCGACGAGGTGTTGCGGCGCCCCGGAGACGATTCGTTGTACGTCGAACTCGACGAGCTCGCCGCTGGCGTTCCCGCCGGCTCGAGCGGGGTGCTCTTCGCGCCGTATCTGTCGGGCGGCGGGCCGGACAATCCGGCAGCGGCCGGTACGTGGCTCGGCATGACCGAGGCGACCGACATCGCCACGATGTGGCGCTCGATCCTCGAATCGCTGGCCTTCGAGTACGCCGACTTCCTGTCGGTGTTCGCCGACAATGGAATCGCTGTCAGCGACGTGCTCGCCGTCGGTGGGGGAGCGAGGGCGGCGATCTGGAACCAGATCAAGGCCGACGTGAACAACGTGCCGTGGCGTGTGCCGACGCGCCAAGACGGAGCAATCCTGGCCAACGCCGCACTGGCGGCGCACGGCGTCGGCGCCGTCGACGACCTCGGCGCAACAGTGCGCGAGTGGGTCGCGGGTGGCGCGATCTCGACCCCCGTCTCAGAACAGGTGGCGACCTACGCTCGTGTGCGCGACGTACGCCGCGCCGTCTTCGACGGTCCGCTGCGTACGGTGTTCGAACAGATCGCCCCGCTGCGGGCAGAGGTGTAACGATGGTGTCTGACACCAGCGTTACACCAGGAGGGAGAGCGACATGTCCAAGCTGCTGGTGATGCCGGTCGACGAGCCGGCGACGACGTTGGTGTCGACGACGGATCCGGCCGAGATCGCTGCCGACCTCGGTGCGGTCGGCGTGACCTTCGAGCAATGGGAGGCGAACGCGCCGCTCGCCGACAACGCCGACCAAGACGCAGTGCTTGCGGCGTTCTCCGGCGATGTCGAGCGGATCAAGCACATGGGCTACTCGACTGTCGACGTGGTTCGCCTGCACGGCGACCCCGACGATCCGGAGTTCATGAAGAAAGCCGCCGAGGCGCGCAACAAGTTCCTCGCCGAGCATTCCCACGCCGACGACGAGGTGCGGTTCTTCGTGGAGGGACGCGGCGCGTTCTATCTCCGCTTCGTGCGC
The DNA here is from genome assembly GCA_039194665.1 of Actinomycetota bacterium. Classification (GTDB taxonomy): domain Bacteria; phylum Actinomycetota; class Acidimicrobiia; order Acidimicrobiales; family Ilumatobacteraceae; genus JABSQH01. Next base: position 4,619 of record JBCCVW010000225.1, read on the forward strand.
CCCGACGGCGTCGAGGCGATCCACGTGGCGATCTGCGAGCAGGGCGACTTCATCTCCGTGCCGAAGGACACCAAGCACTGGTTCGACATGGGCACCGCGCCGAGCTTCGCCGCGATTCGCTTCTTCCAGGTCGAAGAGGGCTGGGTGGGCAACTTCACCGGTGACCCCATCGCCGAGCGCTTCCCGACCTTCGACGAACTCGTCGTCGGCGTCGGCTGAGCTTCGCCCTCGACCATCGATCACTCCGCCCGATGATTCGCGACGTCGTGCTCGACATCGAGGGCACCACGTCCTCGACCGGCTTCGTCCACGCCACGTTGTACCCGTACTCGCGCGAACGGTTCGCCGAGTTCCTCCGCTCGCGCGGTGACGATCCGCTCGTTGCGGCCCAGATCGAGGCGGTCCGTGAGCTCGCGGGCGAACCCGACGCCGACCTCGACCGGGTGGTGTGGTGGCTCAACCACTGGCTCGACGGCGACCAGAAGGTCACCCCGCTCAAGGCGTTCCAGGGGTGGATCTGGGCCGACGGGTTCGCCGCCGGCGAGTTGACCTCGCACTTCTTCCCCGATGCGATCCCAGCGATCCGTCGCTACCACGCCGCCGGCCTGCGGCTGTCGATCTTCTCTTCTGGCTCGGTCAGTGCGCAGCACGCCTGGTTTGGCAACACGCCAGAGGGGTCGCTGCTCGACTTGTTCGATCGTCACTTCGACACCGAGAACCTCGGACCGAAACGCGTCCGTTCGAGTTACGACGAGATCGCCGATCGACTCGGCACGCGGTCGGACGAGATCGTGTTCTTCTCCGACCTGGTCGCCGAGCTCGATGCCGCTCGCGAGGCGGGCTGGCACACCGTCGGAGTTCGGCGCGACGGCGATCAATACTTCGACGACGGCGTCGGCGACCATCTGGCGATCTTCAGCTTCGACGAGGTCGATGTGTCGGGCGATGTGCCGCAACGCGTCGAACCGTCCTCGAGCGGCGCTACGTCGTGATCGCATCGTGACGTCGACCGTGCTCGACCGCAACCCGGCCGCGCTCGACCGACACTTCGACGTCGTCGTGATCGGCGGTGGAATCACCGGCGTACACGTGGCCCGCGAAGCCGCCGGTCGCGGCCTCTCCGTCGCACTGTTCGAGAAGGGCGACTTCGGCTCGGGCACGAGTTCGGCGACCACGAAGTATCTGCATGGCGGCATTCGATACCTCGAGCAGTACCAGTTCGGCGTAGTGCGTGAGAGCCTGCGCGAGCGGCGCATCCTCGCCCTGGGCGCGCCCCACCTCGTGGAGCAGCGACCATTCCTGATGCCGGCATGGAAGTGGTCGAAGCCGTCCACAGCGCTGATCGGCGCCGGCGTGGCCACGTACACGGCGATGGCCTTCGATCGCAACCGCGCGGCGCCGCCGTCGTTGCGCATCCCGATGCCCCGCTGGCGCTCGCGCAGTCGTGTGCTGAACGACGTGCCCTGGCTCGATCCGGTCGAACTACAGGGTGGTTACGTCTACCACGACACGCTCAACGTGCACCCCGAACGGCTGCTGCTGGCATACGTGCGCGATGCGGTGACGCTGGGGGCCGTGATGCGTAACTACACGCCGGTCGAGGGTTTCGTCGTCGACGACGCCGACGTTGTTGCGGTCGATGTGCGCGACGACGCGACCGGGGAACGACACACGGTGCGGACGCGCACAGTGGTCAACGCGGCCGGGCCGTGGGTGGACATCGTGTTGCGACCGTTGGAGTCCGACGAGCGACGCAGGATGCAACGCCCCCTGGGTGTGCGCGTCCAGCGATCGAAAGGTGTACACCTCCTCACCCGATCGCTGGGCCCCGGACCCACTGTGTTCTGCCGGGCTCGTTCGGGCAGTCACGTGATCGTGTCGCCGTGGCAGGGACACAGCTTCATTGGGCCAACCGACACGCCGATCGAGGTCGAGCCCGGTGCGGTGCAGGCGACCCGCGATGACGTCGATTCGATACTGCACACGGTGAACTCGACGCTCGGGCCGGGCACGAATCCGTTGACGATCGACGACGTCGACGGCGTCACCGTCGGGATTCGTCCGCTGGTCGACAGCGGCACCGATTCGTACACCGCCAGTCGGCGCCACGAGCTGTACGACCACGGACCTGCCGGCGCTGCCGGGCTCTGGTCGATCGGGGGTGGCAAGTGGACGACCGGACGAGCGACTGCGGTCGAAACGTTGCGCACGCTGCTCGCGGCGCCGCAGCTCGACGGCGTCGCGCACGAGCCGTTCGACTCGCGCCGGCGGGCCACGTTCGGCGCCTTCGGCTGGGGCGCCGACGCCCATCCGTTTTTCGACGCGGCGCTGCACGCCCGCGGCGAGGTCGAGGTCGACCCGATTGCACGTGCCCATCTCGCTCGGATGTACGGCACGGAGTTCCAACGGGTACTCGACGTTGTCGCCAACGACCCGTCGCTCGGCGCGCGCATTTCGACGCGACCGGAGATCGCCGACATCGGCGCGCAGGTTGTGATCGCCGTCCGCGACGAGGGTGC
>JBCCVW010000226.1:0-7075 GCA_039194665.1 Actinomycetota bacterium
CTTGTGTCCAAGGCGGGATGGGAGCGACCGGCTGGAGACGTTCATCGCGCGCAGCCTCAGACGAGCATGCTCTGGACGGGCTGATCCAGGAGCGTGCGTCCGTAGTCGGCGTATCTGGATTCGCGATCGAAGATGACGTGATTGGAACCCGTCGAAATGTCTCGCAGCGCCTTCTGAATCGGACTCTCGAGGCGGCTGCCGCTGGCTCCGGTGACGGAGACGATGTCCTGAACCGCGCTTCGGCACATGAATACGGCATGCGCCATGCGAGTGACCCACGCGCCGCGCGTCTCGGACGAGGCGGTGTTGCGCTGTTCCATCACGTCGCGCAGGACGTCGCGCATCAAGAGTTCCGCGGCCTCGATGGTCAGCGCCGCAGAGGCGACGACGGCGGGCTTGCCTTCGTCTGTGATGGTGCCCCCGGCGCGCTGCTGTTTGGCGGCGATCTTGGCTTTGGTTTGCGTCTGGTACGCCTCGAGCGCGCCTTGGGCGGCACCGAGCATGGCCAGCGCGGAGGCGAACCCGAGAATCGGTACCAGTGGTGTTTGAAACACCGGGCCCTCGTGGATCTGATCCGGAACGTCGGCGTTGATCAGTCCGATCATGTCGATCGAGCGCTCCGTCGGCACGAACACGTCGTCGACGCGCAGGTCGAGCGACCCGGTCGAGCACATGCCGGACACGAACCACGTGTCGATCGCTTCGACCTCGTCTCGGGGGACAGCAAAGAAGCGCGGCGCAAGGCTGCCGTCGTCGTTGGTGTTCATTGCGCCGACCATCACCCAATCGGCATGGACGATGCCGGTGCCCCACTGCCATGTGCCGCTCAGGCGATACCCGCCGTCGACCTCGACGGCGGAGCCACCAGCGAGGCTCAACGATCCCGGCGCGAGCACATACGGGCGCTCGGCGAACAGCTCCTTCTGGAACGACTCGGGGAAGTTGCAGAGCCAGAACGTGTGCTCCATGTAGAACGCCACGAGCCAGCCCATCGACGCGTCGGCGCGCGACAGCGTGAGCGCCACCTCGAAGAAGGTGTCGATGTCGGCCTCGTGGCCGCCGTATCGCTGCGGTACGAACAGCGCGAACAGTCCGCTGTCGCGGATCGCATCGATGACCTCATCGAGCGGCTGGCGAGCGATCTCGGCTTCGCGTGCTTTCTCGCGTAGGAGCGGTACAAGTCGCTCAGCCTCGGCGACGAGGGCGTCGTGGTCGAGCTGGGTGGGTGCTTCGAGTTGGGCGTTCGACATGGCGTTTCCTTTCGGCGATGTCCGACGTCGGCTCCGGAGGCGTCGGCTGTGATCAGTATGACCGTAGTCAGAACAATGTCAAGTCATTTCTGACGACAGTCAGTTCTGCGGTTCTGCCCTCCCGGAGGGTCAGGCGTGCTTACCGAGCTCCCAGCCGGCGTCGGCCAAGGTCGCGGAGGCAAACGCCGCTGGTTCGCTCTCGAGCTGGGTCGCCATCGTGTCGTTCCACCGGTTGAGCCAGCCGAACAGGGCGATGACGGCGACGATCGACACGATCTCCTCCGTCGAGTAGTGCCGTTCGAGTTCGGCGAAGTCGTCGTCGCTGACCTCGCTCGGGGTCACTCCTGCGTGGAACGCCAGGCGGAGCGCAGCTCGCTCGGCGTCGGAGAACAGATCGGAAGTCTCGAACTCCCACGCCGCCGCGACTTTCGCGGGGTCGGTGCCCTGGTTGGCCGCGGTTGCGCCAGTGTGCGCCTGGCAGTAGCGGCACCCCGACGCGGTGCTCGTCACGAACGACACCAGGTTGATCAACTCGCCGGAGATCAACGGGTTCATCATCACGCTCGGCACGAGACCGATGAATCCGTCGAGTATCGGCGGGACGTGGGCCATCGTGCGCAACGAGCTGGGCACGAAGCCCATCGCCCCCTCGAGAAGCGCAAACACCTCCTCGTACTGCGGAAGGTCGTTGCGCGGGATCGGCGGAACGTGGGGCATGAGCGTCTCCTTGCCGGATGTGTCGGTGAGTGATCGCCGGCGCCGTGCGACGCGCGGTGGCGATGTCTACAATGAACCCAGAACTGACGCGCGTCAATTCTGTATTGCATTTATTTCTGACATCGTTCATGATGGCCGGCGCATGGGGAACGAAGAACTCGCCGCCGTCACACCAACTCGCTTCGAACGCCGTCGGGCCTCGACACGGGCGCGCCTCGTCGAGGCTGCTGAGCGATTGATGCGCGAGCGTGGCGTCGAAGCGGTGACGATTCAGGACATCACCGACGCCGCCGACCTCGGTCACGGCACCTTCTACCTGCACTTCAAAGCGAAGGGCGACGTGCTCGGTCCCGTGATCGAGCGTTTGGCGGCACCGCTCCACGAACAGGTCGACCGCGCCGCGCAGGGCTCCAACGATCCGGCGCTGCGCCAGGCACTCGGACTGCGCATCCTGCTGCGCGCGATCGCCGACGATCCGCTGTGGAGCTGGTACGCCCGCTCGGGCATCTCCTTTGGCCGGTTGAGCGCCGACATGGGCACCCAGCCGATGGACGACACCGAGCACGGGCTCGAGAGCGGGCGGTACGACGTTGCCGATCTGCGCACCGCGATCTACTTCCTCGATGGGGCGCTGATCGGTGTGATCAGAGCGCTCGACGACGGTCGACCGGTCGACGAGATCGGCACGACCACCGCCGAGTTGATGCTGCGCGTCCTCGGCGTCGATTCGTCCGAGGCGGCCGCGATCGCGCGAGTCCCGCTCGACGTGCCCACCGCGACCACGTCCGAGGTTGTTGAGTTCCCGTCGCCGCGCGACTGAAAGGACCCACCATGACCGAAATCCAACGAACACTCGGCGCCTCGTTGCGCGCCGTCGACCGCGGGTAGCGCCGATGATGGGGAGGGGGACCACCACGACTCGGCGCATGCTGCGGCACCGCCTGCTCGCCACGCTCTGCGGTGCGGCACTCGTCGCCGCCAGTTGCGCGGAGAACGAGCCCGACAGCGCGACCGACTCGACCGCGTCCGAGTCGGTCGACGTCGATGACACTGCGAGTGCCACGACGGACGCGCCGTCGGCGTCGACCGACACCACACTCGCGCCAACGACCTCGTCGGCAACCGACTCGGGCGCCACCGACGACGACACCGTTGAAGCCGGCACCGACTCGGCGAGCGTCGCGTCAGAATTGCAGTGGGCGATCGACTACATCGGCGCCACGCCGGGACCCGTCGATGGCGACACGGTCAAGGTCGGCGTTGCCGGTGCGTTCGACTTTCTGCAGCTGCAAGACGACGGCGCCCAGGTCGCCGTCGACTTCGTCAACGCACAGCTCGGTGGTGTCGGTGGACGCCCGGTGGAACTGGCGCTCTGCAACATCGCCGCTCCAGAGGACGGCGGCGCATGCGCAGCCGAGTTCGCCAACGACCCGGACGTGGTTGCGGTGCTCGCTGCCGGTGCGCTCGACGGCACGGCAGACCTCTATGCGGGGCTGGCCGGGCAGAAGCCAGTTCTCCAGAGTGCCCCGCTCGGGATCGCCGACTTCACCACCGACGCCGCCCCCAGCTACAACGCCGGAGCGCTCGGTGCGGCCAGTGCACTCGGGCTCTTCGCCCTCGACTTCGCACCACAAACCGTCGCGCTGGTGATCACCGACGATGCTGCCGGCAGGGCGGGCCAGAGCATCACGGCACCGATCATCGAAGGGAGCGGCGCCGAGCTACGCACGGTGTTCGTCGCGCCCACGGCGACCGCACCCGAGATCCAATCGGCGCTGCAAGCATCGGGCGCCAACGACGTCGACGTCATCGTGTCCGGTCTGTTCGAACAAGGGTGCATCGCGCTGATCGATGCGTTGGCGTCGTCGGGCATCGACACCGTCGCCACGCCATTGCTCAGTTCCAGCACGTGTTGGGGCAACGTCGTGCAAGAGCACCAGGCGAACATCGGCGCGGAGTACGCCTGGCCGAACGGCTGGTACTTCAGCTGGGGCTACAACCCGTGGCAGGAGCGACTCGAAGACGGCACCAGCACGTATGTGGCGGCGATGGAAGCGGCCGGGTTCGGCGATGAGATGTTCGACGCGGCGGCCGGCGACTTGACCTTCGCCGGTGTGCTGTCGATGGTCCGTGCCCTGAACGCCGTCGACGGCGACTACTCGTTCGAGGCGGTCGACGCCGAGCTGCGCGGTTGGACCGGACCGCACATGTTGCAGGCCGGCCCGCTGGCGTGCGGACAGTCCGAGATCTTCCGGGCCGTGTGCCCGAACCAGATCGGGATGTGGCAGTTCCTCGACGGTGAGTGGCTCGACGCCACCGTGGTCGACATCTCCCCGGTGCTCTCGGGCTAGTGCGCTGGGCCTCCACGATGGGCCTACCGGCGAAGCTCGCGTTCGCATGTGGCGCTGTCGTCCTTGGGGCGGTGCTGTTGTCCTCCACGTACCGGCCCATCTTCCTCAGCGGGGCTGGCCTCGCCCAAGGCGCACTCATCGCCGCGATCGCGCTCGGCGTCGTGCTGACGTACCGCGGCTCCGGCGTGGTCAACATCGCCAACGGCGCGATCGCCGTCTACGCGGCCTACGTGTACACGACGCTGCGTAACGACGGCGATCTCTTCCTTCCGCCGCTCCCCAACCCGTTCGCCGCTGTCGAGTGGCTGGTGCACGTGTTCCAGCCGAACGACACGTTCGATCTGCCAGACATCCCGGTGGCGATCTCGTTCGGTCCGACCATGCAGTTTTGGCCGGCGTTTGCGCTGTCGCTGTTGTTCTGCGTGCAGCTGGGACTCGTACTGCACTTCCTCGTGTTCCGTCCGCTGCGCAACGCGCCAGCGCTCGCCCGAGTGGTCGCGTCGATCGGCGTGTACCTCACCTTGGTGGCGATCATCGTTCGCCGGTTCTCTGCGTCATCGCAATCGGTCAAGCCGCTGCCCTTCGTCGACAAGCAGCCGGTCGACCTCTGGTTGACTTCGCCGACCCAGGAGCAGCTCTTCGTTGGACTGCTCGTCGTCGCATCGGCGGTCGGCTTGTCGTTCATCTCGCGCCGAACGAGGTTCGGACTGGCGACGAGGGCCGCGGCGGAGAACGAGAAGGGGTCGATGGTGCTCGGCTATTCACCCGACCTGCTCGCCGGCGCAAACTGGGTGCTGGCCACCGTGTTGACCGGCGCACTCGGCATCTTCGTCGCCTCGGTCAACTCCAACGTCGACCCGACCGTGATCCCGGCATTGATCGTGCCGGCGTTGACCGCAGCGCTCGTCGGCGGATTCACGTCGTTCGGTTGGACGACGGTTGCGGCGTTTCTGCTCGGCATGCAGCTCCCCCTCGTGCAGGCCCTCGGGGCCCGCGAAGACTGGTTCCCGCGCGCCGACACGTTGCCGATCCCCGGCGTGGAGACGCTCGTACCGCTCGTCGTCATCGTCGCAGTCCTGTACTTCCGCGGGAACCCGTTGCCGGTGCGTGGGGCGATCACGGCCGACCACCTCCCAGACGCACCCGAACCAGGTCGCTTGTCGATGGCGGTGCTCGGACCGATCGTCGCCGTCGGAACCGCCGTGGCAGCGATGTTCTGGCTCACACCGAGCTATCGAATCGCGCTGTCGAACACGCTCATCGGCGTGATCATCTGCCTCTCGATCGTCGTGATCACCGGCTACGTGGGCAAGATCTCGTTGGCCCCGTTGACGTTCGCCGGCATCAGCGCGTTCGCAGTGGCCGAGCTGTCGGTCGACCGAGGTTGGCCATTCCCGCTCCCGATCCTCGCGGGCGCGATCGTCGCTGCGCTCGTCGGCGTGATCATCGCCGTACCGGCGCTCCGTGTTCGGGGTGTCAACCTGGCCATCGTCACGCTGGCGTTCGCGTTGACCGCCGACCGGTTCATCTTCGACAACAGCGACGTCAACGGCGGTCTCGAACGAGCACTCGTCGACACCCCCGAATGGATGCAACAGAACCGTGCCACGAGCTACACCGTGCTCGGCACGTTCACCGCCGGCGACGGCAAACAGCCGAACCCGATGACGGCGCTGTTCATCTTGCTCGTCGTCGTCGTCCTCGCCTACCTCGTCGCCAACCTCCGCCGGTCGGCCACCGGCCGCCGAATGTTGGCCGTGCGCAACAACGAGCGGGCCGCCGCATCTGCCGGTGTCGACGTCGCCCGCACGAAGACCGTTGCGTTCGGGCTCTCGGCGCTCATCGCCGGCATCGGCGGCGCGATGATCGCCTATCGGGCTGGCGAAGCGTCCCCGGCCCGGTTTGCGTACGCGCAGTCGCTCGCCTTCTTCGCCTTCGCCTACCTCGGTGGCATCACCCGCGTTTCGGGGGCAGTCGTGGGCGGCGTGCTCGCCTCGGGTGGGATCCTCGTCACATTCGGCGGAGAAGCGCTCGGCATCCCCGACGAGTTCACCCTCCTGCTGGCCGGATTCGGCCTCATCGTCGGTGCGATCATGTCGCCGCAGGGAATCGCCGGCCGGGTTCGCCGTCGCGCGGAGCCCGAGGCCGAGACGGAGCCGGAGTCCGAGCCCACGCCCGAGCCCGACGTCGAACCGGCACCGGCGAACGCCGGAGAACCCGCCAGGAGCCTGGCATGACCCGCCTGTTGGAGACGCAGCACCTCACCGTGCAGTACGGCGGTCTCCGGGCTAACGACGACATCGACATGTCGATCGATGAGGGCCACGTCGTCGGCCTGATCGGTCCGAACGGTGCCGGCAAGACGACGTTCATCGACGCGTTGACCGGGTTCGTTCCCGCCAGCGGCTCGATCGTGTTCGACGGGAACGACGTCAGCAACACGTCACCGCACGAACGAGCCCGCCGTGGGTTGCGCCGCACGTGGCAATCGCTCGAGCTGTTCGACGACCTGTCGGTGCGCGACAACCTGCGCGTCGCCGCGCATCGCCCCTCGGTCGGCGACATCGTGCTCGACCTACTCCGTCCACGCCGCAGATCGGTGCAGCACGAGGTCGACTCGACGCTCGAGGCGGTCGGCATCGCCCATCTCGCCGATCGGATGCCGCGCGAGATCAGTTACGGCCAGCGCAAGCTCGTGTCGACCGCGCGCGCCCTTGCCGGCGATCCGCGGTTGATCTGCATGGATGAGCCGGCGGC
>JBCCVW010000227.1:0-6940 GCA_039194665.1 Actinomycetota bacterium
GGGCGTTGCCCGTGCCCTTCTGACGCCACGGCTTGGCGCCGCCACCTCGAACCTCGGAACGGGTCTTGGTGCTCTGCGTGCCGGACCGCCGAGCGGCGAGCTGCGCGGTGACCACCTGGTGCATCACCGGCACATTCGGCTCGACACCGAAGATGTCGTCGTCGAGCTCAACACTGCCGGCGTCAGCGCCGGTGCTGTTCTTCACGGTAGGGGTCGGCATGATCAGGCCCCCTTCTGTCCTGCGAGCTTCACGGCGTTGCGCACGACCACGACGCCGCCGTTGGGTCCGGGCACCGAGCCCTTGACGAGCAACACGTTGCGCTCAGCGTCGGACTCGACGACCTCGAGATTCTGCGTGGTCACCTGCTGGTGACCCATGTGGCCCGCCATCCGAGTGCCCTTGAACACCCGCGCCGGGAAGGCGCACGAACCGATGGCGCCGGGCTTGCGGTGACTCTTGTGGTTGCCGTGCGACGCGCCCTGGCCGGCAAAGTTGTGGCGCTTCATCACGCCGGCGAAGCCTTTGCCTCGGCTGGTGCCAGTGACGTCGACGATCGTGCCGCTCGGGATCTGCTCGACGGTGAGCTCCTGGCCCACCTCGAACTCGTCGACCGAGTCGAGACGCAACTCGACGAGCCGCTTCCCGGGCGCGACACCAGCCTTTTCGTAGTGGCCTTGGATCGGCTTGGTCAGCTTGTTGGCATCGCGCTGGCCGTACGTGACCTGCAGCGCGTTGTAGCCGTCGCGCTCGTTGGTCTTGATTTGCACGACGCGCATCGGATCGACGCGCACGACCGTGACCGGGACGACCTTGTCGTCCACCCAGGTCTGGGTCATGCCGACTTTTTCACCGACAATCGATTGTTGGGCCATGACGGCGGTCCTTTGCTGTGACGGCTGCGGTTGCGATCTCGACCGGACGATCCGGGTCGTTTCACGCAAATGCTCCGCAGCCCAGAAGCCGTGCAGCTGACGGCGGGCATGCGGAGCACGCAGACTGGTTGTTGCCGAGTGGTTCCGCTCCCGATCGATGCGGGTGGCCTGCTCGGACGTCGATTGCGAATGGGTTGGTGACCGGAATGCCTTCCGATCACGGCCAGGCAATGCTATGAGCGGTTCTGACCCCTTCCAACCGGCGCTCGCCACATCTCGAACAGTTGGTGGCGGGCCTGAGTAATCAATTACTCAGGCGCGGAGCGGGGCCGACCTCTACCTTGCCCCGTTCATGGCGGTTCAGCACACGAGATCCCTGTTCATGCGCGCCCTGTTGGCGTTTGCGCTGCTACTCGGCGTGGTCGCGAGCGCGCCGTCATCACCCGCCTCTGGCGAGGCCGGCGGGGTGCCATTCGGCGGCCCGGACACGTTCCAACGGCTGAACGACGCCAAACGTCTCTCGCTCGGGCACGAGACCGCCTGCGTCATCCTCGACAGCAACAACATCCGGTGTTGGGGGAACAACAACGTCGGCCAGACCGGCGTTGGGGTCCCCGGCACCGCGAACATCGGCGACGACGAGACCCCCGACGCCTTTCCCACCATCGACCTCGGCGGACAAGGCGTCGATCAGGTCGCAACAACCGAAGGGCACGCATGCGCGTTGCTGCGCGACGACTCGGTGCGCTGTTGGGGTGGGCAATCATTCGGACCCGTGCTCGGCGTTCCCGGTTCCGAGAACAAGATCGGCGACGACGAAGCACCCTCCGCCATACCGCCCGTTGCACTCGGCGGGCCGGTCCAAGAGATCGCGGTCGGCAACTTCCACAGCTGCGCAATCATGCAAGACGGTTCGGTTCGTTGTTGGGGAAGCGGCAGCTTGGGCCAACTCGGCTACGGCAACCAAGACGACATCGGCGACACCGAAACGCCAGCCCAGGCGGGCCCGGTACCGCTGCCGCCCGGACGAATCGCATTGAAGATCGACGCCGGACGCCGCCACACCTGTGTGCTGATGAACTTCGGCGAGATTCTCTGCTGGGGCGAGCGGGTGGCCATCAAGGGCCAGGTCGACGACATCGGCAGCGCCAAGCCCGCATCCGACGGCCCGCTCGTGACCGCCGCCGATCTCGGCGGCTCAACGCCGCTGGCTGTCAGCGCCGGCGACCGCAGCACCTGTGCACTCAACCAGGCCGGCGATGTGTATTGCTGGGGCAACGGCGAGATCGCCACCAACTCGACTGGCGTCGACGACATCCCGAAAGACCCAGCCAAGGTCGATCTCGGCGGACGCAAGGCCACCTCGATCGACCTCGGCTTCAACCACGCCTGCGTGATCTTCGAAGGTGGTGGCGTCGGCTGCTGGGGCGAAGGCGGCGAGGGCCGACTCGGCTACGGCGACGAAGACAACATCGGCGACGACGAACCACCGCTGTCGAAGGGACTCGTCGACATCGGCGCCGGGCGCACGGCCAAGGCGGTCTCGGCGGGGAACCGCGGCACATGCGTCTTGCGCGACAACGACACGCTGTTGTGCTGGGGCGACGGCAGCGACGGTGTCCCCGGCGGGGCGAACACCATCGACATCGGTGACGACGAACCACCGTCGGCCGCGCCGCCGGTGAACTTCGTCGGCACGGCGACGTTCCGGCCGTTGAGCCCGTTCCGCATCCTCGAGACCCGCGCCGGACAGCCCGGACCAGGACCGATCCAGGGCAAAGGCATCGTCAGCCCCGGTGGCCAGATCGATGTACAGGTCACCGGACGGGGCGGCATTCCGTCGACCGGCGTCTATGCGGTGGTGCTCAACCTCACGCTCGCTCAGGCGATCGACCGCGGGTTCGTCACCGCGTTTCCGTTTGGCACCGCGCGACCGAACGCCTCGAACGTCAACGTCACGGGCCCGGGACAGACTGCGCCGAACAAGGTGATCGTGCCGGTCTCCGCTGATGGCAAGATCTCGATCTTCACCCGTGGCGGCGGACACCTCATCGCCGACGTCTTCGGCTACTTCGAAGCTACCGCATCGGCCAACGCTGGCCGATTGATCGGGGTCAACCCGGCGCGCGTCGTCGATACCCGGCCTGGGTTCGATCCGGCCGGCCAGAAGGGCAAACTCGGACCCGGCGGCGAGATCGAGGTCAAGGTGACCGGCGCCAACAACGTCCCCGGCAGCGGGGTGAGCGCCGTTGTCTTGAACGTCACCGCAGCCGAAGGCACCGACCGCGGTTTCATCACCGTGTACCCCGGCAACGTCAACCGGCCGACTACATCGAACATCAATCTCGCCGGACCCGGCGCCACGCGTCCCAACACCGTGATCGTGCCCGTATCGCCATCGGGGACGATCAAGATCTTCTCGCAGAACGGCGCACATGTGGTGGTCGATGTCACCGCCTACTTCACCGATGGCACGGCACCCGATACCGACGACGGCTTGTTCGCCCGCATCAACCCGGCGCGACTCGGCGATACACGCAGCTTCTCCACGGCGCCGCTCATCGCCGGTGGCATCGCCACATTCGACGTGGCTGGCGAGCTCGGTATTCCGTTCACGGCCAACGCCGTCGTGTTGAACCTCACGGCGACCGAGTCACGTAGCCGCGGCTTCGTCACGGGGTTCCCGAGCAACATCACCCGGCCGGACACCTCGAACCTCAACCTCCCCGGCCCGAACGAGACCATCGCCAACCTGGCGGTGCTGCCGATCGGCACCGGCGACATCTCACTGTTCACGCAGAACGGCGCCCACCTGATCATGGACACCTCGGGCTACTTCCTCTAGCTCGTCTCATCCGTTCGGGCGGACGGCAGATACTGCACACCCATTGCCAAAATCCATCGACCAACAGCCACTCCACCGTGCACCGAGCACAGCGACCGATCTATGGTCAGGCGGTCTGGCGGATTACCTGGGGGTTTCCATGCGAACTCGTGTACTCGTTGTGAGCGCGTTGTTGATCTCTGCGCTCGCGGTTTCTGCACCTACCGCACAAGCGGAGGTCGGCGGCGCGCCGTTCAACGATGAAGAACCTCCTGGCCAGCTGGTCGAGGACGCCAGCCGGTTGTCGCTCGGGCAGGAGACGGCATGCATCGTGCTCGACAACGGTAACGCTCGATGCTGGGGCGAGAACAACGTCGGTCAGGCCGGCACCGGCTACCAGGACTTCCTCAGCGACGACGCCACGCCACTCGACATCGGTGACGACGAAACGCCCGACACCTATCCGACGGTCGATGTCGGCGGGCTTCGCGTCCTGGAGATCGCCAGCGGACCGCTCCACACGTGTGCCTCCCTTGTTGGTGGAACGATGCGGTGTTGGGGCGCGCAGACGAACGGTCCGACCCTCGGGGTCCCCGAGTCCGGTGGCGGCCGCATCGGCGACAACGAGCCGCCGACCGACATCCCGCCCGTGTCACTGGGCGGCTCGCCGAGTGCGATCGCGGTCGGCGAGCGTCACTCGTGCGCCATCCTCACCGACCTGTCCGTGCGGTGCTGGGGCGAGGCCCGCTTTGGCGCCCTCGGGTACGGACTCGGTGGAGAGCGAGAAGACAACATCGGTGACGACGAGACGCCGGCGAGCGTCGGGCCGGTGCCGATCGGTGGCGATGGTCGGGCGTGGAAGATCAGCGCCGGCCGCTACAGCACCTGCGTCATCATGTTCAATGGCGACGTCCGCTGCTGGGGCCAGGCGAACGCCATTGCCGGCACGTCCGACCGGATTGGCGACGACGAACCAGCCTCGGCGACGCCGGTGCTCACGCCCGCTGCCTCGTTCGGCGGTGGAACGCCAGTCGCCATCAGCTCGGGCAACCAGGCGAGCTGCGTCATCACCGACAAGGACGAAGTGTGGTGCTGGGGAGCCGGCAGAGCGGCGCGCCTCTCGTCGGGCAACAACACCGCGCCCACCGCTGCGCCAGCCAAGGTCGAGCTGGGCGGTCGTATTCCGGTGGCGCTCGACCTCGGCTTCGAGCACGCCTGTGTGCTGTTCCAAGGAGGCGGTGTCGGCTGCTGGGGCGACGGCGGCGAAGGGCGCCTGGGCTACGGCGGCACCGAAGACATCGGCGACGACGAGGCAGCATTGTCGGGAGGCCTGCTCGATCTCGGCGCCGGTCGCACCGCGAAGGCGATCTCGGCCGGCCGTCGCGGGACGTGCGCACTGCTCGACAACGACACACTCCGGTGCTGGGGCGACGGCAGTCAAGGCGTTCCCGGCGGCGCCACAACGATCGACATCACTGCGCCAACCGATGCACCGCCAATCAACTTTGTGGGGACGGCGACGTTCCGGCCATTGTCGCCGTTCCGCATCTTGGAGACCCGCTCGGGTCAGCCCGGTCCGGGACCGATCCAGGGCAAAGGCATCGTCAACCCCGGCGGCCAGATTGATGTACAGATCACCGGCCAAGGCGGTATCCCCAGCAACGGCGTCTACGCCGTGGTGCTCAACCTCACGCTCGCTCAGGCGATCGATCGCGGCTTCGTCACCGCCTTCCCGTTCGGGACCGCTCGGCCGAACGCGTCGAACGTCAACGTCACCGGAGCGGGCCAGACCGCACCGAACAAGGTCATCGTGCCGGTGTCTCAAGACGGCAAGATCTCGATCTTCACCCGCGGCGGCGGGCACCTCATCGCCGACGTGTTCGGCTACTTCGAAGCGACCGCGTCAGCGAACGCTGGCCGCCTGATCGGCGTCAACCCGGCGCGCGTCGTCGACACGCGGCCCGGATTCGACCCGGCGGGCCAGAAGGGCAAGCTCGGACCCGGCGGCGAGATCGAGGTCAAGGTGACCGGCGCCAACGGCGTCCCCGGCACCGGGGTGAGCGCCGTGGTGTTGAACGTCACCGGTGCCGATGCCAACCGGCGCGGGTTCATCACCGTGTACCCCGGCAACGTGAACCGGCCGACCACATCGAACATCAACCTCGCCGGGCCCGGCGCAACACGACCGAACACCGTGATCGTGCCCGTGTCACCCACTGGGACGATCAAGATCTTCTCCCAGAACGGCGCCCACATCGTGGTCGACATCACCGCCTACTTCACCGACGCCACCGGCGAGAACACCGACGACGGGCTGTTCGCCCGCATCAACCCCGCCCGCCTCGGCGATTCCCGCGACACCAGCGGCGGGCCGTTGCCCAAGGGCGGCACGGTCACCTTCGAAGTCGAAGGCAAACTCGGCATCCCGTCAACGGCCAATGCCGGCGTGTTCAACCTGACGGCCACCGACTCCCGTGATCGTGGGTTCGTCACCGGCTACCCGAGCGACATCCCACGACCGGACACGTCGAACCTCAACCTGCCAGGGCCGAACGAGACGATCGCCAACTTGGCGGTGCTCCCGCTCGGCGACTCCGGCGACATCACCCTGTTCACCCAGAACGGCGCCAGCCTGATCATGGACACCGCCGGCTACTTCCTCTAGCCGGCCACCATCAGCCAGAAATCCTGTGGATTCCGCGCGCCACGCGCCTGAAATTGCGAACAGAACGACTCCTTCGACCGTCTGTGCTGTGAGATAGCATTGTTGTGTGCTATCGGAACGCACGCCGTTTCCGCATCAGGGGCCGCTGGCTCCGGATGAGGTGCGCGGTCGAGACCACCTGATTGACGAACTGGTCGAGCGGGTCACCGGCCGACGGGTGACCGCGCTGCTCGGTCCGCGCCGCTACGGCAAGACGAGCGTGCTCGGCGCCGTCGCTGCCCAGGTCCATCACGCCGGGGTGGCGGTGATCAGCCTCGATCTGTACGAGACGCGATCGGTTGCCGATCTCGCCGTCCGACTCGACGGCGCGCTCGCCGCCTCGACCCAGCGCGGCAACACACGTCTGTCGTCGGTCGCCATCGGCGGCTCCCTCAACCTCGGCATACTCAAGGTCGAGTTCGCCAAACCACCAGCCCAACGCCCCGACGCCGACGCCACTCTCGATCTCCTGCTCGACGTGATGGTGGAGGCGGCACGGGCCGAGCCAACGCTGCTCGTCGTGGATGAGTTCACCGGCA
>JBCCVW010000228.1:0-6884 GCA_039194665.1 Actinomycetota bacterium
CATCGCTGGTCTGGAACCCCTCGCGGGTCTCGAAGAACCGAGCCGCGCTGATCGGATTGACGGTCGACCCGAAGGGGATGACGCTGGTGACGTCGAGGATCAGGTCGGTGGCCCGGTTCGTGTAGATGCAGATCGTGCCGGTGGCCGACAGCTTGATGGTGGCTGCGTTGGCGATGGTCTCGCCGGCGCGGTAGTTGATGGTCGACGATGCTGGTTGTGGTTCGTCGCAGGGGTAGCCGACGGCGAATCCGTTGTCAGCGGGGTTGACGATGCCGAGGTTGACGATCGCTGCGTCGACTTCGTTGTCGATGCCGGCGCGGCCGGTCACTTGCACCTCGGTGACCTGCCCCGGGGCCCGGCGGCCGATGGCCTGCTGGAGCCCGTCGACGGTCGTCTCCCCGATCCGGGTCTCCACCAGCCGGGCCGGGAGGAACGAGTCGACGCCAGCGGGATCGATCAGCATTGCGCCGACGTTCACCGTTCCCACGTTCTGCGCGTTCTCGCCGGCATCGTCGCCGTAGGCGTCGGTGTTGCCGCGGCCCAACTGGCCGAGGGTGTTCAACCCCCAGCAACTGATCCGGTTGGTGTCGAGCACCGCACAGGTGGCGCCGACGGACGCGCTGACGGCAGTGACGAACCGGTCGTTGCCGAAATCAAGCGGAGGAAGGTTGTCGCCCATCTCGCCGACGTTGTCGCCGCGAGTGACGACATCACCCAACAGCAACTGGCCGTTGGTGTTGAACCCCCAGCACTTCAACGACAGATCGTCGAGGCGGGCGCACGAATGGCTGCCCCCAGCGGCAATGGCGACAGCCGAGCGGGCGGTACCAAGATCGACGGTGGGCAGGTTGTCGCCCATTTCGCCAGGACCATCGCCGCGCACTGCTGCGTCGCCGTAACCCAAGGCGCCGAACGTGCCGCTGCCCCAGCACTTCACGGTGGAATCGTCGAGCAGAGCACAGGTGTGCGCAGAACCAGCGCTCACCGAGTTCGCCGTGCGGCCCGTGCCGAGCGCTGCCACCGGCAGGCTGTCGCCCATCTGGTTGGCTCCCCAACCACGATCGACCGTGTCGCCCAGACCGAGTTGACCTCCGGAGTTCGCCCCCCAGCACTTGACCAGGCCGTTGTCGAGCAGCGCGCAGGTGTGGATGAACGATGCGCTGATGCCGACGGCAGT
Source organism: Actinomycetota bacterium (assembly GCA_039194665.1). Classification (GTDB taxonomy): domain Bacteria; phylum Actinomycetota; class Acidimicrobiia; order Acidimicrobiales; family Ilumatobacteraceae; genus JABSQH01. The sequence goes on from JBCCVW010000228.1 coordinate 1,178, forward strand.
GCGGCCGGCGCCGAGATCGATGGGCGCCAAGTTGTCGCCCATCTCGCCGGCGTTGTCGCCGCGTCCGATGAAGTCCCCCTGGCCGAGCTGGCCAATCGTGTTGATGCCCCAGCACTTGACGGTGCCGTCATCGAGGAGCGCGCACGTGTGGCCCAGACCGGCGGTGATCGCGGTCGCAGTCCGACCGTTTCCGAGGTCGACGGTTGGCAGGTTGTCGCCCATCTCATTGGCGTTGTCGCCGAGGTGGAGCGTGTTGCCCACACCGAGCTGGCCGAAGCTGTTGTCGCCCCAGCACTTCACGCTCGCGTCGTCGAGGATCGCGCAGCTGTGACTGAAGCCCGCCGCAAGTGCGGCGGCGGTGCGGTCGGTGCCGAGGTCGACCGGAGCGAGGTTGTTGCCCATCTCGCCTCCGTTGTCGCCGATGTCGTTCGTGTTGCCGATGCCGAGTTGGCCGCTGCTGTTAGAGCCCCAACAGCGCACGTCGCCCTTTGCGCTGCGCGCGCACACGTGTTGAACGCCCATGGCCACGTCGATCCAGTCGCCGCCCGCCGACACGCCTGGCGCAGCCTGCACCGGTGTGCTGCCGGTCGGCGCAACGATCGCGCCGATGCTGGCCAGCAGCATCATCGCGACGAGGTACGCACCGGCGCGCCGCTGCCGGCGCGCACGCCCGTCTTCGGTGGGCGTCGTGTCGGCCACCTGCGTCGCGGTGAGAGCGGTGGTGGTGGAAGCGTTCGTGGAATCCATCGGTAGCTCCGTTCGTCTGCGCCCGGCCCCTCCGAGCGTCACCTGTCCTGACGGACCAGCAAGCGAGTCCTTACAGGTTCTGCGCCGCCCGCTGTGACAGATGGGGTCAGACCCCAACTGTCACAAGCGACGGGTGCCGACTCGGACCACCATGGGTGTGACAGTTGGGGTCTGACCCCAACTGTCACGGTTCAGCGGATGGTGGCGGTGAGGTCGACGATCAGGTGGGTAGTGCGGTGGGTGTACACGCAGATCGTGCCGGTGGCCGAGAGCCTGATCGTCGCGTTGTTGGCGATCGTCTGTCCCTCGCGGAAGTTGATCGCCGACGATCCCGGCAGCTCCTCGTCGCACGGGTAGATGGCGGCGTAGCCGTTGGCGTCGGGATCGACCACGGCGACGTTGAAGATGCCGGCCGTTGCCACGGGGCTCACGCCGATCCGATCGATCACCTGTACTTCGGTGACCTGGCCAGCAGCCCGCTTGCCGATGCCCTGCTGGAAGCCATCGACTGTGGTCTGGCCAGCGATGCGGGTTTCCACCAGTCGTGCCGGCTGCATCGGATTGATGATCGCCCCAGGGCTCGTGTAGGCGGTGACGTCGACCACCAGATCCATCGCCCGATGCGTGTACACGCAGATCGCACCACCGTCGCCGAGACTGATCGTGGCGCCGCCGGCGATCGTCGTGCCGGCCGAGTAGTTGATCATCGACGCGGTTGGCTGCGGTTGCCCGCAGGCCCACGCCGCGATGTAGCCGTTGTCGTCGGGTGCGATCGCGGCGATGTTCACGGTCGCCGCTTCGGCGTCGGCCGGCACGCCGTTGCGACCGCCGATGACCACCTGGGTGGTCTGCCCGCCGAGGCGGCGGCCCTGTCCCTGCTGGGCACCATCGGTGGTCGAGAACCCGGCGCGTGACTCGAAGAAGCGGGCCGGGCTGATCGCATCGACCGTGGAGCCGAACGGGATCACGCTGGTGACGTCGAAGATCAGGTCGGTCGCCCGTTGTGTGTACACGCAGATCGTGCCGGTGGCCGAGAGCTTGATCGTCGCTGCGTTGGCGATCGTCTCGCCGGCGCGGTAGTTGATGGTCGACGACGCTGGTTGCGGCTCGTCGCACGGGTAGCCCACGGCGAACCCGTCCTGTTCCGGATTGACGATGCCGAGGTTGACGATCGCCGCCTCGACCTCGCTGTCGATCCCGGAGCGGCCCGTCACCTGCACCTCGGTGACCTGGCCGGCGCTGCGCCGACCGATGTCCTGCTGCAGTCCGTCGACGGTCGGTTCGCCCGCACGGGTCTCGACCAGGCGGGCGGGGAGGAACGAGTCGACGCCACCCGGGTCGATGAAGAACGCGTTGCCGAGGTCGGTCGGGGGCAGGTTCTGTCCGTTCTCGCCGACGTTGTCGCCGTAGTTCATGGCGTTGCCGATGCCGAGCACGCCGTCGAAGTTGTTGCCCCAGCAGCGCACCGAGTTGTCGTCGAGGACGACGCAGACGTGCCCGAGGCCAGCGCTGGCAGCGGTGACGAATCGGTCGGGGCCGAACGTGAGCGCCGCCAGGTTGTCGCCCATCTCGCCGGCGGCGTCGCCGCGGTCGAAGACGTCCTCGGTCAGCAGTTGACCGTTGCCGTTGTACCCCCAGCACTTGAACGACTGGTCGTCGAGGCGGGCGCACGAGTGGGCGCCGCCGACCTCGATGGTGACGGCGGTGCGTCCCGTGCCGACGTCGACGGTCGGCAGGTTGTCGCCCATCTCGCCGGGTCCGTCGCTGCGCCACACCGTGTCGCCGTAGCCGAGCTGCCCATTGGAGCTTGCACCCCAGCACTTCACGCTGGCGTCGTCGAGCAGCGCGCAGGTGTGTCCTGATCCGGCGGAGATCGATACGGCCGTCCGTCCGGTGCCGAGGTCGACCTCGGGAAGAAAGTCCCCCATCTGCCCGGCGAAACCGCCGCGATCGAATGTGTCGCCCTGTCCGAGTTGGCCACCGAAGTTGGCGCCCCAGCACTTCACTGAACCGTCGTCGAGCAGTGCGCAGGTGTGGGCGAACGCTGCCGTGATGCCGACGGCCGTCCGTCCGGTGCCGAGATCGATCGGCGGAAGTGCGTCGCCGAGCTCGCCGGGTCCGTCACCGCGGTGGTTCTTGTCGCCTTGACCGAGCTGACCCGACCCGTTCATTCCCCAGCACTTCACCGTGCCGTCGTCGAGCAGTGCGCACGTGTGCTTTCCACCGGCGGCCAGCGCAGTCGCCGTCCGACCCGTCCCGAGCAGTACCGCCGGAACGATCGGGCCGAGCTCGCCCGCGTTGTCTCCGAAGTCGTTCGTGTTGCCCAGGCCCAGCTGGCCCTGGTCGTTGCGTCCCCAGCAGGTGACGTGGCTGCTCCTCAGGGCGCACGTGTGATCGAAACCGGCTGCCAGCTCGGTCACCGAGCCGCCAAGTGTGACCGGCGTGAGGTTGTCGCCCATCTCGCCGGCGTTGTCGCCGATGTCGGTGGTGTCGCCGCGACGCAACTGGCCGTACTGGTTCGAGCCCCAGCAGCGCACCTCGCCGTTGGCGCTGCGCGCACATGTGTGGTTCATGCCGGTGGCCAGGTCGACCCAGTCGCCGCCGGCATGTACGCCCGGAGCGGCGTGTACGGGCGCGCCGGCGCGTGGCGCAACAACGACGAACACGCTGGCGACGAGCGCCAGCGCAGTGAGTGAGATGAAGTGCGCCCGGGCGCGCTGAAGACGCCGGTGCCGCCCGTCCCGAATGGGCGCCTGGTCGACGTTGTCGGTGGAGTGGGTGGTGGAAGCGTTGGCGGAATCCATCGGTTGCCCCGTTCTGAGTGCGCCCGGCCCCTCCGAGCGTCACCCGTCCTGACGGACAGCCGACCGATCCCTTACGCGTTTGCGCGAACGTCAGGTGCCGACGCTGTTGAGCACGTCGGTGCACTCCTGGAGACGTTCAGCGTTCTCTGGGGTCACCGACCCAGCCAACTCCGGTGCCTGGGTGGTGAGTTCCGTGGTGAGCTCAGCGACTCGGGCTGCATCGGCGTTTGCCGGGTCGTCGAGGATCGCCTGCGCTTCCTCCGCCAGCTCATCGACGAGGTCGCAGAACTCCTCGACGGCTGGATCGGAGCCCCCGGCGCTGTCTCCGCCCGAGTCACCCGAGTCACCCGAGTCGGCGGAGTCCCCGCCCGAATCGCCACCGCTGTCGTCGCTATCGCCACTGTCAGCGGCTGCGGCGGTCGCCTCCGACCCGCTGTCGCCGTCGTCGTCATCGCTACACGCTGCCATCGTGAACACGAGTGCTGCGGCGCATGCGGCCGCCACTGCTCGACGCTGCTTGATCATGATTCTCCCCTTGGGTTTGATACCGCCGTGCGACCGATCGCCGCTCAGTCGAGGTCCATCCTCAGGGTCTCGCTGCTGGGCGTCATGAGTACCCGCTACTCAATCCCGATCGTGCGGCACCACCGGCACAGGTCTGTGGCATCCGATCGTGGTCAGCGGATGACTTCGTTGGGAGCAGCGGCGTCGTTAGCCTCGTGCCGTCATGAAGCACCAATGGGTGGCCTACGCGATCGTTGCGCTGCTGAGCGTCGGCGCTGGCGTCGCCATTGCCGGCTTGCCGAACAACGAGCCGGTCGACCCGACGATCATCCCGCCGACCACCACCGAGCCGCCGACCCCGACGTTGGCGACCACCACGCTTCCGGCCACGACCACCACGACTCCGGCGACGACCACCACGGTGCCAGAGACCACCGACGCGCCCACCACGGTGGCGCCCACGTCGACCGTCCCCGAACTGCCGCCGCGCTCCGACTTGAGTGTCGCCGTCGCCAACGGCGCAGACGTCGGCGGGATCGCCACCGCTACGGCCGAGCAGCTCGAAACGCTGGGCTACGTCGACGTCACCGCACTCGACGGCACGGTCATCGCAGACTTCACCGTGGTGTACTTCACGCCCGGCCTCGAGGCGGCGGCCATCCGCTTCGCTGAGGATCTTGGCGCGAACCCAGTGCTGCGCGCGCCGCTCAGCGAGGCACCGCCGGTCGACGGGCTGGGCGACGTACAGCTCCTGGCGTATCTCGGCCAGGACCGCAACGTTCCCTAGGTTCGGTTGCATGCGGCACCGGCCGCATCATCCCAGCTCAGCGAGGGTCCGCGACTCGCGCCGCCACACTCCGTAGTGTCGCCGCCACGGCCATCGGCCGTCGATTTGAGAGAGGGTGTCGATGCGCGGAACACAGTGGCTCGGACTGGCGGCGATTGCGGCGCTAGCGGTGAGTGGTGTCGGAGTGGTCCAGGCGGTCACCGACGACGGTGGCGGCGGCAACGTCACCACCGCGATCGAGCCGTGCCGCATCCAGGACTCGCGCGAGGAGTCGCAGATCGGCCCGGAAACGGGGCCCATCGAGGCCGGCGAAACGTGGACCTTCGGAGTGTTCGGCGACAACGGCGAGTGCATCGGGCTCCCCAACACGATGACGGCGATCGAGGTGCAGCTCACCTCGGTCGGGGCCACCGCCGACACCTTCTGGACCGCGTACCCCGCTGATCTCGCCAACCTGCCACTGATCTCGCAGCTCAACCCGCGGCCCGAGCTGCGCGTCACGTCGAACTCCACCATCGTGGCGTTGTCGCCCGACGGCGAGTTCAACCTGTACAACCACGCCGGCGAAAGCGACGTGGTGATCGATATCCTCGGCATCCTCCAGCCTGGCGAAGAGGGCCCTCCCGGTCCGCAGGGCAAGGAAGGACCGGAAGGTCCGCAGGGTCCCGAAGGCAAGGAGGGGCCGGAGGGCAAGCAGGGTCCGCAGGGTGATCCCGGGCCTCCGGGGCCGACGGGCCCTCCCGGCATTTCGGGCCTGGAGATCGTGAGCGATGTGGAGCTCGCCGACGACGACACCGCCCGCAGTCGATCGGTGACCTGTCCCGGCGACAAGAAGGTCCTTGGCGGGGGTGGCAGTGTTCCGTCG
>JBCCVW010000229.1:0-6780 GCA_039194665.1 Actinomycetota bacterium
GCGATGTCGATCACGTCGTCGGAGAAGAACAGCGCGGTGAGCGTGCCGTTCCCGTCGGCGCATCGGGCCGCTGGTGCCGTGCTCCCGGCGTCGACGCCGGGAGCGTCGATACAGTCGGGTTCGCGGGGTTCGATGACGATGTTCATGTCGGTTCCTTGCTGTGCTGTTCGTGGGTCTGGTGGATGTGGTGGTCTGGTGGATGTGCTGTCGGATGCAATTCGTTTGGAAGCAGTTCGTTGTGGTGATCAGTGGCCGAAAAACCAGAAAGGCCGCCGGGTTTTTCAACCCGGCGGCCTCGGAGAGGTGATCTGACGTTGGTGTTACGTCAGCACTCCTGGCGAGGTGCCGGGATGCAGATGCGGCTTGTTGGTCACGACCTGGATCGAGTCGGTGGTCATGTATCCACCGGTGCCGCAGTACTCGAGGGTCGTTGCGGTTCGCGGGTTGGACGGGTTGCCGTTGCCAAAGACGGACGAGTTGCCGATCGTTGGCGCGGCACACGCGAACTGCCAGGATCCCGAGAGGTGCGCGACCGTGCGCGCGCCGCGGACGCGACCGGCGACCGGCGAGATGTCGGTGTGCCACATCGTGACCATCGGTGCGTCCTTTCTGCTCGTTCGTTGAGTTCGGTGTGTTCGTTGCGCGCGCCGGGCTGGCGCCAGCGAGTTAGAGACAACCACGATCACCCACAGCGGGTCAAGGAGGTTTCGCGCGACCACCCCGCTGACCCCCGACACAAGTCGGTATGAGTTGGCAGATCGACCTCGCACTCTTCGCGTGCGGATGGTCGCTTGGCTGGTTGCTGTTGTGGCGGCTCCGCCCGCTGCCACCGGCAGGCAGCACGCCAGCGTCCGCTCGCCGCCCGATGGCGGTGGTCGTCCCGGCGCGCAACGAGCGCAGGGCGCTGCCGCTCCTGCTCCCGCCGCTCGTAGAGCAGCTGCGAGCCGACGATGAGCTCGTGGTGGTCGACGACCACTCCGACGACGACACGGCGACAGTTGCGACAGCGGCGGGGGCCCGGGTGGTGCGTCCCCCGGCATTGCCAGATGGATGGCTCGGCAAGCCCCACGCCTGCGCTTCCGGCGCCACGGCAACCACGGCACCGGTGTTGGTGTTTCTCGATGCCGACGTGCGTCCTGCCCACGATCTGCTCGATCGGCTGGCGGTGGCCGTCGACGGCGATCGCGGCGCCGTGGTGTCGGTACAGCCCTGGCATCAGATGGGCAGCGCTGGCGAGCAGGCCAGCGTGGTGGCCAACGTGGCGGCGCTGATGGGATGCGGCGGATTCACTCCGCTCGGGCCTCGTGCGGCGGCCACGGTGGCGTTCGGTCCAGTGATTGCCGTCGATCGAGCGACCTACGAGGCAGCCGGCGGGCACGGCAACCTGGCCGTGCGCGGGCAACACACCGAAGACATCGCCCTCGCTCGAGCCGTCGGCCGTTCGTCGCTGTTCACCGGGCGGCCCGACACGCGGTTCCGCATGTACCCGGGGGGACTCGGGGACACCATTCGCGGCTGGAGCCGCTCGCTGGCCACCGGTGCCGGCGCCACGCGTTGGTGGTTGCTCCTGGCCACCCTGGCGTGGGTGGCCTCACTCGTCGGCGGGTGGTTGGCGATCCCGTTGGTGTATCCGCTCAGCGCGCTCCAGCTGTGGGTGCTCGGGCGACGGGCCGGCTCGATCCACCCGCTCACGGCAGTGCTGTTTCCGCTGGCGGTGCTTGCCTTCGTGCTGATCTTCATTCGCAGTGCGTGGCTGGTCATCACCCGCCGCACGGTGACCTGGAAGGGTCGCCAGGTCGACGCCAAGCCCAGCGAATTGGCTGATTGAATAGGTGTTGTGCGCGTTTCGATGCTCTCCCGAGTCGCCCGACGGGCGGCGCCGGCGATCGTCGGCGGCGCGCTGATCGCTGGCGCGACGGCCGGCGTGGCGAGTGCGCACGATGCCAACGTGGTGGCCACACCTGCATCGGGGTCGACGATCGATCAACCGATCGACGAGGTGACCCTCACCTTCGACACCACGATCGGCCAAGACGTCGAAATCGCCCTGCTCGATCCCGACGAGGAAGAGATCGGCACCACGAGCACACGCATCTCCGACTTCGCTGCCAAGGCCGAATTCGAACCGCTCGACGAAGAGGGCACCTACATCATCCGCTACTTGATGACCGCCGCAGAGGACGGCCATCTGCTGGTTGGCGCGGTGCAGTTCAACCTTGGCGATGCGGGGAGTTCCAACGCCACGTTGTGGGTCGCGTTCGGGATCGCCGCCGTGGCGATCCTCGGGGTCGGCGGATGGTTCAGCCTGCGCAATCACCGCCGCGCCGCAACCGCCGGAGACTCACCCGGCGATGTCGATAACGATCTTTCCGACGTTGGCGTTTGACTCCATGTGCGCGTGGGCCTCGCCGATGCGCTCGAACGGGTAACGCGAGTCGATCACGGGGCGCAGCAACTCCCGCTCGAACAGCGGAATCACCTCGGCGGCGAACCGCTGCGAGATGGCGATCTTGCGCTCGATCGGCCGACTGCGCAGCGTGGTGCCGATCCACGTCACCCGCTTGGTGAGCAACAGACCGAGGTTGACGCTGGCACTGCCGCCGCCCATCAGCCCGACCTGCACCACCGTGCCGTCGACCGCGGCAGCGTGTAGGTTGCGCTCGGCCTCGTCGCCGCCGACGACGTCGAGTACCACGTCGGCGCCCTCGGGTACGGCGTTGCGCCAGGCGCCGAGCCAGTCGGCCGGTGAACGCTCGAGCACGACGTCTGCGCCGAGCGCACGACACGCGTCGGCCTTGCCGGCCGAACAGGTCACGGCGATGCGTGCGCCAATCGCTCGGGCGATCTGAATCGCCGCAGTGCCGACACCCGACGCACCAGCGTGGACGAGTGCCCATCGGCCACTGGTCAGTCCGCCCTGCACGACGAGTGCATCCCAGGCGGTGAGGAACACCTCGGGGATGGCCACGGCATCGCGTGACGACACCGTGTTGGGCACCGGGAGGGCCTGCCGGCTGTGGGTGATCAGCCGCTCGGCGTAGCACCCTCCCGCCTCGATGCCCATCACTCGATCGCCCACTTGCCAGCCATCGACGTCGGGGCCGAGCGCGGCGACGTGGCCGGCGTACTCCAGGCCGGGGATCTCGATGTCGCGTCCGCGCGGGTCCGGGTACATCCCCATGCGTTGCAACACGTCGGCACGGTTGAGCGCCGTGTGTTCAACGTTGACCGCGATCTCGCCAACCCCCGGCTTGGGGTCCGGAACGTCGCGGATGGTCAGGACCTCCGGGCCCCCGTGATCGTCGAGAACAACAGCGCGCATGCGCGGCACGCTACCGGCCGACCCGGGCAAGCGAAGGCCCGAAGCGGCGGCAGGCGTCCGCGCCTACGAGCGCCGGGTCGCGCCGACTGCAAGAACGCCGATGCTCACCACTTCGAGCGAGCGGGGCAAGTCCAGCGGGCACTCGCTGAAGAGGGCCTCCGAGGACGCAAGGTGCCCGACCTCGTCATCGCGGCGGTCGCTGAGTCGGCGTCGCTCACCGTGCTTCACTACGACGCCGACTTCGACCACATCGCAGCCGTGACCGGCCAGCCGACCGATTGGATCGTCGAACGCGGCTCGGTGAGCTGACCAGCCGAACACGCTCGTCGACCGAACTCGCGCAATTCCGGGCTAAAAAACGAGCACCGTCGCGCCGCGATGGGCGGGTTGGTGTCCGGCAAGGGTGTGGGCGCTATCGAGTGGGTAGTCGGTTGAGGTCGTTTGGGTCGTGGAGTGGTACGCGGGGTCATCGTTGGTGGTGGACGGTGGCCAGGTCGTCGAGCAGGAGGGCGAGTGCGGCGAGTCGGTCGTCGTCGAGCGGTTCGAACTGTCGTGCGATGTGCGTGCGGTGGCGCGGCTCGAGCGTTTCGTGTAGCGCCTGCCCGGCCGCGGTGAGGTCGATGAGGTTGGCCCGGCCGTCGGCTCGGCGTGCGACGTGTCCGTTCGCCTCCATTCGGGACACGATTTGGCTGACGTTGGCCTCGGTCACTCGGAGTCGTTTCGCCAGGTCGGTCTGGCGTTGTGGGCCGTCGGCGTCGATCGCGGCGAGGACGAGGAACTGTGTGGGCGTGATCCCGGTGTCGGTCATGTCCTGCTCGGCGGACCGGTTCGTCTGTTGGATGATTTCGAGCAGGCGCGTCCATGCGCGCATTGCGGTGTCGGTGCGTTCGGCGGGTGTCACGTCGTGGATGATGCCTGTGCGAGCAGCGTGTCGGCGAGTCGCTCGATCTGATCCTGGTGACCGATGTCGAGGATGTGCTCGTTGTGACTGAACAGCCCGTCTCGGCTCGCAAACCCGCCTGCGACTGGCAGGTCTGCGTCGACCAGGAGCCGCACGATATCTGCGGCGGACTCCTCCGGTTGCCGGGTCGACCACCAAAAGAAGGGTCGGATCATCGCTCGAAGCACCGGCGCGATGTTGCGACGGATGTCGGTGTCGACGGCGCCAGGGCCGTATCCGAACGCAGTGACGCCGCGCCGTTGCAGACCGGCGACCCAGAGGTCGTTTGCCAGCTGGGCCTGACCGTGCGCGACGAATCCGGTATCGAGATCATCGAGACTTCTCAGCGTCGCGAGCAATCGCTTCGGTGTGGCAGGGGACTCGGCTGCGGCGACGTTGACGACGCGAGCGTCCTCGTTGAGGACGACTTGTCGGTGCGCCTGCACCCGTGACAGCCATGAGGTCGCGATGTTGGAGTCGATTCCGTCGACTGTCGGCGAGGACTCTCGCTTCAACGTACCCACGGCGTGTACGACGGCATCGACACCGTCGGGTTGCAGGCGAGCCATCTGCGCACCGACGGCGGCAGCCTCGCGCATTGACGACATGTCGGCGAGGAGTACCTCGACGCTGCCCTTCAACGGCGTGGCAGCACTCTGCAACGCCTCGGCCTTCTCTGCGCTTCGACCGACTCCGACGACCCGGAAGCCGTCTCCAGCGAGCGCAAGCGCCGTCGCTGCGCCGATGCCACCGGTGACGCCGGTGACGAACGCGACCGGTGGCTCGGGCAGGGGTCGACGCCGGTACGACTCGATCCCCCACGACCACGTCGGCTTGGACGCCCGATCCGCAGCAGCAACACCACCGATCACAGCCACGAGGTGCGTCAACACCAGGGTGAAGACCGCGCCGGCAGTTCCACCGTCGAGACCACCCATCGGCGTTGCGAGCGACAACACGAATATGACGAACGAGACGATCAAAAAGGTGCGCCGCCCGCCAACCGGTCCACGCCACCTGACCAACAGCCAACGCAGCACGAGTAGCCCGGCGACCCCAACCAACGTCGCAACGACGACGAACGCGACGTTCAGCGCCTCGTCGTTTTGCGAAGCGACGACGCCGTCAAACCATCCGAACCACAACGCTGCGCCAAACAACACGGCGTTGACGACCACACTCACCAGGGCCGGCACACCCACCGCACGGACTCCACTCACCGGAAGACTCCTCTCACCCGAAGACTCCTCTCACCCGAAGACTCCTCTCACCCGAAGACTCCTAACTAAACTACTTAACTTAAGTACCTAATCTAGGGCCTCGGAGAGTCCGATACAACCCGACCCTCGACACGCTGGCGGGCTGCTGCCAAACGGGTCCGCCGAGGTCGGAGATACGGCCCCACCCCCTCGACGCGTTGCTGTCGTGTCGGCGCTCGCCACCGACCTGTCGCTCGGTGGAACGTCCCGGCCATGTGGCGCCGATGGTCGGGCTGGGCGCGTTAGAGCAGGCCGTGGTCGCGGGCGGCTTGGACGGCGGCTTTGCGGTCGCCGGTGCCGAGTTTGCGGTAGATCGCCTTGCAGTGCGTCTTCACGGTGTTGAGCGAGACGTAGAGCTCGTTGGCGATCTCGCGTTGCGACATCGGTGAGGGGAGATAGCGCAGGACGGCGAGTTCTCGGTCGGTCAGGTCTTCGACGAGTTCGGGCGCCACGGGTGGCGGTGTGCTGAATTGGTGGCGGGCCTCGACTCGGGCGAGGTATCGGCCGGCGATGCCCGGGTCCGGGCATTCGTCGATGATGCGTCTCGCCTCCGCGATCAGCGCAACGCCGTCGGCATGACCGTGATGGCTGAGCACGTCGCCACCACTGGCGAGCACGTAGGCGCGCAAGATGGGTTCGGGTGTGCGGCTGACGAGCGCCACGCCGTGCGTAGCAGCGGCGACTGCTTCGTCGGGCTCGTCGGTGGTGCGGGCGAGGACGCTGTGAGCGAGTGCCGTTTGTGTGAGGTCGCCGAGACCGAGATGGGCGACGAGGTCGAGGGCGCGGGCGGCTTCCGTCCGCGCTGCGGCGGTGTCGTTGCCTTCGATGTGGGCAATCGCCGAGAAGATCGGCGCGACGACTTGCACGTAGAGGTGTCCCTCGTCCGGGGCCATCCGTTCGGCCTGTTCGAGGAAGGGACGAGCACCGTCGAGGTCCCCGGCCCAGATGCGCGCCCCGCCAAGTGCCATGGCCTGGGTTGACTCGAAGGGTTCACCGGCGCTGCGAGCTTCGCTGAGGGCGTTGGCGACTTTGCCGGTCGCCAGGTTGGTCATGATCGCGAGCGCGATGCTGAGCCCGGCTTCATCGTTGCTGGGGTTCAGGGTGCGGGCGCGTGCCACGCAGCGATGCGATTCGGCATAGAGGCCGCTGAACAGTGCGATCCAGCCCTGCACGACCAGTGCGCCGGCGTGCTCTTCTGCGAGCGGTCCGAGCCGGGCGACCTGATCGGCGACGGTGCTGAGCTGGCCTCGATTCATCAA
>JBCCVW010000230.1:0-6609 GCA_039194665.1 Actinomycetota bacterium
CGCCGACGTCGTAGAAGTCGGCGCCGCCGAGCATTTCGCGGCGGTGTGTGCAGGGCTCGATGCGATCGGCGTGCCGTATCGCATCGATCCGAAGCTCGTGCGCGGTCTCGACTACTACCGGCGGACGATCTTCGAGTTCCAAGGCGGGACGTTCGACTCGGCACAGAACGCGCTGGGCGGCGGCGGCCGATACGACGGGCTCGTCGAAGACCTCGGCGGACCGCCGACACCCGGCGTCGGATTCGCCCTCGGTGTCGACCGCACCCTGCTGGCCTGCGATGACGAGGGCGTGTTCGCTGCGCAGTCGCCTCCGCTCGATGTGTTCGTGGTCGATGTCGTCGATGGCACCCACGCGCTGTCGCTGACCACCGAACTCCGACGTGCCGGACTGACTGCGGACCGCGGCTACGACGGCCGCAGCATGAAGGCGCAGATGAAGCTGGCCAACCGCTCGGGTGCGCGTCACGCAGTGATCGTCGGCCCGGAGGAAGTTGCCGCCGGCACGGTGCAACTGAAACCGCTGTTCGGAGGCGACCAGCGGACCATCCCGCGCGGCGAGATCGCCGCCCAACTGAGAGAGTCGACTGCCCCATGACGACCCCTGAGTACTCCCAGGCCACCGCGATGCGCACCCATCGGTGCGGCGATCTGCGGCCTGACGACATCGGCTCGACCGTCAGTGTGACCGGCTGGGTCGGCCGTCGCCGCGAGCACGGTGAACACCTGGCGTTCGTCGACTTGCGCGACTACAGCGGCATCGTCCAGTGCGTGATCAACGACGACGTCGACGTGCGCAGCGAGTACGTGCTGCGGATTACCGGCGTGGTACGTCAACGGCCCGAGGGGACGATCAACGAGGCGCTGCCGACCGGTCAGGTGGAGATCGGCGACTGCGACGTGGAGATCCTGCGCAAGGCGACACCGCCGCCGTTCCCTATTGACTCGCGCGCCGACGAGGTCGATGAGAACATCCGCTTGCAGTACCGCTACCTCGACCTGCGGCGCGAGCGGATGCAGAAGAACCTGCGCGTCCGCTCCACGGTCAACGCAGCGATCCGCAACTCGATGGACCGCCAGGGTTTCGTCGAGGTCGAAACGCCGATGCTCGTGCCATCGACGCCTGAGGGCGCCCGCGAGTTCCTGGTGCCGTCGCGCAAGGAGCAGGGATCGTTCTATGCACTCCCGCAGTCACCGCAGCTGTTCAAGCAGTTGCTGATGGTCGGCGGCGTCGATCGCTACTACCAAATCGCCCGCTGCCTGCGCGACGAGGACCTGCGCGCTGACCGGCAATACGAGTTCATGCAGCTCGACATGGAGATGAGCTTCGTCGAGCAAGACGATGTGCTCGACGCCGTGTCGCGTTCGGTGCTCGACGCCGTCGAGGCGGTGACCGGAGAACGTCCGGGAGACATCGAACGGATCACCTGGCACGAGGCGATGAACCGCTTCGGGGTCGACAAACCCGACATGCGCTTCGGCATGGAGCTGGTCGAGCTGACCGATGTGTTCGCCCAGACCGAGTTCAAGGCGTTCGCCGGCGCCACCGGCGAGGGCGGCGCGATCAAGGGCGTCCGGGTCCCGGGTGGAGCGGGGGAGTACGGTCGCAACCAGCTCGACAAGCTGACCGATCGGGCGAAGTCGCTCGGCGCCAAGGGCCTCGTGTGGCTGAAGATCACCGGTGGTACTGGTGCAGCGGGGCTCGACAGCCCGGTCGCCAAGTTCTTCTCCGACGTCGAGGCCGCTGAGGTGCGCGCCCGCACCGGTGCCGAATACGGCGACCTGGTGCTGATCGTCGCCGACGAATGGATGACCACCTGCGAGGTGCTCGGCCAACTGCGCAACGACCTTGGACGGCCACCGGTGCACGAAGGTCCGTACCGTTTCGTGTGGGTCGTGGACTTCCCGCTGTTCGTCGGCGTCGACCGTGAGAGTGGTCGCCCCAAGCCGGGCCACCATCCGTTCACGATGCCCCACCCAGACGACGTCGGGTTGTTCGAGTCCGATCCGATGAAGGTCCGCTCGAGGGCCTACGACTTGGTGCTCAACGGCTGGGAGCTCGGTTCTGGCTCGATTCGAATCCACGAGCCCGAGCTGCAGCGCCAGGTGTTCCAGGCGTTGGGCATCTCCGACGACGAGGCCGAGCGCAAGTTCGGGTTCTTCCTCAACCCGTTCGAGTACGGCGCGCCGCCCCACGGTGGCTTTGCCTATGGGCTCGACCGCCTGGTGGCGATCCTCGCCGGCGAGGAGAACATTCGCGAGATCATCGCCTACCCCAAGACCCAATCGGGCGCGGATCCGCTGACCAACAGCCCGCTGCCGGTCGACCCCAAGATCCTCGCAGACCTCGGCCTGCGGGTGCTCCCGCGCGTCGATTGACCGAGTGGTCGGGTCCGACCAGCAGACACTCGACGGCACGACAGGTGCGACTACACTGGGCGTCGGGTTGAACACGCAGGGAGGGGGCGCGGATGGCTGACGACGATGTGTCGTTCGCTGTCGCCACCTACCGGTACCTGCGGCTGGCCATCGTCGTCGTGCTCACTGCGCTGATCGCGTCGGTGCTGATCGAACGAGCGAACGCGCCGTGCTGGCTGGGCTCGCTCAGCGCCTACTACTACACGCCGGTCCAGCCGATCTTCGTGGGTGCGCTGATCTCGATCGGTGTGAGTTTTGTTGCGATCAAGGGGAGTAGCACCGCCGAAGACATCGCCTTGAACGTCGCTGGCGTTGTCGCTCCGATCGTCGCCATCGTGCCCACCGACCGTCCCCGCCAGGTGTGTGCGTCGAGCGAGCTGACCCTCGGCGACGAGCGGGCTTTCATCAACAACAACGTCGTCGCGTTGATCATCGCTGGTGCTGTGGCCATCGGCATCGGGTGGTGGGCGACTCGTCGCAGTCGAGGGCAGCGTCCGGAGTTCTCCTCGATCGTCGGGCTGGGCGTGGCGTTGGTGATGCTCGTCGGTGGTGCGGCGTGGTACTGGCTCGATGACGACAGCTTCTTCTCCCGCGCTCATGGGGTCGCCGCCGTGGTGATGTTCCTCGCACTGTGGGTGACGATGCTGATCAATGCCGTCGACGAGGACCGCCAGTTTCGAACCGTCTACTGGGGTACCGCGGTCGCCATGGTGTTGGTTGCTGTGGCCGTGGGTATCGGCTGGCTGGTCGATCGTCACTGGCAGCACAAGATCCTGGTGCTCGAGCTGTTCGAGCTGGCGCCGGTCGTCGTGTTCTGGGCCGTGCAGACTGTCGAGCACTGGGACGGCGGCGACGAGGCCGCGCCGGAAATGCCCTACCGCTCGGTCGGGTAGACGACGCCGACCTGGTCACGGATCCGGTCCATCAGCTCCATCCCGGCGATCGTGGCCGCCCAGGTGACGATGTCGCTCTGTAGCTCTCCTGCCCGAATTCGTTCGGTTGCATGCTCCGCTTCGTGTGCCAAGCCGCGGTTGGGGATCAGTTGACGCTCCGGCTCTACGTCGGGGTTGGCGTCGCGGCGTTGCACTCCGCGACGCATCGTGTACGCCTGCGGAAACCAGAAGGGCGCGTCGATCGTGATGTGCCCACCGGTGCCGACAATCGTTGCCGAGAGATCGCTGGTGGCCTCGAGTGAGGTGGTCAGGACGGCGATCGCCCGTTCGAAGCTGAGTACGGCGCCGAGCGTAGCGTCGACGCCCTGGTCGGTGAGGGTGGCCAGCGCCCGCACGTCATGGGGCTCGCCCAGCAGGAATCTGGCCAACGCCAGGGGATAGATGCCCAGGTCGAGTAGCGCTCCGCCCGCCAAGTCGGCGCGCCGGTGGCGGCCGTTCGGGTCGGGGACATCGATGGCGAAGTTGGCGTCGATCGTGACGATCTCGCCGATGTCGCCAGCCGCAACGCGTTGACGGATGTCATGCCAGACCGGCATGAACCAGCTCCACATCGCCTCCATCAGGAATCGGCCGTTGCGCTCCGCGGCGGCGACCATCTCGCGCGCCTCGATGGCGTTGATGGCGAAGGCCTTCTCGCAGACCACGTGTTTGCCGGCGTCGAGTGCGGCCACGGTCATGTGGTGATGGTGACTGTGCGGCGAGGCGATGTAGACCACGTCGACCTGGGGGTCGGCCCAGAGGGCATCGTAGGAGCCATGGGGGCGGGCGATGTCATGGCGACTGGCGAACGCATCTGCACTCTCCGGCGACCGTGACCCAACGGCGACCACTTCGACGTCGTGCGACTCGGCGATTGTGCCGAGGGCGGTGGCCATCGCCGTCGCAATGCTGCCGGTGCCAGCGATGCCCCAGCGCAGTGGGCGTGTGTTCATCGGCGCAGTCTCGCGTACCGCTGCGATGTTGCGTGGCGGCCGCGACCGCGTGGCTGTCAGTGCAGGCTGCGTACTCCGTACCACCCGAGGAGCACGAGGCCTGCCCCGACGACCAACAGCACGAGCGAGCGTTCGCGCCGCACCGCCCAGGCCGCGATGGCGACGACCACGATGGTCAGCCCGACCTGGACGGCGACACCGCCATCGGTACGCGGCGACCACAGCTCGCCGATGGCCAGCACGGGGGTCAGGGCGTCCGTCGGAGAGTGCGGCGTACCCGGCTCGCGAGCGCGAGGCGCAGCTGCCGAGGCAGGTCGGTCAGTGTGTCCGCCGCGAAGCGATCGGCGGCTTCCCGGATCACCTCGGCGTGCGACGGGTACGGGTGCACCATGGTGAACAACCGCCGCAGACCGATGCCGTTGTCGATGGCCATCGTGAGCATGCCGATCAGGTCGGCCGCCGACGGTCCGACGACGGCGGCGCGCAGGATCTTGCCGTTGAACCGCTGGACGTCGAGCACGAGCAGCCCGTGCGAGATGTCGTCGGTGAAGCCGCGATCCACGTCGTCGTAGCGCACAACGATGCGCATTCGGCCGGCCTCGTCCCATCTGGCCAGCTCGTCGAGGGAGAGACCGACCGAGGCCATTTCGGGGTTGCCGTACACGGCCGAGGGGATCGCCGAACGTCTGGCGATCTTCGGGGCGACGGGAAAGGCGATCGCCCGCACGACGCGGCGACCGAGCGCGCCGGCCGCATGGGTGGTGAACGAGGTGCCGGTGATGTCGCCAACCGCCCAGACGCGATCGACGGAGGTTCGTCCCCAATCGTCGACCTCGATGCCGCCATTGGTCGTCGCGATCCCGGCCCGGTCCAACTCGAGCCGCTCGGTGTTTGGACGTCGGCCGATAGCCATCAGCACGCGGTCCGGCGCGTCGATCTTCGAGCCGTCGGCGAGCTGTAGCGCGCCGGTTGCCTCGTCGACGCCCTCGATCGTTGTCCCCAGATGCAGGCCGACCCCCCGGGCGCGGAGCGCCGCTTCGATCGTGTCGGTGATCAGCGGGTCTTCTGTCGAGAGCAGCCGCGGTTGGAGCTCGACGATCTCGACTCGCGTCGACGCTGCGGCGAACGCGGTGGCCGCCTCGATGGCGATCGCGCCGCCGCCGACGATCACCAGGGATGAGGGTGGCGAGGGCAGCTCGAAGAGGTCCTCGTTGGTCAGCAGCAACGACGGATCGAGTCCCGGAACGTCGACGGTTGTGGGACTCGACCCCCCGGAGATCACGACGTGCTTGGCGCACACCGCGGTGGTGGTTCCATCTGGCGTGGTCACCGACACGACATGTGGGTCGCGTTGCGACGTGAGCGTGGCCCAGCCGCGGACCAGATGGATGTTCGGGTACTGCTCGATCAGCTCGTCTTCTTCGTGGAACAGATGGTCACGTCGTGCGCGTGCCCATTCGAGCGGGTTGTCATCGCCGACCGCCGCAGCGTGGAGCAGCGACTTCGAAGGGATACAACCCACGTTGGTGCAGTCGCCACCGATGCGGTGACCTTCGATCATCACCACGTCATGGCCCATCGTGGCCAGTCCGATCGCCACGGTGAGACCGCCGGAGCCTGAGCCGACGACGGCGGCGCGGTAGGTGCGAGTGTGGTCGTGTCCGATCATGTGGACTCCAGACTGGTCGGTGTGGCGTTGTCCGTCGAGCTCCGGCGGGTGTCGGCGGCGCTCGTGTCGGGTGATGTCTCGGGCGAATCGGCCGTCTGCTGACGGGCGCGTACGACACGGGCGACCACCAGGCTGATCACGAAGATGGCGACGCTGGCGCCGAGGCTGATCGGATCGATTCCGCCGAGGCCGTCATCGATCCGCTCGAGCGATGCACCGAGCAATACGAACGAGACGGTGCCCGGCAGCGACCCCAGCGCAGTGGCCAAGAGGAACGGTGCCCACGCCAGGCGCAAAATGCCCGACAGATAGTTGACGAAGTCGTACGGCAGGAACAGCAAGCGCATGATCAGCACGGTCTCGAAGCTGTTGTCACGCATCCGTTGCGACCACCGGCGAGCGATTGACTGGTCGGCGGCGGCGACATCGGGAGCCAGCTCATCGAGCGCATCGGCGCCTGGCTGACGGCCGAGCAGTCGGCCGATCCAATAGGCGATCATCGCCGACGCGTTGGCGGCGATCACGACGACGATCACGCCGACGACGGGGCCGAAGAGGAGGCCACCAACGATCGTCAGCACCGATGCGGGGAACAGCACGATCGGGCGAGCGAGATACACCGCGATGTAGGCGAGAATGC
>JBCCVW010000231.1:0-6595 GCA_039194665.1 Actinomycetota bacterium
ACGGGAAAGACCCGGATTGGGGGATCCGGGTCTCTCAACCTGGGAATGCCTACCGTTTGGGGGAACGGCGTTTGTGGCTTCCCTTCGAGTGGAACATGGGGGGTGTTCTCACTGCGATCTGCTTGTGAAAGTATGCACGTGAACGGGTGATCTCGCAAGTAGAACTCCGAGATACTCGCTATCGCTTTTTGAGATGGTTTGGCGGCGACGTCGATAGCGTGCCGCCGTGGACGTCCGGCAGCTCAACACCCTGGTGGCGATCGCCGACCACGGGACGTTCTCGGCGGCGGCCCGGGCGCTGTTCACCGTGCAGTCGAACGTGTCGGGGCACATCGCACGGCTGGAGAAGGAGCTCGGTGTGACCCTGGTCGATCGGGTCAACGGTGGCCTCACCGACGAGGGCGTGCAGGTCGTCGAACGGGCTCGGCGAGTGCTCAACGAGATCGATGACATCGCCGCCGACATGGCCAGTCGCCACGAGGGAGTGAGCGGGCACACCCGACTCGGGGTGATCGGAACGACGGCACGGTGGCTGATCCCTCAGTTGTTGGATCGGCTGAAGACCGAGCACCCCAGCGTGCGGGCGATTATCCAGGACGGCGCGACCTCGACGCTCGTCCCCAATGTGGTCAACGGCCATCTCAACGCTGCGATCATCCACTTGCCGATCGACGAACCCGACTTGGTGATCGAGCCCTTGTTCGCCGAGGACCTCCTCCTGCTGGCCGCCGAGAACCACCCGCTGGCGACCGACGAAGAAGTGCCACTCACGGCCCTCGACGGTGTGCCCCTCCTGTTGCCGCCGTCGGGCTCGGCGTTGCGCCGCGTGCTCGAACGCGCCGCCCGCACCGCAGATATCGCCTTGCGCCCGCAGGCCGAGGTCGACGGCGTGCGTCTGCTGGCGTCGCTCGCCCTCGATGGCTTCGGCGCAACGATCGTGCCGGCAACCGCTGTCCCCGGCTGGTTGGAAGGGGCGTTCCGCCGAGTCAGCGTCGTCGGCCTGCCGCGCCGGGTCGTTGCCGCCGTCCACCCGCGGCGACCACGACCCAGCGCGCCCACTGCGGCCACGCTGGCGAGCCTGCGTGCGTTGATCGACGACACCGGCGACAGCCAACCCGGCGTGTACCCCGGTGCCGGCGCGCTCACCCCCTGAGGCCGTACCCGTCGAGCGACGCAGCCCAGTGGCCCGAGTAGCGGCTGCGAGCAGCGGTGACGGCATCCGATGCCCCACCGGCCGGTTACTGTCGCCGCCGTGCGCGCCGTAGCGGTCAACGCTCAGATGCCAGGGACGGCGGCAGCTCGCTGGCGAGACATCGGCGACGGTCGTCAGGCGATGGTGGTTGAAGTGATCGGCGACGGGGAGGCAGCGCGCATCAGCGCATCCTCGTCTGCGGCGATCGCAGCTGCCGCCGACCGGGCGCGCGACGATCGCGCACCGCTGATCCTGCTCGTCGAGACGGCTGGGGTCGACATCGTCGGCGGGATCGGTGCCCTCGACGCATGGGGTCGTGCGGTCGCCGCGGTCGCCGCGTGCTCCGGCGTGGTGCCCACGGTGGCGATCGTCGACGGTCCTGCCGTTTCGGGCCCCGCGCTCCTGCTCGGCGTGGTCGATGCCGTCGTGATGACCGAAGCGGCCTACGCCTTCGTCAACGGACCGGCGATGGTCGAGCAGTACACCGGGGTGCCGATCGACCGCAACGAACTCGGTGCGGCCTCATTGCACGAGCGCTACACCGGCGTGGCCACGCTGGTCGCCGTCGACCGCGCCGCCGCGCTCGACGCAGCGACCGAACTGCTCGCCTATCTGCCTGACCATGTCGATACCGAGCCACCGACGTGGCCACGCCACGACCCGCCCGATCGTTCGTGCCCCGACGCGGCTGCGCCGATTCCGCCGACATCGACCGGCAGCTACGACATGCGTCGTGTCGCCGCAGCGATCGTCGACGACGAATCCATGCTCGAGCTCCGTCCGCGGTGGGCGGCCAATGTGATCACGGCGCTGGCCACGATCGATGGTCGCCCGGTCGGCATCGTGGCCAACCAACCGATGGTCCTCGCCGGCACGCTCGACATTCCGGCGTCGCAGAAGGCGGCCCGCTTCGTCGCCTGGTGCGACGCGTTCAATCTGCCGCTGGTCACGCTGGTGGACACACCCGGCTTCTACCCGGGCAAAGACCTCGAGTGGCGAGGCATGATCCGCCACGGGGCACAACTCGTCTATGCGTACGCCCGCGCCACCGTGCCGCGGCTGTGCGTGATCGTGCGCAAGAGCTACGGCGGGGCGTACATCGTCATGGACTCCAAGACGATGGGCAACGACATCTGTCTCGCGTGGCCGTGGGCGGAGCTCGCGGTGATGGGCGCTGGGCAGGCGGCGGCGGTGCTGATGCGACGAGCCACCGACGACGAACGCCGTGCGTACGAAGCCGACTACACCGATCGGCTGCTCAATCCATATGTCGCCGCCGCACGCGGCTTCGTCGATGCCGTCATCGAGCCGGCGGACACACGCCGCGAGCTGTGCGCTGCCCTCGATGCGCTGGCCCACAAACGCGAGCTCCTCGTCGGGCGAACACACGGCAACGAACCGCTGTAACCGCCTCGTTCACCGCCGGCCGGGCATTGCCTGGCATCGGCACAGTAACGTGACCGCTCGGTCGAGAGATCCCCGACCACCGGTTCGAGCCACGAGAGGAAGCCACGTGCCCGACACGATCACCATCACCGACGACCGCACGGGAAAAACCGTCACCGTTCCGATCGAAGGTGGCGTCTTTCCATCGTCGGCGCTGCGCGAGCTCGACCCCAACCTGTATTGCTACGACCCGGCGTATCTGTCGACGGCGTCGTGCAAGTCCGAGATCACCTATCTCGACGGCGGCGCCGGCATCTTGCGCTACCGCGGCTACCCCATCGAACAGCTCGCCGAACAGTCGACCTACCTCGAAGTGGCCTATCTGCTCCTCCACGGTGAGCTGCCCACCACCGAACAGCTCGACCAGTGGGTGTTCGATGTCACCCATCACACGTTCATCCACGAGAACATGCGCAAGCGGTTCGTCGACGGCTTCCACTACGACGCCCACCCGATGGGCATGTTCGTGTCAGCACTCGCCGCCCTCGGCACGTTCTACGACGATTCCAAAGAGATCGACGACCCCGAGGCACGCCGATTTCAGACGCTGCGGCTGATCGCCAAGGCCCCGACCATCGCGGCGATGTGTTACCGGTTCTCGGTCGGGCTGCCGTTCAACCAGCCCGACAACGGTCTGTCGTACCCGGCCAACTTCCTCAACATGATGTGGAAGATCGGCGACTACGAAGTCGATCCGGTGCTCGAACGGGCGATGGACGTGTTGTTCATCCTCCACGCCGATCACGAGCAGAACTGCGGCACTACGGCGATGCGCGTCGTCGGCTCGAGCCAGGCCGATCCCTACTCGTCGGCGGCGGGCGCCGCATCCGCGTTGTATGGCCCATTGCATGGCGGCGCCAACGAAGCGGTCGTGCGAATGCTCACTGAGATCGGCACGATCGACGAGGTGCCCGCCTTCATCGAGTCGGTCAAGGCTGGCGAGGGCCGGTTGATGGGCTTCGGTCACCGGGTGTACAAGAGCTACGACCCGCGGGCCACGATCATCAAGCAGACCGCCGACGACGTGTTCAAGGTGACGGGCAAGAACCCGCTGCTGGATATCGCGCTCGCGCTCGAAGAGGTCGCGCTCAGCGACAGCTACTTCATCGATCGCAATCTGTACCCCAACGTCGACTTCTACTCGGGGCTGATCTACCAGGCGATGGGTTTCCCCGTCGACATGTTCACCGTGCTGTTCGGTATCCCCCGCATGTCGGGCTGGCTGGCCCACTGGGAAGAGTCGTTGAACGACCCGGCGCAGAAGATCTCGCGTCCACGCCAGTGGTACGCCGGCCCGGACGAGCGCGACTACGTCGCCATCGCCAACCGCTAGTCCGTTACATCAGGTAGCGCCCGGCACACGACCGGGATCAGATCGGTGAGCAGGCGCACGTCGCGAGCAACGCGTGCCCGGATCAGCCCGCCCTCGAGTGTGGCGATCAACAGCCGCGCTGCGCTCATCGGACCCACGTCATCGTCGGGCCCCAGGCCGGTGCGCTCGAACGTCGCGGCGAGCGCCGCTTCCCACTGGTGGAACCGCTCGTCCAACACACCGGCGAGGTCGTCGTCGTCCGGCCCGAGTTCGAGCGCGGTCGTCGCGAACCAACAGCCGTCGCGGAATCCCGACGCCTCGAGCTCGCGGGCCTGGAAGATGAACACCTCGGCCACGACCTCGGCAGGCGTCGTGGCCCGCCGGAGCGCGGCACCGATGTCGGCCGAGACACCGTCATTGATGTAGCGCAGCGCCTCGATCGCCAGCTCCGGCTTCCCCCCAGGAAAGTGGTGGTAGATCGAACCACGAGGCAGTCCGCCCGCGTCGACGACGTCGACCAACGTCATTGCTCGGTAGCCCGCGCGTCGCAGCATCGTTGCCGCCACCTCGATCATGCCGCTCCGGGTGTCACCCATCGGCCCCGACGCTACCGGTTGACTGAATATGTATGCATGCATACTATCCCTGAATGACCTACTTCTCGATGCCGCCAAACAGGGCTGACCGATGAGCGACGACGTACTGGAACAGTGGTTGCGCGATCACGTGCAGTTGGCGAGGGTCCCGGTCGGCGATGTCGAGCTCAACGTGGCGAGCGCGGGTATCGGACCAACCGTGCTGTTGCTCCATGGGTTCCCGGAGTTCTGGTACGGCTTCCGCAACCAGATCCGGCCGCTGGTGGAGGCCGGATACCGGGTGATCGCTCCCGATCTACGGGGCTTCAACATGTCTGACAAACCAACAGGGGTTGGCAACTACCGCATGGACGTTGTCGCCGGCGACATCGCCCGTCTTGTCGATCGGTTGGCGCCCGACGAGTCCGTGTCGGTGGTGTCACACGACTGGGGCACCACCGTCGCCTGGCTCTACGTCATGCAACATCAAGCACGCGTACGCCGCTTCGCTGCGCTCGCCGGACCGGAACCGTGGTACATGTCGCGCTCCCTGCGCTGGTCACAGTTCCGCCGACACCCGTACTTCTTCTTGTTCCAATGGCGGATTGCCGAACGACTGCTGACACGCCACAACTACCGGGGCATTCGGGCGGTGTTTGCCAACGACGCACAGACACCCGGCGCGTTCTCCGCCACATCACTCGACCGATACGCCGACGCGTTCGGTCGTCCTGGTGCAGCGCGGGCAACGCTCAACTACTACCGCGCGATCAAATTGATCTCGCCCGAGGAGGTGCGCGCCATGCAGGCGCGCCTGTCGCTCCCAGTGCTGATCGTCGTCGCCGGACACGACCGATACATCGGCATCGATGGCGCCGATCCGGGCGATGCCTTCTACGACGATGCTGACATCGTCACGATCGATGAGTCGAGCCACTGGCTACTGACCGACGCCGCGGCTCGAGTCAACGAGCTACTCCTCGGCTTCCTCGACGACGCCGACTGAGCTCGGCCGATCGAGCGTGCGGACTACATGAGGTGCCCGCTCAGAAGGCGTCGATCGCGGCGTTGAGCGTGGCGCTCGGACGCATCGCTGGCTCGGCCTTGGCCGGATCGGGACGGTAGTAGCCGCCGAGATCGACCGGCTCGCCTTGCACACCGTTGAGTTCGGCCACGATCGCATCCTCGTTGTCGGCCAATGCAGCGGCGAGCGGGGCGAAACGTTCAGCGAGCGCCGGGTCGTCGGTCTGTGCGGCGAGGGCTTGCGCCCAGTACAGCGCCAAGTAGAAGTGGCTGCCGCGATTGTCGAGGCCGCCGAGCCGCCGGGTTGGCGACTTGCGTTCGGTGAGGAGCATCCCGGTCGCCGCATCGAGGGTCTCGCCCAGGATGCGTGCGCTGTCGTTGCCGGTTTGCCGCCCGAGCGTCTCGAAGGCGACCGCCAGCGCGAGGAACTCACCGAGGCTGTCCCAGCGCAGGTAGTTCTCCTTCACGAGCTGCTGCACATGCTTCGGCGCGGAGCCACCAGCACCGGTTTCGAACAGACCGCCGCCCGCCAGGAGTGGGACCACCGAGAGCATCTTGGCGCTGGTGCCCAGCTCGAGAATCGGGAACAAGTCGGTGAGGTAGTCGCGCAACACGTTGCCCGTGACCGAAATCGTGTCCTCGCCTTCGCGCGCCCGCTCGATCGAATAGGTGGCGGCCTCGGTGGGCGCCATGGTCTCGATCGTGAGCCCATCGGTGTCGTGGTCGGCAAGGTAGGCGTCGACCTTGGCGATCAGCTGTGAATCGTGAGCGCGGTTGCGGTCCAGCCAGAACACCGCAGGCGCACCGGTCAGCCGCGCTCGTTCCACTGCGAGGCGAACCCAATCACGGATCGGCTCGTCTTTGGTCTGGCTGCAGCGGAAGATGTCACCTGGCTCGACGGGTTGGCTCATCAGCACCGTGCCGTCGGCGGTGTCGACCACCTCGACCCGGCCGGGCGAGTCGATTTCGAACGTCTTGTCGTGACTGCCGTACTCCTCGGCCTTCTGCGCCATCAGGCCCACGTTGGGGACAGTGCCCATCGTGGAC
>JBCCVW010000232.1:0-6582 GCA_039194665.1 Actinomycetota bacterium
CTGAAGAGCTACCTCGACTACGGCATGTTCCAGCCAGTCCAGATCGCCGCCACCGTAACGATCAACGAGGCGCCCGACTTCCCGAAGGAGGTCTGCGCCACCTACCAGTCGCGCCGCGACACGTTGATCGACGGGCTGGCGCGCATCGGGTGGAACATCCCCAAGCCGAAGGGCACGATGTTCGTGTGGGCCCCGATCCCAGAGCCTTACGCGGAGATGGATTCGGTCGAGTTCTGCTCCACCGTGGTGCGCGACGCCGATGTGGCGTTGTCCCCGGGTGTCGGTTTTGGCCCCGGCGGTGAAGGCTTTGTGCGGTTCGCGCTCATCGAGAACGAGAAGCGCATCCAGCAGGCCGTGCGCAATCTCCGTCGCGGTCTCCCCAAACTCGGCTGACGGGCGTGTCGTTGTAACACGCGTGTGACATCACGTTGATCTGGCATCGGTAGCTTCACGCGCCGTGAGCGAGCAACTCACCGTCGTGGTGCGCGTCTGGATGCCAGATCGCCCTGGCGCGCTCGGGCAGGTTGCGAGCCGGATCGGGGCGGTGCGCGGCGACGTGTTGGCCATCGAGATCCTCGAGCACGGTGCTGGCCGGGCGATCGACGAACTGTCGGTGCGGTTGCCCGACGCCGGTGTCCTCGACCTCCTCGCAGCCGAGATCTCGGCGGTAGATGGTGTGGATGTCGAGAGCATCCGCGCCGTCGACGAAGACAGGGCGGACCCCAGTCTTGCGGCCCTCGGGATCGCCGCAGCGCTCGCCGAGTCGCCGACTGCGGATCGCCCCGAGATCCTGTGCGGTGGCGTGCAACGGATCGCCGAGGCCGAATGGGCCGCGCTGCTGCGCGATGAGGACATCGTCTATGCGGTGGGTGATCCGCCAGCCGGTCCCTGGTTGGCGGCGTTCATCGCAGGGAGTGAGCACCTCGACGGGGTCGACGACATCGCCCCCGACGACCTCGTGTGGGCGCCGCTCGACGTATCGGGGCTCACGCTCGTCGCCGGTCGAGGGCTGCATCCGATTCACGAACGTGAGCGGGTCCGGGTGTCGTTGCTGGCACGACTGGCGAACGCTCTGCTCCCAGGCATCGACTGAGAACGGGCCCACCCGGTCTGTCGTCACTTCCGTGAGGGCGAGGTCGTGATCGGTTCCCCTGTCAAAATCCGGCGCGTGGCGCGGCTTGTCGACAGAATTTCGGCTAGGGCT
Organism: Actinomycetota bacterium; assembly: GCA_039194665.1. Lineage (GTDB taxonomy): Bacteria > Actinomycetota > Acidimicrobiia > Acidimicrobiales > Ilumatobacteraceae > JABSQH01. The sequence continues at coordinate 1,205 of JBCCVW010000232.1, forward strand.
GGGCCCAACCACGGGAGCGGTCGAGGGCGCGGCGCCATTGGGCGTGGGCTGCGTCGGCCAACGTGCGGTCGTCGGCAGGGGAGAACTCGGCGTCGAGCGACCATGTGGCACCCACCTCAGCGGTCGACGACCACACGCCCTCGGCCAGTCCGGCGAGGAATCCGGCACCGAGCGAGGTGGTTTCACTGTCGGTCGGACGGCGGACTGTGACGCCGAGCTGATCGGCCTGTAGCTGGCACAACAGGTCCATCACCGATGCGCCGCCGTCGACCCGCAGGTCGGTGATCGGCGTGCCGCTGGCGGCAACCATCGCATCAACCACATCGCGGGTTTGGTACACCATCGACTCCACCGTCGCTCGTGCGAGCTCGGCGCGCCCCGTGCCGCGCGTGATCCCGACGATGGTGCCCCTGGCGTACGGGTCCCACCACGGTGAACCGTGGCCGGTGAACGCGGGTACGAGGTAGACGCCGCCCGTGTCGTCGATGGACTCCGCAAGCGGACCGGTCTCGGCCGCATGCTCGATGATGCCAAGTCCGTCTCGTAGCCACTGGATCGCGGCGCCGGTGACGAAGATCGCTCCTTCGAGGGCGTAGTGGGTGGTGCCGTCGGCGAGCGTCCAGGCAATCGTGGTCAGCATTCCCTCCGTCGGCGACGGACACTCCTCGCCCACGTTGAGGAGAACAAACGACCCCGTGCCGTAGGTGTTCTTGGCCATCCCCGGCTCGACGCATGCCTGCCCGAACAACGCCGCCTGCTGGTCGCCGGCGACGCCGCTGATCGGGATGCCATCGGGAAACCCGTCGACGCCGTTCGTCGTACCAAATCGCCCACTCGACGGGCGCACGTCCGGCAGCGCCGCAGATGGCACCCCGAGCAGCGTGCAGAGGTCCGGATCCCAGTCACGAGTGCGGAGGTCGAGGAGCATCGTGCGGCTCGCATTGGTTACGTCGGTGGCATGGACCGCACCCGCATCGGCTCGGCCGCCGGTCAGTTTCCAGATCAGCCATGAGTCGATCGTGCCGAGCGCGAGATCGTCGTCGACCGAGATCTGCCGCTCGCGCAGCAGCCACTCGTATTTGGTGCCGGTGAAGTACGGATCGAGAACCAGTCCGGTTCGTTCGCGGACGAGGCGCAAGTGGCCCGCCGCTTCCAGCTCGTCGCATCGCGCCGCCGTTCGACGGTCCTGCCAGACGATGGCCGTGCCATAGGGCGTGCCCGTCGATCGGCTCCACGCCACCGCCGTCTCGCGTTGGTTGGTGATACCGATCGCCGCGATCTGCCGATCGCCGATCTCATCGACCACTTGGCCGAGCGTGGCGACCACCGCCGACCAGATCTCGTCGACGTCGTGCTCGACCCATCCGGGTTGCGGGTAGTGCTGAGTGAACTCGCGGTACGCAGCCACACCACCACGCCCGGCGGCGTCGATCACCCGACTGCGGACGCCGGTCGTCCCGGCATCGATCACGACAACGCACGACGCAGCAGAGGAGGTCACGCCGGGCGACGCTAGCTCAGCGTCTGCGTTTGCTCGATGAGCGCGGGCGGTTCGAGCCCTGCTGGGTCCGCTTCGTCGGCGGCGGCTTCGGACGGTCGCCCGACGATGATGATGATGACGATGATGAAGCAGACGACTCGGCCGCATTGCGCTCGGCGAGTTGTGCTTGCCGATCGGCGCGAGCTTCCTTGAACGACTTGCGCTGGTAGCCGAACTTGGCCAATACGGCGCCGAGTGCGAGGTACAGCGGTCCGCTGATCAACACGCCGACGATGGCACCGATCACGTTCGCGTTGCGGAAGAAGATCAGGAAGACGGCAACCATGATCAGCGCGTAGATGACCCACTCGCGCATCAACCGCTGCCACGGAACCGGCCTGCTGCTGTCCCACGCCACAGAGCAGTTCCTAGCGCGTCGGGAGGCGCATCCCAACCAGGCCGCTGCGCTTGCATCGAGGAGTACCGTCGGCCACATGGGGAACGAACTCGACGCGGCGGTCGCAGCCGCCCGGGCGTACGAAGCACTGCACGTGCCCGCGTTGTTCGCGCAATGGGCAGACCCGCTGCTCGATCGCGCCGGCGTCGCGGCGGGTCACGACGTCCTCGATGTTGCGTGCGGCACGGGTGCACTCACCCGCCGCGCCGTCGAGCGAGTCGGCCGCGACGGCAGCGTCACCGGCGTCGACGTCGGCCCAGGGATGCTCGTCGTGGCCGGTGAAACGGCTCCGGGCGCGACGCTGCTCGAGTCCGATGCGGCATCGATTCCCGTCGACGACAACTCGTTCGACGTCGCCCTGTGCCAATTCGGGTTGATGTTCATGCCCGATCCTGCGGCAGTGCTCGCCGAGATGGCCCGCTGCGTGCGGCCCGGCGGACGCGTCGGTGTCGCCGTGTGGGAGGCCCTCGAGCGGTCGCCGGCCTATCCGATCACCGTCGACCTGCTCGAACGTCGGGCGGGTGCGGCCGCAGCCGACGCATTGCGCGCACCGTTCGTGCACGGTGACACCGACCAACTCCTCGAGTTCTTCCTGTCCGCCGGGCTCGCCGACGCCGCCGCCGACACGCAGGTCGGCACGGCCCACTTCCCGAGCGTCCGGGTGATGGTCGAGGCCGACCTACGCGGCTGGCTCCCGGTGATGGGCGTCGAGCTCGACGACGCGCTGATCGAAACGCTGCTCGACGAGGCCGAGACCCTCCTTGCCGAGTACGTCACCGTCGACGGCGAGATGGTCTTCGACGCACCGGCGCACCTTGCGGTCGCCACCGCCTGAGCCGACGGTTGTCCGGCATCGCCGGTCACGGAGGTGGCTGACACCTGCGTTGCCGCGAGCTCTCAGGAGAGATCGCTCGGAAGCGACGGCAACGCCGGCTGCGTCGATTCGACGAACCCCGGGTAGTCGTACGGTGTCAGCGGGCGCTCGACAAGCTCCTGGTTGCCGATCGGCCACGGGCGGTCCTCGCCGTCGACGCGCACGGTGACGGCGCTGACACCGTCGATGTCGGTCGCCGTGGTGACGATCTGGGCGACGGCGAAGCGCAACGCATCGGGGGTCAGCTCGTTGAAGCCGTCGTTGACGTTGACCGTCAGCACCTGACCGAGCTCGCGCGTCCCGAGCAACTGCAATTCGAGCGGCAGTGCCGTGTCGATGCCCGTGTCGCGTTCCTCGGTGTTCGGGCCGGCGAACAGCGACTCCAGCACGTCGCGCGGCTCGGCCTCGACGTCGCGCAACACCGACCGCAACCGTTGCGCTTCGTCGGCGTCGGCCGGCGCGAGGAGGTAGATGCGGTTCGATCCAGCGGCCTCGTCGCCGGTCGGCACGCGCCCGAATACGTCCGCCTGTGCCTCGGGCAGATCGCGCGGGCCGGCTTCGGTTTGAATACCGCATCCAGCGAGCGCCAGGGCCGCAGCGACACCGATCATGACCGCGTGCCGAGGACGGCGGTCGATGCTCACGCGGGCACCTCCGCCAGTGACGGCTCCTCGTCTTCATCGTCGAGATCGATCGCCATCAGCTTGATCACGAACCGCGCTCCAGGCTCGCCGTCGAGTCGGTCCTCGACCCACACCGCGCCGCCGTGCATGCGCACGTGCTCGTCGACCAGCGCAAGTCCCAACCCTGCGCCTTCACTCCCCGTTCGCCGCCCAGCACCGCCGCCCCTGGCGAAGCGCTCGAACACGAGGTCGCGCTCGTCCTCGGGCACGCCGGGTCCGTGGTCTTCCACGGCGATCAGAATGTGCGACATCGGCTCGGTCTCCGGCTCCACGACCGTGATCGACACTTCGGGTTCCCCGCCGCCGTATGCGCGTGCGTTGTCGATCAGGTTGGCGATCACCCGGGCGAGTCGCCGACGGTCGCCCCGAATCAACGCCCGTTCGGCCCGCTCAGACACGGTGACCGGAGTGGTCGGGACCGAACTCACCGACACCGCTTGCCGGACGAACTCGGCTGCCAGGAGTTCCTCGAGGTGGAGGCGAATCGCCCCGGCGTCGAAGCGGGAGATTTCGAGTAGGTCCTCCACCAAACCCTGAAATCGGGTGACATCGCTCGAGAGCAGGTCCAGCGCCGACTGGGCGCGCTCGGGGAGGTCGTCGCGGCGGGCCTCCATCACCTCGATCGATGCCGACAACGTCATCAACGGCGAACGCAGTTCGTGGCTGACGTCCGAGGCGAAACGAGCATCCTTCTCGAGGCGCTGCTGGAGGGCCTCGGCCATGCCATTGAACGACTCCGTGAGCACGCTCAGGTCGGGGTCTTCGGTGGACTCCAATCGGGTGTCGAGCCGGCCGCCTGCGAGGGCCGAAGCGGCCTGCGCGGCGGTGGCCAACGGGCGCACCGCACGCCGGGCGGCGAACGTTCCGACCAACACACCCAGTCCAACGGTGATCAACGACGCGAGCACCAACGAGAGAGCGACGCTATTCAACGTCGAGTCGGCCTCGTCGAGACTGAACGCTTCGAAGTAGGCGCCGATGCCAGGGACATCCCAGCCGACGATCACGCTCAGCGTGTCGCCGAGATCGACGATCTGCTCAGCGGAGGTTCCTTCGTCGATCACCCGGGTCACGAGGTCGGGCGGGAGCGTGTCGGAGAAGAAGCTCGACGAGCCGCCGGCCCACACGCCCCGATACCAGATGAGGTAGTCGGTCACCCCGATTCGATTGAGCGAATTCTGGGCTGATTCCGCTGTCGATGGGTTGGATTGCAGGTCGCGCTCGACGCCCAACGCGTTCCGTTGGCTGGTGGTGATGGCGGTGTCGACGCGTTCGTCCACCAGGTTCTGGCGGGCCAGCCCGTACGTGACGAAGGCGAGGAACAGTGCAAGCGCGATCGAGCCGAACGTGAAGATCAGCAGGATGCGGCGTCGCAGTCCGATCGCAGCTGGTCGCGACCGGAGTGGGCGAAACCAGCTGCGGCGGGTCACGTTTGGAGCCGATACCCGAGCCCGCGCACCGTGACGACGTGGCGTGGGTTGGCCGGGTCGGCCTCGACCTTGGTGCGCAGGCGACGGACGTGCACGTCGACGAGACGACCGTCGCCGAAGTAGTCGTAGCCCCACACCTTGTCGAGCAGTGCCTCGCGGCTCAGCACCTTGCCGGGGCTCTCGGCCAATTCGCACAGCAGGCGGAACTCGGTCTTGGTCAGATGGACCTCGGCGCCGTCGCGCAGCACCTTTCCCTCGTCGGGGATCAGCTCGAGATCGCCGAACACGAGTCGTTGATGGCCCGGTGCGGTGGGACGGATTCGGCGCAGTAGCGCCCGGATGCGGGCCGAGAGTTCCTTGGGCGCAAACGGCTTGGTGAGGTAGTCGTCAGCGCCCGCCTCGAGCCCGGCGACGACGTCGTGTGTGTCGTTGCGCGCCGTGACCATCACGACAG
>JBCCVW010000233.1:0-6502 GCA_039194665.1 Actinomycetota bacterium
ATGAGCGTAGCGAATTTCGTGACATCAGTGAATTGCAATGCGGCGATGCCGTTGTTATCGTCAATATTAATACATATCAGTTACGTATCTGTACGTGACACTCTCCAGACGAGGAGCCTGTGATGCCCGCGACGATCGACACCTACGGAACCCCCCGGCGAGTACTGGTACTCGCATCGAACCCATCCACCTCTACCCAAACCGGATGGCCCATCGGCTTCTGGTGGGCCGAGTTGACCCACCCGTACCACGAATTCACCGAAGCCGGCTACGAGGTCACCATCGCCAGCCCCGACGGCGGTGCACTCCAGGGCGACGGGTTCTCCGACCCACGCGACGAGTCCGGCTACTCGGCCCACGACCTGATCAGCCGCGGCTTCATCGAGAGTCCAATCCACGCCGAGCTGGTCGAATCCACGCCGGCACTTGCCGACGTCAGCGTCGACGGCTTCGATGCGCTGTTCCTCGTCGGCGGACAAGGCCCGATGTACACGTTCCGCGATGACCAGCGGGTGAAGGACCTCCTCGGCGAGTTCCTCGCCGCCGACAAGATCGCCGCCGTCGTGTGCCACGCCACCTGCGTGCTGCTCGACGCCACGCTGCCCGACGGCACCCCCGTGGTCGCCGGCAAGACATGGACCGGGTTCGCCGACGTAGAAGAGCAATACGCCGACGACTTCGTCGGCCAGAAGATTCAGCCGTTCTGGATCGAGACCCAGGCACGTCAGCTCGACGATACGAACTTCATCGTGCAGGGCCCGTTCCGTGCGCACGCCGTACGCGACGGCAACCTGATCACTGGCCAGCAGCAGTACTCCGGCGCCGCGGCTGCCCGCCTCGTGATCGACGCGCTCGGCCGCTAGGTCTACCGGGCCTGCCAGGTCGCGGCGAGCGATGATCGTCAAACGCAACCTCAGCGTGCGCCGAGTCGCCGCGTACATCTCTCGGCCGATGGCGTGGGTGGCTGCGTGGTCGGTCGCCGTCCCTGCGATGTCCCTGGTCGTCGACGACGACCGACTCGTCGCGCCGTTCGCGCCAGCGGGTGCGATCGGCGCGGCGTTGGCGATCTTCATCGCGTTTCGCAACAACAGCGCGTTCGGGCGGTGGATGGAGGGGCGCGCCGCCTGGCAATCGATCCTCGTTGCGTCGCGGGCGATCACTCGACAGGTCATCGCGTCGACTGACAACGCGCTGGCTATGGGGGAGATCGATCGGTCGACCGCAGAGCGCTACCGGCGCGAGACCACCAGCCTGCTGTCGACCTTCGCCCGCAGCGTGGCGGCACCGTTCCGCCCGTCGCTCGGCGCCACCTCGGCACCGCCAACGATGGTCACCGTCGAACTCGGCGTACTCATCAAGCGCGGCATACGCGACGGCGCGCTCGGTCAATTCGATCCGATCGCGCTCGAACCGCAGCTAGCGGCACTCAACAACGCCCAAGGAACGATCGAGCGAATCGCCAGCACGCCGACGTTGCGGCAATACGACTTCTTCACCCGTCGATTCGTGGAGCTGTTTGCCGTCTTGGCACCGTTCGCCATCATCGGACTGGTGCCCGATCGGGTGTGGTGGACCGTTCCGTTGTCGATCGCCGTCTCCGGCGTGTTTGTGATCATGGCGGTGACGGGCGCGGCCAACGACGAGCCGTTCTCGGGAATGGTCACCGACGTCCCCATCGAGGCCGTGTGCGCGGAGGTCGATCACGACCTCGCGGTGCTGCTCGGCGCCCCGAACCCGCCGCCGCTGGCGCAGCCGGTCGACGGATACCTCTGGTAGCGGCCGCGCTGGTCTGTTCTGCGAGACGCTGACCTGACCGCGGTCGCGAGCGCCACGAGACGGGGCAGACTGTGAGCATGACGCAGCTCCCCCCTCCGTCGTTTCCCGCACCACCGACACCCGATGTCGAGCCGCCGCCACGTAATCGCCGCGGCTGGGTGATTGGGGCCTCGGTCGTCGGCGTCGGACTCGGTGTCGGCGGGTTGGTCATCGGTGCAACTGCGCTGGCGTCGTCGTCGGGCGACGAGCCGGCCACGACCGTCAGCGCCGATGCGCTGCCAGCGGCGATCGACAGCGACAACCTGCCGCCTGAACTCGATGACTTCATCGCCGGCGCCGAGGAGTTCGGCGCATGCATCACCGGTCAGATCGACCTCCCAACCCACAACGCCGATGGCGGTCCGTTGGTCATCGTGGCCGACCCGAGCGGCGACGGCGACCTGCAGATCATCGAGTTCGGCGACGGCGACGGCTCGATCACCATCGAACGGTCGGGCGACGACATCACCGTCGACACCACCACAACGAGCGGCGGCGACATCACCACAACGACCGGCGACGACATCATCGCCTCGCTCGACGATCTGTTCGCCGATCTCGGCACGGCGTTCGAGGCCTGTGCAGGATCGCTGCCGCCGATCCCGCCACTGGGCGACATCTTCGGCGACATTCCGGGTCTCGAGGACTTCAATCTCGACGATTTCGATCTGGACGACTTCAACCTCGACGACTTCGACTTCGATCAGCTGCCAGGGCTCGAGGACTTCAACCTGGACGACTTCGATCTCGACCAGTTCGAGGACTTCGAGTTCGACTTCAACCTGGACGACTTCGATCTCGAGAACCTGCCCAGCCTCGACGAGTTGTTCGACCGCTTCCAGCAGCAGAACTGACTGCCGTTCAGAACTGAACGTCAGAGGGCGCGGCCGGTCGACAGCACCGTCAGCACCACGTTCCGCAGCACACCATCCCCATCGTTGCTGCGGCAGAGCAGCGCGACGTCGAACTCTCCATCGAGCCGGCCAGTCAAGGTGATCGGTGTGAGGTCGCCGCCCGTTCTCGACTCCCACTCCCAACGAACGTTCGCCGGCGGCGCGCCGACGCTGTCGCCCAGTCCACACTCGATGTCGCTTTCGGCCAGCCCGTCCTCGTCGAGCTCGAAGGTGACGAACACTTGGTGCCGACCCACGGTGCCCGTGATCTCGTCGACCACGACGGACCACTCCGTCGACAGCGAGGCGCTGTCGACCGAGTCGCTCTTGATCCGGCTGACAATCTGTTGCAATTCGTCGTCGGTGTAGTAGCCGACGACGTCGGCGATGACGTCGACGGTGCCACGGAAGTTCTCGACGGCCACGCGACCGGCCGCGTCGATCCGCACATCGACCTTGTTCGGGGTCGGTGACTGGCCCGCCAACCAGTTGAGGTTCGACACCTCCGGTCGCGCTGACGACGCCGGATACAGCCGCAGGTTCGACTGCGCTGTCGGATTGGCGATGGTGACATTCATCGAAATCGCCACCGCACCGCCGGGAATCTCCAGCGTGCCGCTGCAGTCACCAGCGCCACCCGTGACCTGCAGGTCGTAGGGCTCCTCGGGGCCGAGCGGTGTGTCGCGCGGGCCGACCTGCGAGCCGGGACGGGTATCCATCACCCGGCACGGCGCAACGGGGACGAACGTCGAGTCGAGATCGCCGGGAGCGGCCTCGCTCCGCCAGGCGCCGGTGAGCACGAGCGCGCCGACGAGGGCCACCGCCAAACCCGTGACGAACGCAGCCATCGACCGCCCGCGCTCACCGAAGGAGACGTCACGGAACACTGCGACCACCCGTCACCCGATGTTCCCGGTCGACATCACCGTGAGCCACACGTTGCGCAGCGCGCCGTCGCCGTCGTTGCTGCGGCACAACAAACGAACGCCGGACACATCGTTGAGCGGAGCGGTGATCGTGATCGGTGCGAGGTTGCCGCCACCCCTCGACTCGAACGTCCACCGTCGGTTGCCGGACGGTGCGCTCGCCGCTCCGCTCCCGAACCCACAGGTGATGTCGCTGCCACCATCCTCGTCGAGCTCGAACGTGGCGATCGCCAGGTTGCGTTGCTGGCTGGAGATCGCCGTCTCGGTCAACACGGCTTGCCACCCACTACCGAGGTTGGCCTCCAGCGTTGTTTTCACATTGAGCTCGCTGACCGTTTTCTTGAGTTCCTGATCGGTGTAGTAGCCCACGACGTCGGCGATGCCGTCGACCGTGCCACGGAAGTTCTCCACGGTCACCTGGCCGTCGGCGTTGAGCTTCACGTCGACCTTGTTGGGGGTCGGCGACTGACCGGCCAACCAGTTGAGGTTCGAGATCTCGGGACGCTCGGTGCCGGTCGGGTACAGCCGCAGGTTCGACTGCGCGGTGGGATTGACAATCGTGACGTTCATCGAGATGGCCACCGCGGATGCGGGGATCTCGAACGCGTCAGTGCAATCACCAGCGCCGCCGGTGACCTGCAGGTCGTACGGTTCCTCCGGACCGAACGGTGTGTCGCGCGGGCCGACCTGCGAGCCCGGCCGGGTGTCCATCACGCGGCACGGGCTCACCGGCACGAACGTCGAGTCGGTGTCACCCGGCAACGCATCGGCGCGCCACGCATTCGACACCCACACCAGAGCGGCGAGCATCACCACGATTCCGAGCGCGAACCACATGATCGAGCGCAATCGAATTGTCACCGTCACGGCGACTCCCCTCGTCCCCCGCCGGTACCGCCCGACGCTGACCCGGCATCATGCCAGGTCAGTGTGGACGACCGGTGGTTCTGCGGGTGTGAACGGCGAGCCCGACTCGCGTTCAGGCGCGCCGGGCGAGCACGAGGGCGAAGTCGCCTGCGTCGTCAGTGAAGAACTCGAGATCGCCAAAGCCGGCGTCGGTTAACTCCTCACGGAGGCGCGCCTCGCGGAACTTCGTGGAGATCTCCACCCGCAGCTCCTCGCCGGCCTCGAGCTCTACCTCGAGGTCGAGCGCGCCGAGCGTCGCCCGCTCGGGTTCGCAGGCGCGCAGGCGCATGTCGATGCGTTCCTCGCGCGCATCCCACATCGGGACGTACTCGAAGTTGCCCACGTCGATGTCGCCGTCCATCTCGCGGTTGATCGCCTCGAGCGCATTGCGAATGAACGCACCGGTCACGCCAGCGCTGTCGTCGTAGGCGGCGATCAATCGCTCGAGGGGCTTGACCAGATCGACACCGATCATCACCCAGTCGCCGGCGGACAACACATCCGACAGTGCGCCGAGAAACGCCTTCCGCTCCTCGAGGTAGAAGTTGCCGATCGTTCCGCCGAGGAACGCGATCAACCGAGAGCCGGGGTCACCGATCGATGACAGCCGGGCCAGGTGCCTCGTGAAATCGCCGACCACCGGCTCGACGACGAGGTCGGGGTAGCGCTGGCTGAGGACCTCGGCGGCGTACAGCAGGGTGGCTTCGCTCACGTCGAGCGGAGCGAAGCGCTCGATTTCTCCGTGAGCCACGAAGGCATCGAGCAGCGTGCGCGTCTTATCGCTGGTCCCAGAGCCGAGTTCGACCACCGTCGCCGCGCCGGTGAGTTCGGCGAACATGGCCGAGTTGTCGGCGAGGATCTCGCGCTCGGCTTCGGTCGGGTAGTACTCGGGCAGCCGAGTGATCTCGTCGAACAGCTCGCTACCGCGGTCGTCGTACAGCCACCGCGGCGGAATCGTGCGTGGCCGACTACTCAACGCGCGTCGCAATTCAGCATGCGGATCGACGGTGTCGATGGATGTGGACTCGTTCATCGGATGCTCCGTATTGGGGGATGCGTCAGCGGACGCGGTCGGTGGCCAGGCGGACGCCGCCGAGATGCCACCGGGTGTGGGGATGAAAGAAGTTGCGGTAGGTGGCACGGGCGTGGCCTGGCGGGGTGAGCACGCCGCCGCCGCGCAGCACCTGCTGACCGGACATGAACTTGCCGTTGTACTCACCGATCGCGCCGGGCGCTGCGCGGAAGCCGGGGTACGGCTGATACGCCGACGAGGTCCACTCCCAGGCGTCGCCGAACAGCTGACGCAGGTCGCCCGTAGGCGGACCAGCGGGCGATGGATGGAACTCGAAGCCAGGAGTCTGCTCGTCGAGAAACACGCCGTCGACCTCACGGCCGCGGGTGGCGTGCTCCCACTCGAACTCGCTCGGCAGCCGGGCGTCGGCCCACGTGGCGAAGGCGTCGGCCTCGTAGTACGACACGTGGCATACGGGTTCGTGCGGGTCGACGGCGCGCAGCCCGGTGAGCGTGTGCACCCACCAGTTGCTGGGATCGTCCGGGTTCCGCCGCCAGTAGAGCGGCGCGTCCCACCCGTCTTCTTGGGCGCGGTACCAGCCGTCGCTCAGCCACAGCTCAGGCCGTTGGTAGCCGCCGTCGTCGATGAACGCCAACCACTCGCCAGCGGTCACCAATCGATCGGCGAGGGCGTAGTCGTACAACCGCACCTCGTGGCACGGACCTTCGTTGTCGAACGCGAACCCGAGCGCAGCGCGCGAGCCATCGGGTGCGGGCGCACAGTCGAGTCCGATCTCGACGGTGCCGCCGGCGAACTCGACCCATCCGATGGGCCCGGGATCGGCGGCCGCGGCGTGGACGACGTCGGCATACGCCGGCCCGACGGCTGGGTTCATCGACAACACGTGCTTGACGTCGATGAGCAGCAGCTCCTGGTGCTGCTCTTCGTGG
>JBCCVW010000234.1:0-6483 GCA_039194665.1 Actinomycetota bacterium
ACGCGGTCGCCGATGATGTTGCGCTGGATCTCGTCGGTGCCGCCAGCGATGCCCGACTGGAAGCTGTTGAGCACGATCCGCTGACGCTCGCCACCGGTCTCATCGTCGGGATCCCACGCCACCGAGCCGGGCCCGGCGATCTCGAGTGCGATCTCGCGCACCCGCCACGCAATCACCGAGCCGTAGAGCTTGCCCAGCGAGCCACCGGGGCCGGGCGTCTTGCCCGCCTTCATCTCGTCGCGCGTCTTCATCGCCACCAGCGACTTGGTGGTCTCCATCGAGTAGATCTCCATCAACTGGTCGCGCACGACGGGGTCGTCGATCTTGCCCGTCTCGGTGGCGGCTTTCAGCAGCAGCTTGTAGTTGGGCTGGTTGATCTTGCCGGCGCCGGCACCGCCGATCGCCACTCGCTCGTACATCAACATCGCGGTGGCCAGCTTCCACCCCGAGTTCAACTCGCCGACCAGCCAGTCCTTGGGGATACGTACGTCGGAGAAGAACACCTCGTTGAAGTGCGTGCCCCCATCGATCTGGTGGATCGGGCGGATCTCCACGCCGGGGGCGCGCATGTCGATGATGAACATCGAGATGCCGGCGTGCTTCACCTGCTCGGGATCGGTCCGGGCGACGACCAACCCGTAGTCGGACTTGTGGGCGAGGGTGGTCCAGACCTTCTGGCCGTTGATCACCCACTCGTCGCCGTCGAGGTCGGCCTTGGTCTGCAGGCTGGCGACATCGGAGCCGGCGCCGGGCTCGGAGAACATTTGGCACCACAGGGTTTTGCCCGACACGCAGTCGGCCATGAACCGCTCTTTCTGTTCGTCAGTGCCGTACTCATTGAGCATCGGCAAGCACATGCCGTGGCTGATGATGAACTCTGCGTCGACCATCGGGTAGTTGCCCTTGACCTCGCGCCAGATCTTCTCGTGGGCGAGCGTGAGGCCGCCACCGCCGTACTGCTCTGGGAATGGCACGCCGGCGAGACCGGCTCCAGCAGCGGCGGCGAGGAAGGCCTTTTGATCTTCGAACGTCGGCGCACTCTTCGGTGCGTGGGCGTCCATGAACTCGACGCACTTGGCGCGGAACGCAGCGGCGTCGTCGGGGGTGAGCTCGGTCGGGGCGGCGGTGTCGGTCATCGGGACGCTCCTCAGCAGTGGTGGGCGGGCGGCGATGCAGGGCGCCACCCGAGTTGCGATGTTGCAATACTGTATGGCGTCGTACAGTATGTGTCCACACGAACCCCATGATCCGTGTCGTGGGGTCCAGCGGTTCGAATGACCCAGCACCTGACCACCCACGAACTCGATTCCCCGCCCTGGTTGCGGGTCGAGACGACCCTGATGGCCACGGCGCGCATGGTTCGTCAGGCCTTCGACTGCCGGCTGGCCACGCTCGATCTCAATCTCACCCAGGCCAGCCTCATCGCCTACGTCGCCGAGTTCGGCCCCACCAGCCAGACCCGCCTTGCCGATCACCTCGGTATCGGTCGGGCGGCGATCGGCACCGTGATCGATCAGTTGCAGCGGCGCGGCGTCGTCGAACGAACGCCCGATCCGACCGACCGTCGAGTGTGGCGCGTCGACGTGACCGACAACGGACGTGCCCAGGCCGGCGCCATCGCAGAAGTCGACGAAGTGCTGCGTGCCGAGCTGCGCTACGGCATCGGTCGGGAGGAGCGCCAGGCGCTCGCCTGGGTGATGACCCGTTTGCAACACAACGTCGAGGCGGCGATCGACCGCACGGCCCACCCGACCAGCGTCAACCCGTCTGCCCCTGACCTTTCTACCCCCGACATGAAACGGAGTACCCCATGACCGAAGCAGTGATCATCGACGCCGTGCGCACGCCCGGCGGCAAGCGCAACGGCCAGCTCAAGGACTGGCATCCCGCCGCCCTTGCGGCCCATGTGTTGAAGGCGCTCGAAGAGCGCAACAATCTCGATCCTTCCGACGTCGACGACGTGATCATGGGCTGCGTCATGCAGGTCGGTGAGCAGTCGCTGAACATCGGCCGCAACGCTGTCCTCGCCGCTGGGTGGCCAGAAGAGGTGCCGTCCACCACGGTCGACCGGCAGTGCGGCTCGAGCCAGCAGTCGATGCACTTCGCCGCGCAAGGCGTGATGGCCGGCGCCTACGACGTGGTCGTTGCCGCGGGTGTCGAAGTGATGACGCGCACCCCAATGGGTGCGTCGATCGTCAAGGGCATGGGCTTCCCGTTCCCTCAGGAGCAGCAGGATCGTTACGCCGAGACCGGCCTGCCCCCGCAGGGCATCGGCGCCGACATGATCGCCGTCGAGTACGGCTTCTCGCGCGAGGATCTCGACGAGTTCGGTGCGCAGAGCCAACAGCGCGCCGCGGTCGCCCGCGACGAGGGACGGTTCGAGAACGAGATCGTGCCGGTCGAAGTCGAGGTCGAGGGGGACACGCTGGTGATGAGCAAGGACGAGGGCATTCGCGACGGCACGACGGCTGAGACGCTCGGCAACCTGAAGCCGGCCTTCAAGGAAGATGGTCTGATCACCGCCGGCAACTCGTCGCAGATCTCCGACGGCGCGTCCGCCGTGCTGATCATGAGCGCCGAGAAGGCGGAGGAGCTGGGCATGAAGCCACGCGCCAAATTCCACTCGTTCGCCCTCGCCGGCACCGACCCCGTGACCATGCTCAAGGGCCCGATCCCGGCGACGAAGAAGATCCTGGAGAAGACCGGCCTCTCGATCGACGACATCGACGTGTTCGAGATCAACGAGGCCTTCGCGTCGGTCGTGCTGGCGTGGCAGAAGGAAACCGGCGCCGACATGAACAAGGTGAACATCAACGGTGGCGCGATCGCGCTGGGCCATCCGCTCGGCGCCTCGGGAACCAAGTTGATGGCCACCCTGCTCAACGAGCTCGAGCGCACCGGCGGCCGCTACGGCATGCAGGTGATGTGCGAAGGCGGCGGCATGGCCAACGCCACCATCATCGAACGCCTCGACTGAGGCGAGTGCGATTGAACGCCCTCATCTGAACAGGCATCGCATGGTCAGCAGCGTGCGGTCGTTCGTCGTCGACACCGATGCCGGTTCCGACGACGCGGTCGCATTGCTGCTCGCCATACGCGAACCGCAGGTCGAGTTGCGGGCGATCACCACGGTGGCCGGCAACGTGCCCATCGAGCTCGCGGTACGCAACGCGTTGATCACCCTCGACGTGTGCGGCGCCCCCAGCGTCCCCGTGTTCGCCGGCGCCTCGGCACCGCGGGAGCGTCCGCTCGAGACGGCCCAGCTCGAGCACGGCGCCGACGGGATGAGCGGGGCACCGTTGCCGGAGCCGTCACGCTCAGCAGCCGATGGGCACGCCGTCGACGAGCTCCTGCAGATCGCCGAGCACGAGCCAGGCCGGCACGAGCTGATGACGCTGGGTCCGCTGACGAACATCGCCGCCGCCCTCGACGCCGACCCGCAGTTCCTCGACGCGTTCGGTCATGTGTGGCTGATGGCCGGCGCGCCCGATGGCGTCGGCAACGTCAACGCGCTCGGTGAGTACAACGTGTGGGCCGACCCGGAAGCCGCGTCGATCGTGCTGGCGGCGTCCGGACGCAAAACCCTGATCGGTTGGAACATCTCCCGCCTGCACGCGGTGATCACGCCCGATGAGCAGGAGCGCCTGCGCGCCTGCGGGCCACTCGGCGAGTTCGCCATCGACATCAACGGTGATGTCCACCAGTACGCGCTGGCCACCGGGCTGGCCGGTATGGATTTCCCCGATCCGGTGGCTATGGCCGTGGCCATCGACCCGTCGATCATCCTCGAGTCGAGCCGCGAGTGGCTGGTGGTCGGGCTCGACGAACCGACGCGCGGATGCACGTTTCCAGATCGACGCCACGGCGCTGATCCCGCCAACATCCGGGTGGTGTGGAAGGTCGACGAAGCTGCGTTCAAGCGGCGCCTGTTCGACGCCTGCTGCGCGTGACGCCTGACCGGTGACGGGCTCACCCACCGACCGGTACGGTCGAAGGCGTGGGGGTCGAGTGGGATTGACAGGTCTGGCGGGTGCGTGGTGGCGGTGACCAATCCGACGCGCGTGCGTGTGTCGACCGGAAGCGGGCGGGTCGAAGTGGTCGCCGAGCCGGGTCGACACGAGGTGTGGGCGAGCACGGGCGACGTCGACGATGTCGACGGCCAACTCACGATCAGCGCCGGAAGCGGGCGCGTGCGGGTGCTCGTTCCCGAGGGCACCGACGTGGTCGTCGGTACGACGTCGGGGCGGGTCGCCATCCGTGGGCGCGTCGGCGATGCCTCCGTCCTCGCCACATCGGGAGCGATCACCATCGACGACGCGGCCAGCGTCGACGCCCGCACGCGAAGCGGCAAGATCATCGTCGGTCGGGTCGCCGGGGTGTGTCGGGCGAGCACCGGGAGCGGCAAGGTGCAGATCGATGCCTGTACGGGCGCTCAGATCACGGTGAGTAGCGGGCGGGTGATCGTCCACGGCGTGGACGGCCCCGTCGAGGCGCACACCACCAGTGGTCGGATCGACCTCGAGTTGCTCGCTGCCCACGACGTCCACGCCGAGACCGTCTCCGGGCGGATCGCCGTGTCGCTGCCATCGGGGGTGCGCGCCCATGTGGTCGAGAGCAGTGCGCTCGAGCGTCCTCCCGATGCCGACTGTGTGGTCGTCGCCCGCAGCACGAGCGGGCGCGTTTCTGTCACGAACCGATGACCAACGCCACGATCGTGTTCACCGATCTGGTGGGCTTCACCGCGTACACCGATGTGTGCGGCGATGCTGCGGCACTGGCGCTGCTCGACCGGCAGACCGAACTCGCCCGTGGCGTGGTGGACGCGGCCGACGGACGCGTCGTCAAAGAACTCGGCGACGGGTTGATGTTGTGGTTCGCCGCTCCGCGCCCTGCCGTGGAGGCGACGATCGAACTCCGTGCGCAGATCGAACGGGCGCGGCGCAACGGAACGTTCGAACTTGCC
The DNA here is from genome assembly GCA_039194665.1 of Actinomycetota bacterium. GTDB lineage: Bacteria > Actinomycetota > Acidimicrobiia > Acidimicrobiales > Ilumatobacteraceae > JABSQH01. Next base: position 4,964 of record JBCCVW010000234.1, read on the forward strand.
GTGCGCTACGGCATGCACCATGGCGAGGTGCAGACCCGCGCCAACGACTACGTCGGACGCACGGTCAATATCGCCGCCAGGGTCACCGACTTGGCCGCGCATGGTGAGTTGTTGGTCTCCGACGACGTGATCGCCGGCATTGGCACAACGCTGCCCGCGGTGACCTTTCGAGACGTCGGCCCGACTCGTATCCGCGGGGTGGCCGCACCGATCTGGCTGTACCGGCTCGTCGACTAGCGAGTCGGTGGCGGGGTCGTCAGTCGATCGGGTTCGGCCGGTCGCCCGGATTGGGGGCATGGGTGCGCGTGCGCTTCAGTTCGAAGAACTCGTCGATCGCCGTCATCTCGACCAGCGCGTCCCACAGCCGCAGGCTCTTGTCGCTCGACGGCACGCCGGTGATCACCGGCCCGAAGTAGCCGCCCCAAGATCCGTCGGGCCGTTCGATGGCGATGATCGGGGTACCGACGTCGGTGCCGACGAGCTCGAGTCCGCGATCCATGCGTGTGCGGATCTCTTCGTCCCATCGCTCGTCGTCGAACGCTGCGGCGTGCTTGGTGTCGAGCCCCACTTCGGTCAGTGCATCGGCTGGGTCGAATGGGCGGACACCGTCGTGGTGGATGCGCGCGCCGAACTCGCGATAGATGCGCAGCACGCCGCGGTCGCCGTCAGTGGTGCGCACCGATTCCATCACCCGCAGGAGACGGTGGGTGAAGTGCGCCGCCTCGTAGTAGGGGCTGTCGACTGGGGGATCGTTCTTCCACAACAAGCTGATCGGTTGCCAGGTCACATCGAGCTGACGATGGGGCAGGACTTCGTCGACGAGCCAGCGTGCGGTCGTCCAGCAGAACGGGCAGGCGGGATCGACCCAGAACTGCACTCGTGTGGGGGCGTGTGTCATGTCGGCTGGAACGCCATTGCGCACGCAATAATTCCCGACACGTCGGTACGCGCCACTCCGACGCGCGATTGACGCGAAACCGGGGCGTGCCGACACCGCCGTGTCCGCCACACTGACGAGATGGCCGAGCGAACGCGCGCTCGCTGGCGCGCCCTTGGGGAGCTGTTGCGGCCCGACGCGCTGCGTTGGGTCGCGCTCGGCGCGCTCGTCGCCGGCGCCGCTGGGCTCACTTTGGCCGGCCCGCTGGTGGTGCGGCGCATCGTCGATGACGCCACCGCCGGCACCGACGCGGCCAGCGTGGCGCGGCTGGCCGCGTTGTACCTGGCGATCGCCATCGGCGCCCAGTTGTTGGCCGTGGTCGTGGCCTGGTTCGCCACGCTGGCCGCATGGCGAACGACGAATGCGCTTCGGCTGACGATGGCTCGCCACGTGCTCGAACTCGATCATGAGTTCCACCGGCAACACACGCCCGGCGAGTTGATCCAACGCACCGACGGTGACGTCACCTCAGTATCGGAGTTCCTCGGTCGTGTGGTCCCCAAGGCCCTCGGCGCCCTGCTGTTGGTGCTCGGCATCGTCGTCGTGCTTGCCGCGCTCGACTGGCGACTCGCGCTCGGCATGC
>JBCCVW010000235.1:0-6481 GCA_039194665.1 Actinomycetota bacterium
GATGATCGATGTGCGCATCGAGCCCGCGATCGCGCCATCGGTCGACGGCGTGACCGAGCCTCCCAACATGGCCCGTGAGGTCGACCTGAGACTCACGGGCCGGCAGCGTATGCGACTACGCTCAACTCCGGCCGGGACGCGCCGATGCGTCCCCACATGACCGATGAGCGACGACACAACGCGCGAGGACCCACGTTCCGGCGCCGTCGCCGACGGGCACGGCGACCGACCGCCCGTCGACGCTGGATCGCCACGGGTCGGTGCACCGAAGGCGTGGGCATCGGGACTGCCTGCGGTGGTCTCCACGGCGAAGCACGTCGTACGTGACAGCGGACCGATCCGTGGCGTCCGCGCCCTGAAGCTGCTGAATCAACCCGACGGCTTCGATTGCCCGTCCTGTGCGTGGCCGGACCCCGATGGGCACCGATCGTTTGCCGAATTCTGCGAGAACGGAGCCAAGGCGGCCGCCTCCGAGGCGATGCCCCAGACGATTGGAGCGGAGTTCTTCGCCGCGCACAGCGTCGCGGATCTCGCAGCGCAGACCGATTACTGGCACGACCGACAGGGCCGTCTTGCCGAGCCGATGCTGCTCGATGCCGGGGACGACCATTATCGGCCGGTCACATGGAACGATGCGTTCGAGTTGATTGCGGCCGAGCTGCACCAACTCTCCGACCCCAACGATGCGATCTTCTACACGTCGGGGCGCACGTCGAACGAGGCTGCGTTCTTGTACCAGCTGTTCGTCCGGCACCTCGGCACGAACAACCTGCCCGACTGCTCGAACATGTGCCACGAGTCGTCGGGTGCGGCACTCGGTGCCGCGATCGGGATCGGCAAAGGGACGGTCTCGCTCGACGACATCCACGCGGCCGACACGATCATCTGCGTCGGTCAGAACCCGGGCACCAACCACCCGCGCATGCTCGCTGCGCTCGAAACCGCCGTACAGCGGGGAGCAACGATCGTTGCGATCAACCCGCTGAAGGAAGCCGGGCTGCTGGGCTTCGCTCACCCCCAACGGCCGCGCGGGTTACTCGGCCGAACGACCGATCTGGCCGGCCAGTATCTGCAGCCCCGGGTCAACGGAGACATGGCGCTGTTCCGTGGCGTGGCCAAGGCGATCATCGAGCGTGGTGCGGTCGACGAGGACTTCGTCGCCGAGCACACGCGGGGTATCGAGGACTACCACGCACTCGTCGCTTCGACCGACTGGGGTGTCGTCGAGACGATGTCGGGCGTGCAGCGGGCGGAGATCGAACGACTCGCCGACACCCTGATGCGCGGCGAACGCCGGCTCGTCACGTGTTGGGCAATGGGCCTCACCCAGCACCGCAACGCCGTCGACACGATCCGCGAGGTCGTCAACGTGCACCTGTTGCTCGGGGCGATCGGCCGACCCGGCGCAGGGCTGTGCCCGGTGCGCGGCCACTCCAATGTGCAGGGCGACCGGACGATGGGCATCTTCGAGCGGATGCCAGCCGACTTCCACGACCGCCTCGACGAGGTGTTCGACTTCCGATCGCCCCGAGCACCCGGCCACGACACCGCCGATGCAATCGTGGCGATGCACGACGAGCCCGGCAAGGTATTCATCGCCCTGGGTGGAAACTTCGCCCAGGCGTCGCCCGATACCGACTTCACCGCGCGGGCACTCCGTAACTGCGCGCTCACGGTGCACGTGTCGACCAAGTTGAACCGATCGCACCTCGTGCACGGACAGCGGGCGCTGATCCTGCCGTGCCTGGGCCGTAGCGAGATCGATGAACGTCGAGCCGGGCCGCAGTTCGTCACGACCGAGAACTCGATGGGCATCGTCGAGCGGTCGCAGGGCAGGCTCGCACCGCCGTCGCCGCACCTCCGCTCAGAGGTGTCGATCGTCGCCGGGATCGCTGCGGCAACAGTGGGTGACACCTCGACGATTCAGTGGCAGCGCCTCGCCGACGACTACTCGAGAATCCGCGATCTTGTCGAGCGGGTTGTTCCAGGCTTCGATGACTACGACCGCCGTGCCTCGGCCGACGGCGGCTTTTCTCTGCCGAATGGAGCAAAGGAACGGATCTGGAACACATCAACGGGCCGTGCGGGCTTCGGCGTCGCACCGTTGTCGGTGTTCGAGCCGACCGATCCCCATCGGTTGGTGCTGCAAACGAGTCGTAGCCACGACCAGTTCAACACGACGATCTACGGACTCGACGACCGATACCGCGGTGTCCGCGGCCATCGCCGCGTGATCTACCTCAACGCTGCTGACATGGCCGCTCGGGGAATCAAGGCCATGGACACCGTCGACATCACGTCGTACTGGAGCGGCGACGACGGCGTCGTGGAAGAGCGAACTGCTGCTCGTTTCGTCGCCGTGCCCTACGACATGCCAGCCAGTACGGCGATGGCCTACTTCCCCGAAGCGAACTCGCTCGTGCCGATCGGCTCGACGGCCGAGGTGTCGGGCACGCCGACCAGTAAGTCCGTCGAGATCGACGTCGCGCGCTCAACCCCCTGAGGGTGCGCGTCCGACGAGACGCTCCACGATCAGTCGCACCGCCTCGTCGTGGTCGAGATCGGTGTCGAGCGGCACGGTGAGCTGGTCGAGCAGTAGTCCGTCGATCGCAAAGTGCAGCAGCGCGATCTCGGTGGCACCGCCGGGCAATCCGCGACTCTCGTTGAACGCGACGTCGTCGCGGAACGCCGCCCGCAGTGTCGCGCCCAGCGCAGCGGCCAGCGCGGGCCGCCGACTGGCCTCGAGGCGCAGCTCGAACAGCGCCATCGTCAGCTCGGGAGCGTCGGTCGTGCGCTCGACGATGTAGGTGATGTAGTCGACCATGAGGTCGGTCCCGACCGGACGGTCTTGCAGCTCGGCAAGTCGTTCGGGGGTGGGCGCAATCCGCACCAGCACGCGTTCGGCCAGTGCGGCGAGCAGCGAGTCGCGTGTCGAGAAGTAGTTCCCACAGGTGCCCCTTGGTACGTCGGCCTCGGCATCAACCGCTCGATGGGTGAGTCCGCGTGCACCCGAGGCTGCCAGGACTCGTAGTCCGGCGTCGGCGAGCAGCTCCCTGCGGGCGGCGTTTTCGGGCACGGACATCAGTGTAGGGGAAGTCACTACATCTGTTGTGGTTAGCGTCTCGCCCGGTTATCGTGCACGACAGTTGTAGTGGTTGAGATCACCGAGGAGTCCCCATGCGTGCATTGACCTATCTGATCGCCGTAACGCAAGACGGCTACATCGCCGGGCCCGGCGGCGAAACCGACCGTTTCGAGCAAGGTCAGGCGTTGATTGAGTATCTCGCCGAGCACTATCCGGAGACGCTCCCCACGCCGGCCCGAGCACACTTCGGCATCGACGCCACCCCACAGCACTTCGATGCGGTGGTGATGGGGCGTTCAACGTACGAGGTAGGGGCGCAACAGGGCCTCCTCAGTCCGTATGCGCACCTTGATCGTCAAGTGGTGGCGACTGGTCAGCGCCTCGAACGGGTCGACTCGGCCGTCGACGCCGACACCGACTCGGCCGTCGAGTTGGTGCCCGATCCGCTCGCCGTGGTTCGTGAGATGAAGTCGGCCGACGGTCTCGGGATCTGGTTATGCGGCGGCGGTGTACTCGCGGGTCACCTCATCGACGAGATCGACGAACTGATCATCAAGCGCCAGCCGATGGTGCTCGGTGACGGGCGTCCGATGTTTGCCGGCAGCTACCAGCCGACTGCGTTCGATCTCGTCGACCGCAGCGGTGTCGACGCGGTCGCGATCGAGCGGTACCGCCGACGCGTATCGGCCTAGATGGCCCGCTCGGCGCCAGTTCAGCTCGGAACGTCGACGCCGAAGATGTCGGCCAGGTCGCGCAAGATCGCTTCTGCGCCGAACAGTCCGACGCCACTCATCCACTCGTTGTCGGCGACGCGATACACCTCGCCGTTCTGCACGGCGCCCAACGTCTCCCACAGCGGGTTCGACAGCAGCTGATCAACACCGTCTTCTACCTCTGGATTGTCGAACACTGCGTAGATCAGCACGTCGCCGTCGGCTTGGTCGATCTCTTCGGGGCTGATGATGGTGATGAAGTCGTCGGTGCTGCGCTGGGTCTCCGGGCGCGTGAGCCCCACGTCGGTGAGCACGGTGCCGCTGAAGCTCAACGGGTTGTACAGCCGGATCACGTCGACAAATCGGACCACCGACACCTCGGGGTCGCCAGCATCGGCGGCGATCGCTTCGCCGAGCGCGCCGGCGCGGGCTTCATAGTCGGCCAGCGCGGCCTCGGCTTGTTGCTCTCGCCCAGTTGCGTCGCCGACGAGTCGGATCGTGTCTTTCCAGCCTGCGCCGGCCGACTCGGACATGATCGTTGGGGCGATGGCGCTGAGTTCGTCGCGGATGTCCTGGTGCCGCACTGCGGACGTGAGGATCATGTCGGGGCCGATCTGGGCGATGCGCTCCAGGTTTGGCGACGTCAAGTCGCCGACCCACTCCGCGGTCGCCGCGTACTCGTCGCGTGCGTCGCCGTAGAGCTCATCGATCTCGCCATCGGGGTCCATGAACGTCGTGTAGCCAGCAACGTCGAGGCCGAGCGCAAACGCCGCGTCGAGCAGTGATTGGTCGAGTACGACCACGGTCTGCGGGGCGGTGTCGACCTCGACGGTGCCCAAGGCGTCGTCGACGCTGCGCGGAAACACCGGCGCATCGGTCGTCGGCGCAGTGGTGGGGGCCGCACCCTCGTCGCCAGCGGCAGCCTGCGTGGTCGGCGCGGCTGGTGCGGTGGTGGGCGTTGCCGTCGTCGCGGTGACCGCCGTGGTCGACGGCGACGTTGTCTCGGATGGCGTTGTGGTGTCGGAGAGCGACGCCGTTGTCGGTGATGATTCGGCGTCGTCGGAATCGCCGCCGCAAGCGGCCGCTCCGGTCAACGCAATGGCAACGGCGAGGCCAGCAACGTGCCGACGAGTGATGTGGGAGATGACGAGCACGGCGGGATGTTAGGGGAGCTGAACACGGCATCCAACGTCATGCGTGCTCGTCATATCGAGCTGTCGTTCGTCGTCGCCCGGGCACTCGCTACTGTCCTGACGTGCGTGTTCGAGCCGCCACCGAAGGGGACGCCGCGGCGATTGCGACGATCTATTCGCACCACGTCGAACACGGTTATGCGACCTTCGACACCGCCCCGGTATCTGCTGCCAACAGGCGCGAGTGGATGGCGACATTCGGTGCGAGTGGTCCGCACCGACTCCTCGTGGCGACGGACGGAGACCGGGTCGACGGGTACGCGTGCAGCGCCCCATATCGACCCCATCCGGCGTTCGACGAGACGGTCGAATTCAGCGTGTACGTCGCACCGAATGCGCTCGGCTGCGGTGTTGGTTCGGCCCTGTACGAGCGGCTGATCTCAGAACTCGAGCAGGAGCCCGTGCATCGAGCGCTCGTCGGCATCGCCCTGCCGAACGACGCGTCGATGCGTCTCCATCGGCGGTTCGGATTCGAAGAGGTCGGTGTGTTCGACGAGTACGCCACGAAGGGCGCGACGCGGATCAGCTCGGTGTGGATGCAGCGACGGTTGTAGTCAGCGGTCATCGGCTGCCGCGCCCATCGCCGAACCGTCGACGATGATGTCGATCACGAGCGTCGTCGTACGTTCGAATGCACCCTCCATGTCGCCGGTGAACTGAGCGAGCACCTCGCTGAGCGCCGCGTCACCATGTGCTGCGCCGATCTCCTTCAGCGCAGCCGCGATCATTGGCGCGCCTCCCGATCGATTCAGACGGTCCTCTTTCGAGGTGTACGTCGACATCGTGGTCATCAGCCAGTCGTACGCCCAGGCCACGCGGCGTGCGTCGAGGCCGGTACGTGCCAGCACATCGCAGATCATCGCCATCCCGCGTAGTGCGTGGGGCCCGGTGGGTCCGCGCAGTAGGAGATAATCGGCGACGCCGGGGTAGTTGAGCATCACCCGGCGGTACTCGCGGGCAGCTGCCAACAAAAAGGCCCTCGGATCATCTGGCGAGACGTCGCGCAGCCGGGTTTCGCCGATGACCGAGTCGGCGACGGCGGCAAGCAGCTCGTCGTGGTTCGGAACATGGCGGTAGATCGTGGTCGGCGTCGTGCCCAACCGGTTGGCGAGGCCGCGCATTGTGAGGCCGTCGATTCCGACGTCGGCGGTGAGCTCGCAGGCGACATCGACGATGCCGTCGCGGCTGAAGCGTGGCGGCCGGCCCCGCCGTGGTGGTGTTCCGTGCGAAGCGGTCGGATCCAATGCTCTCATAAGGAAGCTTGCGCTGCAGTGTTCAGCGCGCTTTACTGTTTTGCGAACGGCGTGTTCATAAAACCGTAGCAGATGGAGTCATCGATGCACCCCCGAACCACATCCCGAATCTCGAAGCGACGCGGATCGGCAGTTGCGCTCGCCGCCCTGCTCGTCGTGGCGACTGCGTGCGGCGACGACGACGACGGCGCAAGCGAAACATCTGCCGCGCCTGCGACGACCGCCGCACCGGCGGCC
>JBCCVW010000236.1:0-6426 GCA_039194665.1 Actinomycetota bacterium
AGACACCAGCGTTACACGACCGCTCTAGGACGCGTTGATCACCGCTTGCGCCGCCGACAGACGCGCGATCGGCACGCGGAACGGCGAGCAGCTCACGTAATCGAGGCCGACGTCGTAGAACAGCGAGATCGACTCTGGGTCGCCTCCGTGCTCGCCACAGACGCCCAACTTCAGGTCGGACTTGGCGCCACGGCCACGCTTGGCTCCGATGCGCACCAGATCGCCGACACCGTCGGGGTCGATCGTGTCGAACGGGTTGCGCTTGAGCAGCCCCTGCTCGAGGTACGCCGGCATCATGCGACTCTCGACGTCGTCGCGGCTGAACCCGAAGGTGAGCTGCGTCAGGTCGTTGGTGCCGAAGCTGAAGAAGTCGGACACCTCGGCGATCTCGTCGGCACACAACGCCGCCCGCGGGGTCTCGACCATCGTGCCGATCGTGATCTTCGGCTTGCGACGGACGCCCTTCAGCGCGTCGTCGATCTCAGCCTGTACCCAACTGCGGGCCAAGGCCATCTCTTCGCGCGTCACGGTGAGTGGGATCATCACCTCGACGATCGGCTTCTTGCCCTGCTCGCGCAGCGTCGCCGCCGCCGCCAACAGCGCCCGAACCTGCATTGCGTACAGACCCGGCTTGATCACCCCGAGGCGGACGCCGCGGGTACCGATCATCGGGTTGTGCTCGGCCCAGGCTTCGGCCGCTTCCAGCAGCTCGACGTCGTGCGCCGACAACCCTCCGGAGGCCTCCTTCACTTTGAGCTCTTCGACCGACGGCAGGAACTCGTGCAGTGGCGGATCGAGGAGGCGGACCGTGACCGGCAACCCGTCCATCGCGTCGAGGATCTCCAAGAAGTCGGCTTCCTGTGCAGCACGCAGCTTCTCGAGCGCGGCCTCTTCCCGCGCCGGATCGTTGGCGAGGATCATCTCGCGCACGATCGGCAAGCGGTCGGGCGCCAGGAACATGTGCTCCGTGCGGCACAAGCCGATGCCCTCTGCGCCGAGACCGCGGGCGTTGGCCGCGTCTTCACCGGTGTCGGCGTTGGCGCGTACCGCCAGCTTGCCCTTGCGGATCGCGTCGGCCCACTTGAGCACCGTGTAGAACTCCTCGGGCGGTTCTGCGGAGGCGAGCTCCATCGCCCCGACGATGACCTCCCCAGACGTCCCGTCGATCGAGATCACGGAGCCGGCCGTCACCGTCGTGTCGCCGACACTGAACGAGTCACCATCGATGCGCACGGCGTCGGCGCCCACGATGGCCGGCGTTCCCCACCCGCGAGCGACCACGGCGGCGTGACTGACGAGTCCGCCGCGGGCGGTGAGGATGCCCTTCGACGCCATCATTCCGTGGACGTCGTCGGGGCTCGTCTCGTTGCGAACGAGGATCACGTCCTCGCCGCGCTCGGCGGCCTCCTCGGCGTCGTCAGCGGTGAAGTACACCGCGCCGACGGCCGCTCCGGGCGACGCGGCAAGCCCCTTGGTGAGCGCCTTCGCCGAGTCCTTGAACTGCGGGTGGAGCACCGAGTCGAGGTGATCAGCGCTCACTCGACTCACGGCTTCTTCGCGCGAGATCTTCCACCGTTCGATACCGCGGCCCGTGCCCTTGGTCATGTCGACCGCCATCTTGAGCGCGGCCGCTCCGGTGCGCTTACCCACACGCGTCTGGAGCATCCACAACTTGCCCTGTTCGATCGTGAACTCGGTGTCGCACATGTCGGTGTAGTGCCGCTCGAGCCGAGTAAAGATGTTGAGCAGGTCAGCGTGGATCTCGGGGAAGTGCGCCTTCATCGCATCGAGATCCTCGGTGTTGCGGATACCGGCAACCACGTCTTCGCCCTGGGCGTTGATCAGGAAGTCGCCATACGGTTTGGCCTCGCCGGTGGCGGCATTGCGGGTGAAGCCCACGCCGGTGCCCGACTCGTCGTCGCGGTTGCCGAAGACCATCGCTTGCACATTCACCGCCGTGCCCAGATCGTGGCTGATTTTCTCGCGCACGCGGTAGGCGATCGCCCGGGCTCCGTTCCAGCTCTTGAACACCGCTTCGATCGCCCCGTTGAGCTGATCGCGCGGCTTCTGCGGAAACGCGGTTCCCGTCTCCTTCTTCACCAAGTCCTTGTACTCGTCGCACAACCTCTTCAGCGCGTCGGCCGGCACGAGGTTGTCCGATGTGGTCCCGGCGCGCTCTTTGGCCTCCTCGAGCAACTCCTCGAAGGGTTCACCTTCGACGTCCATGACGATGCGGGCGTACATCGAGATGAACCGACGGTAGGAGTCGTAGGCGAAACGCTCGTCCTCGGTCACGTTGGCCAGACCTTCGACGCTCTGGTCGTTGAGTCCGAGGTTGAGCACCGTGTCCATCATTCCCGGCATCGAGAACTTGGCGCCCGAACGCACCGACACGAGGAGCGGATCGAACGGGTCACCGAGTTTGCGCCCCATCGCCTTTTCGAGCTTGAAGACCTGCTTGGCGATCTCTTCGTCGAGTCCATCGGGCCAGCCGTCGTACATGTAGTCGCGACACGCCTTGGTGGAGATGGTGAATCCAGGCGGGACCGGTAGCTCCAAAACGCTGGTCATCTCGGCGAGGTTGGCCCCCTTCCCGCCGAGCAGGTCCTTGTACTCCATCGGGGGACGGCGGTGCTTGTGATCGAAGGCGTAGACGTAGGGCATCGGCGGCGGAGTCTATGTCACCGCGACAACGACCCGTCCGTGGATGTGAGCAGTGCTCGACGGCGCCGCGCCGTAGCCTGTGAGTTGATGTTCCGCCTGCTCGGATTCAACGTGCACGTGCGCCCGGGCTTCATCATGTTCATGTTGCTGATCGTGGTGCTGATCGGCGGCGACTACGGGCTGTGGCTCGCGGGATCGCTCGCTGCCTTCACCCTGCTCCACGAACTCGGTCACGCCCTTGCGGCGCGCCGCGCCGGCGCGAAGGCCGAGATCTCACTCAACTTCCTCGCCGGGTACGCGTCATACGTCCCGACCCGCCCGCTGTCACGCGCCGAACAAGCGTGGATCTCATTCGCCGGACCGGCGATCCAGATCGTCACGAGCGTGGCGATCCTGCTCGCCATGGGGGTCAACCCCCTCGACCGTGACTCGTTCGACACCTCGGCGGCATCACTGGCGATCTGGTGGGCTGGCCCGGTGATCGGGCTGTTCAACCTGCTACCGATCCTGCCGCTCGACGGCGGCCACATCGTGATGAACGGCCTCGATCGGATTCTTCCTGGTCGCGCCGAACGCGTCGTGTTGTGGGTGTCGATCACCATCACCGGCGCTGCGGCGACGGCGGTGATCATCTTCGAGGAGTACCGCGGGTTCATGCTCGTGGTGGGGTTCGTGTTGGTGATGCAGCTGCAGATGCTCGGTGCCAACCGCCAGCCAACCTCGCCATGGCGCACCGCCGCCGACGCCGTCGCCGCCGGCAGGTCAGGCAAAGCACGAAGGGTCCTCGTCGGCGCACTCACCCAACCGAACGACGCCGGTCGTCCGTCACGCTTCGACCTCACGGCCGACGAGGCGCTGGCGGTACTCGACGTGTTACCCGAGCCCTACCCGAGCGGGAACTCCTGGAACGAGTACATCCTGGCGAACGTGTTGATCGCCGCGCGCCGGTACGAAGACGCGGCGCACTACGCCGCCGACAGCTACCACCGCCACCCGCACGCGCTGATCGCCGCTGCGGTCGCCCGCGCTGCGGCCGGACTCGGCGACCGGGCCACCGCAGTCGGCTGGATGCGCACCGCCGTCGACGAGCGATCCCCTGCCTCAGGCGTCGCCTCGGTGATCGACTCGAGCCCCGAGTTCGCCGGCATTCGCAACGACCCCGACGTGGTCGCGCTCCGTCGCGCCCTCGATCTGCCGGCGCCGGTCGAAGGCTGACTCCGCACCCGTGCGAGCGCGCATGGCCCTGGCCGCGCTCATCGCGTGCGTTGCCGTCGCGTGCGCCGACACCACTCCGGCCAGCGAGCCGTCGAGCACGCCACCGCCGACGGCCCCCGAAGTGCTGGCCTTGCGGGCTCAGGCGTGCGAGCGGCCACAACCGCGCAACGGTGCCGCCGTCGTTGTGGCACCGCAGCTGGCGGCCACTGCTGCCCATCTCGTGGAGGGGAATCTGCGCAGCCTGGAGGTCGACGGACGACCGGCTCACGTCGCGGCCATCGACACCGACGCCGATCTGGCGTTGCTGGTGCTGGCCGCTGAGGCGACCGGCTCGCCAGCGGCGACGTTGCAGCCACCCGAGCCCGGCGCCGCCGCAGTGATTACGCCGACCGACCGCGTCGACGCCGAAGTCGTCGACGTGGTCACCCTGCGGGTCGACAACCGCGGCGATGACCGTGTCGACGAGCGTCGATCGGCCAAGCTCGACATCGATGTCCAACCCGGCGACAGCGGGTCGGCGTTGATCGACGAACAGGGCAGGCTCGTCGGGATCATCACCTTGCGGCGACCGAGTACTGGCGTGTCGTATGCGACGTCGGCGGAGGAGCTCCAGGCGCTGCTCGCCGATACTGAGCCGGCCGCGAATCTTGCTCCGACCGATCAGTGCGTCTAGGTTCGGCGTGCAGGTAGCCGACCGGTTGCCGCAACGTGAACACAGGGCGAGCAGGGGATGTACTTGGGAGCTCGCCAGAAGGGGAACACCACCATGACCAAGCGCACGACACGTGCGTTCGCCGCCGTAGTAGCTGTGGCCGCCTTGGCAGCCGCATGTACGAGCGACGACGACGATTCGTCCGACACCACGGGCGGCGACGACACCGCAACGACCGAGGCAACCGACGACACCACCGAGGCGACTGACGCACCGGACAGCACCGACGCCACAGACGACACCGTCGAAGAGGTGCAGTCCGACGGCTCGATCCTCGAAGCGGTGCAAGACGCCGGCGTCGTTCGCTGCGGCACCCGCGACGACCTGCCCGGTTTCGCTTCGCTCGACAGTGACGGTGAGCGCGTCGGCTTCGACACCGACTTCTGTCGGGCAATCGCTGCCGGCGTGCTCGGCGATGCCACCGCCGTCGACTTCGTCGACCTCGAGACCGCCGACCGCTTCACGGCGCTGCAGTCCGGGGAGATCGACGTCCTCGTGCGCAATACCACCTGGACGGCCACACGCGACGGCGCAGAGGGCGTCACGTTCCTGCAGCCGAACTACTACGACGGCCAGGGCATGATGGTGAACGCCGACAGCGAGTTCACCTCGATCGCCGACATGGACAACGTGATCGTGTGCGTCACTCAGGGCACCACCACTGAGGGCAACGCAGCCACTGAGGCCGCTGCGCTCGGCGTCGAATGGGAGATCCGTGCGTTCGAGAACCCGGATCTGATCCAGGAGGCCTTCGTCGCCGGGCAGTGCGACGGATGGTCGGCTGACTCCAGCGCGCTCACCGGTCTGCGGACCACGTACCCCGACGGCCCCGATGCGCTGCGCATTCTTCCTGAGGTCTTCTCCAAGGAGCCGCTCGCTCCCGGCGTGGCCGACGGCGACAGCCAGTGGGCGCAGGCCATCGATTGGGTGATGTTCGCCACGATCCAGGCTGAAGAATTCGGCATCACCTCGGAGAACATCGGCGACTTCTCGTCGACCGAAGACGTCTCGATCCAGCGTTTCCTCGGCCTCGAGGTCGAGGGCGACGACGGCGCCGCAGTGCTCGACCCGGGCCTCGGTCTGCCCACCGATTTCGCGGCGCAGATCGTCACTCAGGTCGGCAACTACGGCGAGATCTTCGATGCCAACCTCACACCGCTCGGTCTGGAGCGCGGCCTGAACGCGCAGTGGAACGACGGCGGACTGCTCTACGCCCCGCCATACCGCTGACCAAATGAGCACCACCCGGGTGCCGCTGTGGCGCGACGTCCGGGTTCTCAGATGGGCTGGACAGCTGGCGATTGTCGCGGTGGTTGCCGCGGCAATCGCCTGGCTGTACGGCAACTACACCGAGAACGCCTCGCGCCTCAACATCCCCACCAACTTCGACTTTCTCGACAACCCGACCGCGTTCGAGATCACCGGCAACTCGTTGTCGCAGAACGCACCGGTACGCGACGCGCTGTACCAGGGGTTCTTGAACACCCTGCGGGTGTCGATCGCCGGCATCATCGCGGCCACGCTGCTCGGCACGCTGATCGGCGTCGCCCGGCTCAGCAATAACTGGATCGTTAACCGCCTCGCCGCGGTGTACGTCGAGGCCGTACGCAACATCCCGCTGGCCCTGTTCTTGATCTTTGGCCTGCTGGTGGTGGTGCTCGGCGTCTTCCCGCCGATCACCGACGCCTGGGACATCGTTGGCCTCATGATCGTGTCCAACCGCGGCATCGCCATGCCCTGGTACGACGACGGGGCCGGGTGGCTGCTCTTGGGCGCGATGATCGTAGGCATAATTGCGTGGTGGGGGGTCGCCCGCTGGCGCAACTCGGTCGCCG
>JBCCVW010000237.1:0-6403 GCA_039194665.1 Actinomycetota bacterium
CATGCGTACGGTCCGCGTCATGCACAAGCGAGGGACGATGCCCACGCCGGCCAAGGCGACCCCGGCGAAGACCACACCATCCAAACCCATTCCCGCCAAGCGCGATCGCTGACGCGACCTCGGAAGGGAGTCACCACTGAGCATCGACGCCGTCGACCCGTTCATCGGGACCGACGTCACCGATCTCCCATCACCTGAGGGCATCGCGGCCACCTGGTGGTGGCCAAAGCCACCCGTTGGCAACACGCATCCCGGCGCAACGTTCCCGCTCGGGATGAGTTCCGCGTGTGCCTACTCCGGGGCGTATCCCACCGGATACGGCGTGTACGACCTGGCCACCGAGGGCATCCCCAACACGGTCCATGATCGCCTCGTTGCATCAGGGTTCACCCATTTTCAGCAGTCCGGCACCGGTGCGATTCGCAAGTACTACAACTACGTACGCGTCACGCCGATGCTCGACCCGATCGAGACACTCGGCACGACGTGGCCGCTGCGCAACGAAACGGCCGAGCCGGGCTACTACGCCGCCACGCTGCAGAGCGGGATTCGCGCCGAGCTGACCGTCGGGCCGAAGTCGGCCGTTCACCGCTACACGTTCCCCGAGTCGCCCGACGCCCGACTCGTGGTCGACCTGTCGCACGGCGGCCTCTTGATCGACCACGGCACCACGGTGCCCACGCGGGCCCACATGAGCCTGCTCGAACCCGGCATCGCCCACGGCGAAGTCACCGTTGAAGGCGCGCCGCTCGCCGTGCAGCTCGAGTGGGATCCACAAGAGTTCCGCCAGATGTTGTGGTACGACCGCCGGCTGATCCCCGGCGCGACCCGACTCGACTTCGATGCCATTCGCTCCACGACGCTGCGCCCGTTCGGACTGATCCTGCGCGGGCCAACCGAACCCGGCCAGACCGTCGAACTGCGCATCGGCTTCTCCCTGCGTGGCGTGGAGCAGGCGCGGCGCAACCTGCGCATCGATACGATCGCGCCGGCCGAGGACGTCTCGACGTTCGATCACCGTCGAGGGGTCACCCGCGATGCATGGCGCACCCACCTCGATGCGGTACGCATCGAGCCGGCATCGGGCGAACAGCACACCGTGTTTGCCACCGCCCTCTATCACTCGCTCGTGAAGCCGTGCTTCGCCGCAGACGAGAGCCCGTTCTGGCCGGGTTCGGGACCGTTCGTGTTCGACATCTGCACGATGTGGGACATCTACCGAACCCAGCTCCCGTTGCTGACCACAGTGGCGCCGAGCAAAGCGGTGGAAATGGTCAATGCCCTCATTCAGGTGTGCGAGGAGGAGGGCAACCTGCCGATCGGCTACCGGATGGCGCGCGGCGCCGACCGGTTCTCCCGCCAGGCGAGCGCCTTGGCGCACACGTTCTTCGCCGACGTGTGCGCGCTGGGCCTGCAAGGCGTCGATTGGGAGTGGGCGCTCGTGCACATGCATGCCGACCTGCGCCGCAACTACGGCGAGGACTTCCTCGAGCGCGGTGTGGTGCATCCCATTTCGCACACCCTCGACCTGGCGATGGGTTACCACTGCACGGCCCAGGTCGCCCGCCACGTGGGCGATCATCGGCTGGCCGACGAACTCGACGGCATTGCCGACCGGTGGCGCAATGCGTTCGACCCGTCGACACAGCTGCTCCACGACTCGACGTTCTACGAGGGCGGTCGGTGGAACTACTCGTTTCGCCTGGTCCACGACATGGCCGCACGCATCGAACTCGCCGGTGGTGACGATGCGTTCGTCGCCCAACTCGACGAGTTCTTCGGCTACGGCGCCGCACCGGTGAAACAGCCCGGCCGCAACCCGAGCGCGATCGAGCTCGCCGACGGATATGCGCTCGATCGCTTCCAGGGCTTGAACAACGAGCCCGACATGGACGCGCCGTTCGGCTACCACTACGTCGGCCGCACCGACCGCACCGCCGAGATCGTGCACGCCGTCCTCACACAAC
Source organism: Actinomycetota bacterium (assembly GCA_039194665.1). Lineage (GTDB taxonomy): Bacteria > Actinomycetota > Acidimicrobiia > Acidimicrobiales > Ilumatobacteraceae > JABSQH01. Next base: position 1,968 of record JBCCVW010000237.1, read on the forward strand.
AGTTCGGTCCCGGACGGGGCGGGCTGCCCGGCAACGACGACTCGGGCGGTCTCAGCTCGTGGTACGTGTGGGCGTCGATCGGACTGTTCCCCGCCGCCGGGCAGGGGACGGTGCTGATCACCACCCCGTCGGTACCCCACGTTCGCCTGCTGATCGGCGGCGCACGATTCACGATCACCACCGCCGGGTTCGTCGAGCCCGACCCCGAGCGCGGTCCACAGTTCATCCAACGCGCCGCGCTCAACGGGCAGCCGCTCGAACGATCGTGGATCGGCCTCGACGAATTCCATCGCGGCGGCGTACTCCACCTCGAACTCGGCGATGCGCCCACGGACTGGGCGACGAACCAACGCCCACCATCTCGACCAACAACCGCGTCCTGAACCATCGACGTTTCCGACCCACACATCTGACCCACACATCCGAAGGGAGTTGCGATGAACGTTCCACCACCACCACCGTCACGCCGTCTTGTGATCGTCGTGCGCGCCGACCCCGTGATCTGCGGCCACTCGGGTGAGGCGCGAAACCTCGCCGAAGTGGCGTTGCGTCGCGGCTACGACGACGTGCGCATCGTCACCTGGCAGGTGCCGACCCTGCAGGCCTCTGGCTTACCGTTGAAGCCACTCGACGGTGTCCTTCCGTACAGCGACGGCATCGTCGTCGAACGTCCCGACGGCGTCGGCGACTACAAGGTGCCCGATGGCCGATTTCAGGCCGGGATCGTCGGCCGGCTCGTCGAACTGTTCACCGACGGGGTGCCCACCGTGTGCTTGTCGTTGTACTTGATGCCCCATGCGATGGCGGTCAACGAGGCTCGGTCGGTTGCGAGCGCGACCGGGTTGCCCGTGAACGTGACGACGATCGCCGAGGCGGTCGGCTCCGACATCACCAACGTGGTCCGATCGTGCATCGAGGAGCGCCGGTACGGCGCAGCTGCCCATCTGTTCACTACCTACTTGGCCAACGATCACTGTGTCGCCGTGTCGGAGTACACCAAGGAGCTGATCGTCGAGGCGGCGGAACAGATCGACTTGCGCTTCGGCACCGACTTCGCGGAGCGATGCGAGCAACGAGTCGGCATCTCCTATCCCGCCATCGACAGCTCGGCGTTCGCCGAGATCGACCCCGCCACGTTGCACGATCGTCTCGCCTGTCGCGGATTGCGCGAGGACGGCTACGTGCTGTTCCTGTCGCGCATCACCAAAGCGAAAGGCATCGACGACCTCATCGACGGGTATGCCGCCAGCCACGTTGCCGGCGATCGGCCGTTGGTGATCGCCGGAGCTGGCCCTGAGGCGGACGTGTTGCGCGCCCGCGCGGCGGCGTCGAGTGCGGCCGAACACATTCACTTCTTCGACGACGTCGACGACGACGAGAAGCGCTACCTGATGGCTGGCTGTTCCGCATATGCACTGCCGTCCAAACCACGGCCGGAGTTCATCGAGACGTTCGGCATCGCCCTGGTCGAGAAGATGCTCACCGGCGGTGGTCCGGTGATCACCACTGCCACCGGCGGAATTCCCGAAGCGGTCGGTGAACACGCCACGATCGTGCCGGTCGGCGATCCGATCGCGATCGCGCAGGCCCTCGACGACTCGATCCTGCGCCTCGACGCCGACCAGCGCTTCGCCCGCGCGGCAGCAGCGCGGCACTACGCCCTGCAGTTCGATCGGGCGAACGTGTTCGACCGCCTCTTCGCCCGCGTCGACGGCCCCTCCAGCCTCAGCGCGTAACCCGCCCGACCCGTTCTCCCGCTCGCCGTTCTCCTGTCGAAATCCGGCGCGCCGCGCCTCGATTCGACAGGATTTCGGAGCATAAGTTCAATCATTAGACCATTTGGGGATAGGTTGGCTCGCCATGGACTCCGGCGACACCACTCCCCGACACGCCTGGGCGACACTGGCGGTGTCGTCGTTGGCCGTGCTGGCCGCGTTTCTCGACACCACCGTCTTGTTCGTCGCCTTCCCCGACATCGTGGCGACGTTCGACGACGTCGACGCCACCGACCTTTCGTGGGTGCTCAACGCCTACACCATCGTGTTCGCCGCACTGCTCGTGCCGGTCGGCAAACTCGCCGACCGAGTCGGACACCGCCGCTCGTTCCTCGTCGGATCGGCGATCTTCACCGTCGCCTCGATGGCCTGCGGGTTGGCCCCCACGGCCGGCTTGCTCGTCGTGTTCCGCATCGTCCAGGCCGTGGGGGCGGCGGTGCTGCTCCCGTCGTCGTTGGCCCTCGTGTTGCGCGCTTTCCCCCCAGCGAAGATCCCCGTCGCCGTCGCCATCTGGGGCGCTACGGGCGCCGTCGCCGGTGCCCTCGGGCCAACGCTCGGTGCGGCGCTGGTCGAAGCGGCGAGCTGGCGCTGGGTGTTCTTCATCAACCTGCCCGTCGGCATCGTCACCATCTGGTTCGGACGACGCATCCTCACCGAGTCGCGCGATCCCGACGCGGTCATTCCCAAAGCGATCGGAGTGGTCCTCATCGCCGCCGCTGCCGGCCTCGTGTCGTACGGCGTCGTACAGAGCGAGGAGTGGGGGTGGGCCAGCGCCGGCACGATCGGCTCGATCGTCGTCGGCGCGGCGTTGCTCGGCGTGTTCGTCGTCCATCAACGAGCCACGACCGCTCCGGTGCTCGACCTCGAACTCTTCACGATCCGCAACTTCGCCTGGGGGAACGCGGCGACCGTGTCGTTCAGCATCGCCTTCACGGCGATGTTCCTGTCGTCGATCCTGTTCCTCACCGAGATTTGGCAGTACTCGATCTTGCGCGCCGGCTTCGCGGTGGCCCCTGGCCCGGCACTCGTCGCAGTGCTTGCACCGTTCATGGGGCGGGCCGCGACGCGGGTCGGGCAACGGCCGCTGCTGATCGGCGGCGGAATCGCGTTCGCTATCGGCGGCGTGTTGCGCCTCGTCGCGCTCGACGCCAACCCGAACTACGTTGCCGACTACCTCCCATCGATGGTGTTCACCGGTATCGGCGTGGCGATGTGTCTGCCGCAGCTGTCGAGCGTGGTGGCCCAAGCGTTGCCACCGAACCGACTGGGCGTCGGCGGCGGCGCCAACCAAGCGATTCGCCAGTTCGGCGGGACGCTCGGCGTGGCGTTGACCATCGCCTTCGTGTCGGGGGCGACGTCGCTCGCCGCAGCGCTCGATGGGTTCGACGCCGTGTGGTGGTTGCTCATCGCCGGCGGTATCGGCACGAGCGTGTTGGCCCTCCCGCTGCGCACCGCGCCGACGAGCCCCGCCCCCGCTCCCTCACCCGTCGACACTCAGACCGTGACGTGAGGAGCCGGTGACATGAAACGCACGTCACTGCACTCCACCAACTGCTCGATCGCCCAGACGCTCGATGTGGTCGGCGATCCGTGGACCATGCTCATCGTGCGCGACGCGTTCTGGGGCACAACCCGCTTCGACGCGTTTCGACGTTCGCTCGGAATCCCCCGGGCCACGCTCACGACTCGCCTTCGAACGCTTCTCGACCACGGCGTACTCGAGCAACGGCCGCTCGACGACGCGTCGTCGCGCAGCGAGTACGTGCTGACGCCCAAGGGACGCGACCTGGGCCCGCTGCTGGTGGCCATGCTCCAGTGGGGCGACAAGTGGTCGGACCTCCCTCAGCCGCCGGTCACGCTCGTCGACGCAACAAGCGACGAGCCGCTCGACCTCGGCTATGTCGATCGCTCGACCGGACGGCAGCTGCGCGACATTTCGGTGTCGCGCAGGATCAACGCAGCCGAGCAGTCACCGACCGGGTAGGGCGTACTCGATCGTGGCACCGCCCCAGCCGTACTGCTGATCTCGGCCCTCGACCACAACAACAGCGACGTCAGCGGGGATCTCCACCCCACCGAGCGAGCGGGTGAACGGCTGCTCGAACTGATGGTCGTGGGCGAGTGGGCGCTCGCCCAGCACCGTGCCATCCGGGGCGACGATGCGCCAGGCGTCGGCGTATCGCTCCGGGGTGTCGTACGGCGACGACAGGGTGACGTCGAAGCTCCACGTGCCGTCCTGCTCGGTGGCCACGACGCCGACGACGTCGGGAAATCGTTGTTCGTCGGTGTCGGCGCCCGTGCCATTGTCGGTGCCATCGTCACCGTCGGTATCGGGTGCGACGGTCGTCGAGCCATCGGTCGCGGTGATGGTCGACGCACTGGTCGCATCGCTCGTCGACTCGTCGTCGCCGCATGCCGCCAACGCCAGTAGTGCAACAACCGTGACGGCAACCACCCGGGACATCCGCCCAACGCTAGGCGTGTGCGGCGCGCCGAGTACGGCACCCCCGGGCGAGCGACCTATCGTCGCCGCCATGACGACGATACGCAGCCTGGCCGAGGAGCACTGGCACGGGAACGGTGATCTCGTGCACACCCACCACCCGGTGCAGCCGGTCCATCACTTCCACGATGACGGGACCCATTCGATCGTCACCGAGG
>JBCCVW010000238.1:0-6384 GCA_039194665.1 Actinomycetota bacterium
CAGACCCCTCGTGTCCCACCGTGACACGAGGGGTGTGTCCCCAACTGTGACAACTCCAAAGTCAGCGGGGGACGTCTTTCCAGGGGCCGGCGTCGGTGCGCGGCTCCTTCGGGAGCCCGAGGACGCGCTCGCCGAGGATGTTGCGTTGCACCTCGTCGGACCCGCCGGCGATGCGGTAGCCCGGCGCACCCAACACGTGCTCGCCCCACTCGTAGGTGCCCCACTCCCCGGTGTCGGCAATCAGCTTTGGGCCGAGCACCTGCGACACCACATCGGACATGGCTCGCATGTTCTCGGTCCACATGATCTTGCCGAGCGAACCCTCCGGACCCGGCGTGCCTGATCGAGCGAGGTCGGCCGCCCGACGATTCGTCAACGACTCGACGCGATGGCGGATGTACATCTCGGTCAGCCGATCGCGGATCAGCGGATCGGCCGCAACACCGGCGTGCGCGGCGGTGCCGAGCAGCTGCTTGAACGACCCACCCGAGCCGCCGCCACCGCCGGCTCCCGAGTCCGAGTGGTCGCGCTCGAAGCCGAGGGTGGTGAGGGCCACCTTCCAGCCCTCGCCCACCGGACCGAGGCGCAGCTCGTCGGACACCCGCACGTCGTTGAAGAACACTTCGCAGAACGACGAGCCGCCACTCATCTGGCGTATGGGGCGCACCTCGACGCCGTCGGCATCCATCGGCAGCATGAACGCGGTCATGCCCTTGTGCTTCACCTCGTCGGCGTCGGTGCGGGCGATCAGCTCACCGAACTGGCTGAACTGCGCCCCCGAGCTCCACACCTTCTGTCCGTTGATGACCCACTCGTCGCCGTCGCGCACGGCGCGGCACGCCAGCCCGGCAAGGTCGGACCCGGCACCCGGTTCGCTGAACAACTGGCAGGCGAGCAGATCGCCGCGCAAGAGCGGACCGATGAACCGCTCCTGCTGCTCCTCGGTGCCGAACACCCGCACCGTGTTGGAGATCAGATTGGTGGTCACCCCGATCAGCTCGTGGCGGCCATGTGACTCGTACTGCCGCTCGAGGCGACCGTAGGCGCGGGCGTGTCGTCTGCTCAGCCCGAGCCCGCCGTGCTCGACCGGCCACGACACCGCGTGGTACCCCCGCTCGGCTTTGGCCTGCAGCCAAGCGACGATGTCGGCGAGCATGTCGCGCTCCGCGTCGAACGACAGATCGTGAAACACCGCCACATCGAAGTCGCCCTCGCCCCACTGCTGCTCGACAACGTGATCGGGTCGGCGGACTGCATGGTCATCGAGCCACGACGCAGCGTCGGCGAGAAAGTCGTCGACGCTGATGTCGGGGTCGACCTGCGGCGGGCCGTCGGTGGTCATAGCGGCGGGCGGCGGCATGCGCCGACGTTACTGAACGAACGTTCGGAATATCAACGCGTACGCGGTCGCGGCTACGCCACTATCAGGTCGCAGGTGGCTACGCCACGAGCACACCGCGGTTGCCGTCGGTCCACATCACGGTCAACGTGCGTTCCGCGATACGCCACCCGTCGGCGGTGCGCAAGAGGCGGTCGTCATAACGGCCGCCGACGACGTAGTTCTTGCCTTCGCGAGCACCGCGCCGATGGTGTTGGGCGTGCACGTAGCAACGGTGCGTTGCCTGATCGCCGTCGATCGCCACCTGATGGGTCGCAACGATGTGCTGGCTGGCGTCGAGCGGTGCCAGCGCCTCGCGGCAACGCGCGGCGATCGCCTCCACCCCGACCAGCTCGCGAGCCTCGCCCAAGGTCGCCGTGGCGTCGTCGACGAAAACGGTGCGCAAGTCATCCCAGCTGCGGGTGTCGAGCGCCCAGCAGTAGCGAATGGCAACGTCGATGATCGACCGCTCATCGACGAGCCGCTGCACCTCGGCGTCGCGCGACATCAGGTGACGCGGCCAGCCTCGTGGATCTGGCGGTTCTCGCCGACGTGCATCGGACTGAGCGACATCCCCGAACTCGTCTGGCCGGCATCGACCACGAGTGTGTGCCCCGACACGTATCGCCCGTCATCGCTCGCCAAGTACACCGCGGCGGCGGCGATGTCAGCGGGGAACCCGGCGTATCCGAGCGGCGACATCCGAGCGATTCCTTTGGCTGTCGCGGCAACGTCGAGATCACTGGAGAAGACCGACGCAGTCATCGCTGTCGCAGTATTTCCAGGAGCGATCGCGTTCACCCGAATGCCGTGTGGCGCAAGCTCGTTGGCCACCGATTTCGTCAACCCGATCACCCCGTGTTTGGCTGCGGTGTAGGCGTGCGGGCCGAGCCCGCCAACAACACCTGCGGTGCTCGCCGTGGAGATGACCACGCCAGATCGTTGCGGCACCATGACCCGCGCCGCGTGCTTGGTGCCGAGGAACACACCGCGCAACAAGATCGACACGGTGTGGTCCCAAGCCTCTGCTGTTGTCTCGGCGATCGGCCCGACCACCCCGACCACGCCCGCGTTGTTGAACATCACGTCGAGGCGACCGAACTCGTCGACGGCTGCGTCGACCGCAGCGGCAACGTCGTCTTCGATCGTCACGTCGGTGCGCACGAACAACGCCACATCGCCGAGCTCGTCGGCGAGCGCCATCCCCGGCTCCTCTTGCAGGTCGGCGACCACGACGCGCGCCCCCTCTTCGACGAAGCGGCGTGCCGTGCCCTCGCCGATTCCGCTCGCCGCGCCGGTGACCACTGCAACGGCACCGTCGAGCCGGCCGCTCATCGGTGGTCACCCCGCGCCGCCGACAATCTCATCGATCCCCTCATGGCGGCGAACCTAGTACCGATCACGGCAACGGCCCGAGGGCCAGAAGCCGATCGATGTTGTCGTGAAAGAAGCGGATTCGCCGCTCCTGGTCGGGCATGTAGTCGCCGCGGTAACCGCGTGACGCCAGACCCTGTTGCTGGCTCGTCCAGATGGCGACGTCTTGGTCGATGCCCGGGCCGCACGACACGTCGCCGACTGCGCCGACCTCGTGTTCCACCTCGTGATCGAGCGACACCCAGTCGCCCATCGAGTTCGACCAGTACTCGTTGTCGCCCTCGGGAAACAACGTCAGGTACCACATGTCGAACATGCACTTGGCCGGATCGGCAGCATGCGGAGTGGCCCGCAACCAGATGCAGCCGTCTGGCTTCATGCTGAACGAGATGTTGGGGAACACCGTGTAGTGGTAGTGGTCGGTCAGTTGCTCGTCGGAGTACGCGGAGAAGTCGTACCCCTTCGATGCACCGAGCGCGCGTTTGGCCTGTTGCAGCGCACCGCGTAGGCCGAGGAGGTCGTCGCGGTACGGCTCCGGGTCGACTCCCCAGAACTCGAGGTCGGCACGCAAGGCCGCGAAGGCTCGCTCGGGGCGTCCGGCGTAGTGCGGGCCCGGCGCCCCGCCCGGCATCAGCATCCGCGCGTGGCCAGACGCATACATGTCGAACTGGCACCCGGAGTGGTGCTCGTTCATCGCCGGCAGGGTCTGCGGGTGGACGAACGGCAGGTGGTAGCTCTCGTTGAAATTGTCTTGGACGCACTTCCAGTTGAAGTCGCCGTGCAGGGTCACCCAGTGCGTGCGATGCATCGCGTCCATGCGGTACACGTCGAGATGGTCGGCGACCGGCGCGAGCCACTCGCGCAGCGGCCGCGCATCAGGATCCATGTTGAACCAGATGAAGCCAGCCCACGTGTCGGAGGCGAGCTCGACGAGGTTGCGCACGCCGCATGGGCTGCCTTGCGAGAAGTCCGCTTCGTCGTGCACCCAGTCGAGCCGGCCGACGTCGGTGTACCGCCAGCCGTGGTAGGCGCATTGGAACGTGCCGCCGGCGAGCAAGCCGGACTCGTCGTGCACTAGCCGATTGCCGCGGTGCTGGCACACGTTGTAGAACACGCGCACCGCCTGATCGGTGCCACGCACGGCGACCACCGACTCGCGACCGATCTCGTAGGTGACGTAGTCGCCCGGCCGCGGAATCTGCTCGACGCGGCCGGCCACCTGCCATACCCGGGGCCACAACGCGTCGAACTCTCGGGCGGCGAACTCCGGCGACCAGTAGCGGTCGCCGGTGATCGGCGACGACGACAGTTCTGGCTCGGGGGCTTTGTCGCGCGGCGTTCCCTCAGCCGGCCGCACCGCGACGCGCTTCGTTCCTGTCTGAGCCATCCCAGCGCGTAACCTAATGCACGTTCGGCAAGTCGGGGGGCTTGGAGATGTTCGGCAGCACAACCTTCACCATCGAGTTGTCGTGACGCGCTCGCCGATCGACGACCTCGTCCACCGCTACGCCGATGCGGTGGTCCACCGCGACGAAGCCGCGTGGGCCGGCACCTGGGCGCCCGACGCGTCATGGGATCTCGCCGGCACCGAGGTGACCGGCCAGGCAGCGATCGTCGACATGTGGAACGCAGCGATGGACGGGTTCGCCGCCGTGGTGCAGAACGTGATGAACGGCACCTACGAACTCGACGACGAAGCCGGCACCGGAACCGGCCGGTGGTACGTGATCGAACACTGGGCGCGCGCCGACGGCGGACGCGGCATGCTCCTCGCCCACTACGACGACCGCTACATCCGCGTCGACCACCATTGGCGCTTCGGCGCTCGCCGCCTGGTGATGCACTACGCCGGACCGCCCGACTTGTCGGCGCCGTTTCTCAACGCGTGGGCTCACTCGTCCGGCAGCCCGTCCTGACCACTGACAACCGAACACGAAAGGACCGCCCAATGACTGCGTATCTCGTAGCCAACTACGACATCACCGACGCCGACGCCTACCTCGACTACCAAGGCAAGGCGGCGCCGCTACTCGCCGGTGGCGCCAAGCTCTTGGCCCTCGATCCGAACTCGGCGGCGGCCGAAGGCGAACCGGGGCACCAAACGGTCGTGATCGAGTACCCCACCCGCGAGGCCGCCGAAGCCGCGTACAACTCCGCGGAGTATCAGGCCGTGGTCGGCATCCGTCATGGCGCCACGACGAACGGTCGGGCCGTGATCATCGACGGCTTCGAGATGCCGTCGTGACCCTCGAGCGCGACCGATCGAGCATTTCTGAATGAGCGTTCACCAATAGCGTTGAACTCGACTACCTTGCCGACAATGGAGACGCACTTCGCCACCATCTGGGAGTCGATCGCCGACGCGGTCCCCGACCACGACGCGGTCGTGCACGGCGATCGCCATGTGTCGTGGCGCGACTACGAGGATCGGTCGTCGCGCCTCGCCCAGGCGTTCAGCGACGCCGGCCTCGGCCCCGACTCGAAGGTCGGGATGTTCATGTACAACTGCCCGGAGTACGCCGAGACGCAGTTCGCGGCATTGAAGATCCGGGCCGTTCCGGTGAACGTCAACTACCGCTACCTCGACGACGAGTTGCTGTACCTGCTCGACAACGCCGACGCCGAGGCGATCGTGTTTCACGCCAGCCTCGGCGACCGCATCGAGCGGGTCCGCGACCGGCTGCCGAAGCTCAAATTGGCGATTCAAGTGCTCGACGACGAACGCCGCGACGGATTCCCCGAGTACGAAGAGGTCGTCGCTGCGCACGAGCCGGCGCCGCGCATCGAACGCGATCCCACCGACATCTACATGCTCTACACCGGTGGCACCACCGGCATGCCCAAGGGCGTGATGTATGAGATCGGGAACTTCTGCGAGCAGTTCCTCTTGTCGATGCCGATGTTGCTCGGCCTTGAAGCCATCGAGGACCCCGCCGACATCCCAGCGGCAGCCACTGCGTTGGTCGAGGCGGGCAACCCGATGGTATCGATGTCGGGTCCGCCACTGATGCACGGCACCGGCGTATGGCTCGGCCTGATGGCACCACACCTGTACGGGGCGACCGCGGTGTTGTCGACCAGCCGGAGCTTCGACCCCGACGACGTGTTGAAAACGATCGAGCGCAACGGCGTCCGCCTGTTGATCATCGTCGGCGACGCGTTCGGCCGGCCGATGCTGCGACGCCTGGAAGAGATGGCCGAGACCGACGACGTACCCGACCTCAGTTCGCTCGGATTGATCATGTCGTCGGGGGCGATGTTCTCCACCGAGATCAAAGAGGGACTTCTCGAGTTCATGCCGTCCACGGTGATCCTCGATGCCCTCGGGTCGACCGAAGGTGCGATGGGCACCACGATGACCATGAAGGGCGTGCCCGCAGAGACCGCCAAGTTTTCGGCGCAACCGACCACGAAGGTGTTCGACGAGAACGATGTGGAGGTCGTGCCAGGGTCGGGCGACATCGGCATGGTTGCCAACGGCGGCACGGTGCCCGTCGGCTATTTCAAGGATCCGGAGAAGTCGGCGCGCACGTTCCGCACCATCGACGGCACGCGGTATTCGTTCCCCGGCGACCTGGCCACCGTCGACGCCGACGGCACGATCCGATTGCTCGGCCGCAGCAGCCAGTGCA
>JBCCVW010000239.1:0-6362 GCA_039194665.1 Actinomycetota bacterium
CAAGGCGATGATCAACAACGACACCCAAGGATTCGTGAAGATCATCTCCGACCCGGCGACCGGGGTCGTTCTCGGTGGTTCCATCGTCGGCCGTCAGGCGGCGGAGTTGATCTCGGTGATTGCGGTTGCGGTGACCGCCGGGCTGACGGTGACCGATCTCGCCGACAGCATCCTGGTGCACCCGGCGCTCAGCGAAGCGCTCGCCGAAGCCGCTGAGTAGCTCCGGCTACTCGATCACGAGGAGAACGTCGCCGCCTCCGACGGTGTCGCCTGCCGCGACCTTGATCTCCTTCACCGTGCCGTCGGTTTCGGCGTTGATCTGGTTCTCCATCTTCATCGCCTCGAGCACGAGGAGTCCCTCGCCCGAGCTGACCGCTTGGCCCTCCTCGACCAGGATCTTGACGATCGTGCCCTGCATCGGCGCCTCGACAGCACCGCTGGTGCTGCCGCCGCCGCCACCAGTCGAACGCTCGCGACGCGCCGCCTTCTTCGGCGCCCCTCCGCCGGCGGCCACGACGGCGGTTGCCTCGGGCACCCACATCGACACTTCGAACCGCTTGCCATTGACCTCGACGGTTGTCGTCCGTTGCACGCGTGGCTCGTCGTCGTCGCTCGGCGGTGCCTCGCCCGTCCCCGTCGCGCCGCCGAGACCGGTGAGGTCGAGGACCTCTTCGACCCACTTCGTCGAGTGCTCGACCGCCACGAAGTCGGGATGGCGGAGGATCGCCAGATCGGCAGGAATCGTCGTGGCGACACCGTCGACCACCAACTCCTCGAGCGCGCAGATCGCCCGCCGGATGGCCACTTCGCGGTCGCGTCCCCACACGACGAGTTTGCCGACGAGGTTGTCGTAGAACTGGCTGATCGAGTCGCCCGAGTAATACCCGGTGTCGAAGCGCACGCCGAACCCGTCGGGGGCGCTGAGTTTGGTGATCTCGCCCGGTGACGGGAGGAACTTTCCTTCAGCAACGTCTTCGGCGTTGATCCGAATCTCGATCGAGTGCCCTCGGCGCCGGGCCGCCACTTCCTCCTGCGTCATCGGGAGTTCTTCGCCCGACGCCACGCGGATCTGCCACTCGACCAGATCGATGTCGGTGATCATCTCGCTCACCGGGTGCTCGACCTGCAGGCGGGTATTCATCTCCAAGAAGAAGAACTCGCCCTCTTGGTAGATGAACTCGACCGTGCCGGCGCCGTAGTAGCCGACGGCCTTGGCGGCGTTGACGGCTGCCTCGCCCATGGCATCTTCGATGCCATCCGGCAACGCTGGGGCTGGGGCCTCTTCGACGAGCTTCTGGTGCCGGCGTTGTGCCGAGCAATCGCGGGTCGAGATCCACACGCAGTTGCCGTGCTTGTCGCCGACGAGCTGCACTTCGACGTGGCGGGGCCACGTGAGGTAGCGCTCGACGTACACCTCGTCTCGGCCGAAGAAGGCCTTGGCCTCGCGCTGTGCGCTGGCCATGGCGTCGTCGACCTCCTCCGCGGAGTGCACGACCTTCATGCCACGGCCGCCACCGCCGTATGCCGCTTTGATGGCCACCGGCCAACCTGCCTCGTTGCCGAAGGCCCGGATGTCGTCGGGCCCACTGGCGAACTCAGTGGTTCCCGGCACGACAGGCACGTCGCCGCGCAGCGCGGCGAGACGGCTCGACACCTTGTCGGACATTTCGTCCATCGCTTCGGGCGGCGGTCCGATGAACTCCACCCCGATGTCGGCAACAGCGCGGGCGAACTCGGCGTTTTCGCTGAAGAAGCCGTACCCCGGGTGGACGCCGTCGGCACCGCTCTTCCGGATGGCGTCGATGATGGCATCGCTATTGATGTAGCTCTCGGCGGCGGTCTGCCCGCCGAGCGCGTACGCCTCGTCGGCGAGCCGGACGTGGAGAGCGTCGCGATCAAAGTCGGAGTAGACCGCCACCGTCTGCAGCCCCATCTCACGGGCGGCGCGAATGACGCGGACGGCGATCTCGCCTCGGTTGGCGATCAGGATCTTCTGCAGCACGGCTGCCAATGTAGGTGGCATGGGTGCCGGCGCGAACATCTTCCGGCCGTGGAGTGTCCGGTCGTGGCCCGACGGTTGGGTCGTTTGCCACGTCGAGGAGACTGGTAGCACGAACAACGACGTGCTCGTTGCGCTGGACGCAGGCGAGATCGCCGGGCGCACCGTCCTCGCCGCTGGCCATCAAACCGCCGGCCGTGGCCGCTTGGATCGTCGCTGGGATGCCCCGTCCGGCTCGAATCTGCTGGTGACGCTCGGGTTTTCTGCCGACGGTGCACCCGCACACCCCACTCAGCGCATCGGGCTTGCTGCGCTCGCCGCCTCCCGCCACTTCACCGACCTCGACGTTGCGTTGAAGTGGCCCAACGACCTGGTCGTGCGGGCGCCCGACGAACCCGATGCCAAGCTCGCCGGCGTCCTCGCCCAACGCAGTGTGCGCGGCTCAGTGGCGGTCGGTATCGGCGTGAACATCGGTTGGGCACCGCAGGGCGCAGCACGATTGGGCGACGGCGTCGAGCCAGCCGACGCGCTCGTACTCCTGTTGAGCGCATTCGACGGGCTCGGCGACGGTGACGCGTTCTGGGCGCAGTATCGGGCGGAGCTGGCCACGCTCGGCAGTGCCGTACGAGTGGAACTCCCCGATGCGTCGACCATCGAGGGCACCGCGGTCGATGTCGACGACGATGGCCGGCTGATCGTCGACCACGACGGCACCCGCAGCACCTTCGACGCCGCCGACGTCGTCCACCTTCGCCCTGCCGGCTGAAAGCCGACGCGCCAGGGTTGCGCGCATGTGACGCACCGCACGTCTGGCCGCAGTGGGTTGACACCCTTCGGCTGTTCGGCAGCAGTAGCGTTTTCTCGATGCCCCTCGCCCGTCGATCGTCCGCGCCCCTGGCGTTGCTACTTGCGGTGGTCGTCGGCGCAGTCGGCGCCCTCGGCGTGATCCGCGCGGCCAACGCACGCACTGAAGGGATCGAGCGCATCGACGGCCTCGAACTGGTGCTCGAAGCGCAGGATGGTCCTGCGGTGAACTATCTGCTCGTCGGGTCGGACTCGCGCGAGAACGCCGATCCGAACAGCCCGGACTTCGGCGGCATCGGCGACGAAAGCGTCGTGCAGGGTCGGCGCAGCGACACCATCATGATCCTCCGCCAGGAGAAGGATGGCGACGGAGCATCGCTGGTGAGCCTGCCCCGCGATCTGTGGGTGACGATCGCTGGCAAGGGCACCCAGAGCCGTATCAACTCTGCGTACAACGATGGCATCGACGTGCTGGCGGCGACGATCACCGAGAACTTCGGCATCCCGATCAACCACGTCGTCGATGTCGACTTCGAGGGGTTCAAGGAGATCGTCGACGCGGTCGGGGGGACAGAGGTGTGCTTCGAGTACGCCACCCGCGACGGCAACACGGGTCTCGAACAGGACCCCGGCTGTCACACCCTGAATGGCGTCGAATCGCTGCAGTACACCCGGAGTCGCTACTTCGAAGAGTTCCGCGACGGCGCGTGGCGTACCGATCCGACGGCCGACCTCGGCCGGATCGAACGCCAACAAGCGTTCATTTCCTCGACCGCCGACCGGGCATTGCGGGAGCTGCAATCCGACCCATTCGCCGCCAGTCGGATCCTCGACGCCGGCACCGACGCAGTGCGGATGGACCCCAACCTCGACCCGATCGGTGCGGCGGGCACGCTGCGCAAGGCGTTCGGTACCGGCCTGAATACGTTCCAGCTGCCGGTCACGGGGACCACCATCGGGGGCGCGTCCGTGCTCGAGCTCGCCGATGGCGCCGAGGTGATCCTCGACTACTTCCGTGGAACCGGTCCGCGCCCGCCAGCGGAGTCGTAAGCTCCCGCGGCGATGAAGGCATTGATTCTGGCCGGCGGTGCCGGCACGCGGCTCCGGCCGATCACCCACACCCGAGCTAAGCAGCTCGTGCCGGTGGCCAACACGCCGATCCTGTTCTACGGGATCGAGGCGATGGTCGAGGCGGGAATCAAGGAACTCGGGGTGATCGTCGGTGACACGCGCGACGAGGTGATGGCGGCGCTCGGCGACGGGTCGCAGTTTGGGGCGACGATCACATACATCCCCCAGGACGAGCCGTTGGGGCTGGCCCATTGCGTGTTGATCGCCCGCGAGTTCCTCGCCGACGACGAGTTCGTGATGTACCTCGGTGACAACCTGCTCGAGCAGGATCTTGCCGCGTTCGTCGAAGCGTTCGAGGCGGCGCGACTCACCGACGCGCCGCCGTCGGCGCAGATCCTGTTGAAGCAGGTGCCCGACCCGCACCGGTTCGGTATCGCCAAGCTGCACGCTGAGGGTCACGTCGAACACCTGGTGGAGAAGCCGGCCGACCCGCCGTCCGACCTGGCGCTCGTCGGCGTGTACCTGTTCGATCCGAGCATCCACGATGCGGTCGCGGCGATCGAGCCGTCGGGCCGCGGCGAGCTGGAGATCACCGACGCCATCCAGTGGCTCATCGATGCGGGGCATCGGGTGCGCACCGAGATCCTGACGGGTTGGTGGATCGATACTGGCAAGTTGACGCCGCTGCTCGAAGCGAACCGGCTGATCCTCGAGCGCATCGATACCGACATCGCCGGTTCGGTCGACGAGGCATCGAGCATCGAGGGGAGAGTGCTGATCGCCGCGGGCGCCGAGGTCGTCAACTCGACGATTCGCGGGCCGGTGGCGATCGGCGCGGACACCACGATCACCGACAGCTTCATCGGTCCGTTCACCGCGATTGGCGCCGGCTGCGAGGTCGCGCAGTCCGAGGTGGAGCACTCGGTGGTGATGGACGACAGCCGCATCATCGACATTCCCCGTTTGGCCGACTCGCTGATCGGCACCGATGCCACGGTGTCGCGTTCGCGGCGCAAGCCGCGGGCGGTGCGGCTGATGGTCGGTGACCACTGCCAGATCGACGTCGAGTGATGGACGAATCGTGACGAGCTCGATCGTCGACATGTCGGCGCGGCCCGGAACCCTCGACGGACTGATTGTCGTCGAGCTCAAGCAAGTGTCGGACGAACGCGGCACGATCCGCGAGTTGTTCCGGCGTTCCGCGTTCGAGTCGATGGGTATCGACCTCGCATCGTTCACCCAGATCAACATCACCGAATCGCGGCGCGGCGCCGTACGTGGCATGCACGCCGAGGAGATGACCAAGCTGGTCACGGTGGCTGCGGGTGAGGCGCTTGCCGCGTTCGTCGATCTGCGCGACGACTCACCGAGTCGCGGCGACGTGACGACCGTCGATCTGCGGCCCGGCGTGCAGGTGCTGGTGCCATCGGGTGTGGCCAACGGTTTCCAGACCCTGTCGGACGTGTCGCAGTACGTGTATTGCTTCGATCAGGAGTGGACGCCGGGCATGGCCGGTCGTTCGGTGACCCCGCTCGATCCGGCGCTCGGCATCGACTGGCCGATCGCCATCGATCCCAGCGACCCGAGCATCGTGTCGGCCAAAGACGCTGCGGCTGCGCTGCTGCGCGAGGTACTCAACGCAGGAGCGAGTTGATGAAGCTGTTCGTCACCGGCGCCGCCGGATTCATCGGGTCGAACTACGTGCGCCACGTGCTCGCCGCCACCGACCACGACGTGACGATGTATGACGCGCTCACGTACGCGGGCAACTTGGCCAGCATCCGCGATGTGCTCGACGACACGCGCGCCGAATTCGTCCATGCCGATATCTGCGATCACGACGATGTCGCCCGGGCGATGGATGGCCACGATGCGGTGGTTCACTTCGCTGCGGAGAGCCACGTCGATCGTTCGATCGCCGACGGCTCGGCGTTCGTCCGCACGAACTGCACCGGCACCAACGTGCTGTGCGACGTGGCCAACACCGTCGGTGTCGGCCGGTTTCTGCACATCTCCACCGACGAAGTGTACGGATCGGTCGAAGACGGCTCGTCGCTCGAAACCGATCCCTTGGCGCCGCGCTCGCCGTACTCGGCGTCGAAGGCTGGCTCCGACCTGATCGCGCTGTCGTACCACTCCACCTACGGACTGCCGGTCGTCGTCACGCGCTGCACCAACAACTACGGGCCGTACCAGTTCCCCGAGAAGGTGATCCCGCTGTTCACCACCAACCTGCTCGACGGCGAGCAGGTGCCGTTGTACGGCGACGGGATGAACGTGCGCGACTGGATCCACGTCGAAGACCACAACATCGCCGCACAACTCGTACTCGAGTCGGGCACGCCGGGCGAGATCTACAACATCGGTGCGGGCAACGAGCTCCCCAACGTGGAGCTCACCAACCGGCTGCTCGATCTCACCGGCCGCGACGAGTCGTACATTCGTCCCGTCGAAGACCGGCTCGGTCACGACCGGCGCTACTCGGTCG
>JBCCVW010000240.1:0-6306 GCA_039194665.1 Actinomycetota bacterium
GAATGCGGCGGTGGCGTCGGGGTCGACGCCGCCACGCCCGGCGGTGGCGACCTCGATTGTTGTCCCGGCAGGGATCGGGCCGGCGCCGGAGTGTTGTCCGTCGATGGTCACCCCACCAGGCCTGGTATCCAACAACCGCGCGGGCTCGATGGCTTCGAAGCCGGGGGTTGCGGTGTCGATTGGAAGTCCGGGCGGCTCTGCGGGGTTCGCTGGATCATCCGGGTTGATCGGTGTGCGCGGTACTCGAAACTCGATCGCGCCGATGTCGCACCCGTCGCCCTGTGGGCGTGGGGTGTCGAGCACGTCGATCTCGCCCACGCAGCGCGGCGCGGGAATGGCGTCGATCAGCGGGCTCCCTGGCAGTGGCCGCGGCAACCCGAACGGCTCCAGCATCGGATCGTCGACCACAATGTCCGCTGGGCCTGCACACGTCGCCGATCCAACGACGTTGATGTCCACGGGGTCGGCGTCGACCCGGAGCACCCCACACGCTCCGGCCGACTGCGAGGACCCAAAGAGTGCGGAACGACGTGCAAGCAGGGTCTGCGCGCCGACCAGCACGGTGGTGTCGGCGCGAATCGTCGAGTCGGCGACGTCGACTGTCGTGGTCGCGTTCACGGTCGGTAGCGGGCTGGTGTTGTTGCCGACTACGGACCCATCGATCGAGATCGACGTCGCTTCGAGAACACCCTTGGTGTGTGAGCTGTTCTGTTCGATGATCGAGTCGACCACGCTGATGGTATCGCTCGCCTCCACGGCGCCGAAGGATGCGCCGTGGTTCAAGCGCACGACGCTGTCGATCAACGTGATCGCCTTTCCGTAGATCGCCGTGAGAAAGAACTGGCTGCGGTCCCCGTTGTTGACGAGCTCGGAGTCGCGCACCGTGAGGTGTCCTCGGGCAAAGACTCCCGACTTCGTGTCGACGACGCGCACGCGGGTGAGCTCGATGTCTCCACCGAGCACTCCGTATGCGTCGGCTGGGCCGATCTCGACGTCCGACATGGCAAGGGACGCCTCGCCGACGTCGACGACAGATGTCAAGCTGCAACCCGCCTTGATGGTTGCGCCGTTGCCGATCACCTCGAGAGGATCGGAACTTCGAGCTTTCAGCGGCGATAGGCCTTCGCACTGGTCGAGCTGGTAGGTCGTGTCATCCTGCAGGATGACCGTTGATGCCTGCCGGTCGTTGTCTGCGAGGATGAACGCCTCGCGCAGCGTGAGCGCGTCGTCGGTGAAGTCGATCGTGTCGGTCGGATCGGTGACGCGATATGTGCCATCACCGTGCGGGACGACGCTGGTGACGGTGACCACGTAGCAGTCGATGCGGCCGAGGATCTCTGGGTGTTCCTCGCGGAACACGACGTTGAAGCCTTCGAGTGCTGAATGGTGCAGGAACTCGTCCATGCGTGGTTCTGGCCTGACCCGATCGGCGCGTGGAGCGTCGACGTCGTAGTAGCTGTGCGGTGCGTCATCGTCGAAGACCGTCGGGTCCGAGCACTCGTCACCCGCGCCGAGGTCGGCGCCGGTCATATCGCGGACGACGTCATGTGGACGCCGCGCCGCCGTCGCCAGCTGGATGGAGAGTTGCGATGCAGATCCGTGCTCGATCCGTAGGGCGATGTCGACATCGATGGGAAACCCCTGGTAGCTGTCGACGGTGATCTGCTCTGGGCTGTCGGGGTAGATGAGGACGTCGTCCGTACTGGAGGTGATCTGGTCGGTGACGATCGCGTAGGGAACGTCGTCGGCGGCCACCGGTCGCGCGCCGTCGACTGCGACCACGACGGCCATCGAAGTGATGCCGGCGGCGGCGAGTTTTGCGGCGGAGCGGATCATCGGACGCTCCCGGCGGGAGCTGCAGCGAATGCTGTGGCCAGTGCGGCGACGTGCTCGTCATCGGTTCCGCAGCAGCCGCCGACGACTCGAATGTTGGGCAGCGCGGCGCGCAGCGCGACCGATTCGGTTGCGAGTTCGCTGGGGTCTCCTCGATCGAGCTCGGTTGCGTTGTCGAGTTCCTCGTGGCTCATCCGCGACGCGTTCGGCCTGATCGCGCCGATTCGGGAGCACCACTCGGTGTTGCCGTCGAGCACGCCCGCGAAGTGTGACGGGTGCGCGCAATTGACCATGAAGTCGACCGGTGCTCGGTCGGTCGCTTCGTCGACGGCGGTGATTGCATCGCCCAACGGTTGACCGGACGGGAGTCGACCGTCCGTCTCCACCGTGAAGCCGACAACGACGGGTACGCCGACACGTTCGCATGCGCGGACGACACCGATCGCCTCGTCGACGTAGGTCATGGTCACGGCGGTGACGGTGTCGACCTCGGAAGCGGCGAACGCTCGTGCCTGGAGTCCGTGATAGCTGACCGCCTCATCGATGCGCATCGTGGCGCCGACCTCGTAGCCGTCGCCGCGGGGGCCGATCACGCCGTTGATGACGACGTCGGTGTGTCCCTGGGCGAACGCACGGATCATCGACACCGCAGACGAGTTGATGTCGGCGAGATGATCGGTGTCGTACCCCAGCCGGGCTCCCCAGTCGGCGCTGGCGCGCCACGTCGGCGTATCGAGCACGATGCCCACGCCGAGATCCGTGGCGACGTCGAGAAAGCGTTGGTAGTAGCGACGCAGCGCAGCCCGACCGGCGATCGTGGTGACGAGCGGAAACGATGCGAAGTCCGGCAGCTCGATCTTGTCGTGGAAGATCAAGAACGTCTCGAGGCCGCCGTCGGTGATACGCACCGGTCGGTCGGTCGCGGGCGGCACTGTTGCGCTGCTGCTGTGGCTGTCAGTTGTGGTCGTGGTGGTGCCCATGGGGTGTCCTTTCGATCGGGGTGCGTTGATCGCAGCCCTCACCACCAGGGGCGTGAGAAGTGTCCTCACACTGTGAGTCGTACTCGCACTGCTTCGGCCGGGAGCGAGGCGGTTTCGGCGTACTCTCGGCCCGTGGAGTTGATCGGACGAGGCCGGGAGCTGGCGGACGTGCGTCATCGTCTGCAGCGCCGGTCGTTGGTGACGATTACCGGTCCCGGCGGGATCGGCAAGACGCGTCTGGCCCGTGCGGCGATCGACGGGTCGGATCGCACCGTGGCGGTAGTCGACCTCACGGCGGTCGATCACGGAGCCCACGTGGAATCCGCCCTTCTCGATGCACTCGGATACGGCGATCTCGAGATGGCGCTCAGTGACTCTGTGCGTGGCCCGCTCCTCGTCGTGCTCGACAACTGTGAGCACGTCCTCGATGCGACGGCCGGTGTCGTCGAGCGGTTGCGTGAGTCACCGGCCGATCTCGTCGTGCTCGCTACCAGCCGATCGCCGCTCGAGGTTGATGGAGAGTCGATCGTTGCGCTCGGACCGCTCACGGCCGACGTGTCGGTGACCAGGGGAGACGGCGACCCGTCGGTGGCCATGCTCCGGGCCAGCATCGCGGATCGCGGGCTCGATCCCGCGTCGCTCGACGCATCAAGCGTCGAAGGGATCTGCGAGCTCCTCGACGGCGTTCCGCTGGCCATCGAAATCGCCGCTGCTCGTCTCGCCTCGCACTCTGCAGCAGAGGTGCTCGCCGGGTTGCAGCGAGACGCCCGTGCGTTGGAACGGCCGCGATACCGCGGCCGGTCGAGCCATCGCAGCGTGACCGAGATGGTTACATCGTCACTCGATCTGCTGCAGCCTGGAGTCGCCGAGACGTTCGACCAGCTTGGAGTATTGGCGGGACCGTTCACGCGGGAGCGGGCGTCGTCGGTGGTTGGTTCTGATGCAGTCGATGCGCACCTCGAGGAACTGGTGCACGCCTCGCTGGTCATGACCGAGACCGCCGGGGCCGCCATGCGCTATCGCATGCTCTACCCGGTACGCGCCGTGGCGATCGATCGACTGAGATCGAGTCAGCGGTGGGACCCGACGATGGATCGGGTTGTCGACGACACGGTGGCACGAGTGGTGACGATCGTGGCGGGCGCCAGCGAGGGGTGGGACGAGTCCCCGCTGTCGGATCTTCGAGCCTTGTTCGTGCAGATCATGGCGGCGCTCGATTGGACGATCGAGCGGGACTCCGACGGTGCACGCGGGCTCGCACTTGCCGCAGTGTTATGGGGTGTTGTGCACCAGGGTCATGTGGTCGACATCGTGCGTGGAGCCCAGCGAGCAGTCGACCGGTGGCCAGACGCCGGCGCACCCTGGTTCGCCGATGCGATGGCGACGTTGGCGACGGCGCGGATGTTGGCTGGCGACGTGGATGAGGCCGTTGCGGTGGTCGAGGAGGCGCTGCCCTTCGCCGAGTCCTCGGCATTTGCGCCGGCGACACTGCGCCGCTGTGTCGCGCAGGCGATGCAGGCCAGCGGTCGCATCGACGACGCCATCGTGGTATTCCGCCAGGCCGCAGACGCTGCCCGCCGCCTCGGCTCGACTGGTTTTGCACTGGAGATCGACGCCCACGTCGGCTTACTGCTTGCCACCCAGAACATGGACCTCGGAGTGGAGACGCTCGACGCGGTGGTGGCCGAGGCGACGAAGACCGGGGCAACGCTCAACGAGTCGTATGCGCGGGTCAGCCGGGCATCGGTCGAACTCGGCCGCGATCCGCGTGCCGCATTGGATTTGGGCTCGTCTGCGCTGGCGCTGGCACGACAACTCGACTTTCCCGCCGCCGTGTCTCAGGCGCTCTACACCGTTGCGGCGGCTGAGTTGCAGCTGGGTGACGATCGCCGCTCGGCGAAGACACTGCTCGAGCTGTTGTCGGAACTCACGGCTCGGCGCGCGGTGAGCGACCTGCGTCCGGTCACCGGGCTCGCTGCCGTACTGGCGGAACGGGCGGGCCGACCGAGCGCCGCGTCGTTGGCCGTGACCGCCGACGCATCCCCGCTGACCATGACGGCGCAGCTGATCGACATCGGCATTGACACCGTCGACCGACGCCGCGGGCGGAAGTTGGCGCTCGACGAACTCCTCCCGCTGTTGCGGACAGAGCTGGCAGCGACCGCCGGCGCGCCCTCCGTTGGGTCAGGCGACGGCGACGGCGCTCGATGTCGCCGAGTCGGCGAGGTGTGGGTGATCGATTGGTACGGCGAGCGTACGCAGCTCAGTGCGAGCAAAGGCATGGCGGACCTGGCGCAGTTGCTCGCGGAACCGTCGAAGGAGTTCGCGGCGGTCGACCTGATGGGCGCAGTCGTTGCGGGTTCGAGCGCGGTCGGCGGGATCGATGGCCAGGCGCGCAAGGAGTACGAGGCTCGGATCATCGAGCTGCAGGCCGACATCGACGAAGCCGACGCGTTCAACGACGTGGGTCGTGTCGAGGCGTTGCAGAACGAGATGGATGCACTCGTCGATCAGCTCACCTCCGCTGTCGGGCTCGGCGGGCGGAGTAGGCAGTCCGGCACCGAGGCCGAACGAGCTCGCTCGGCGGTGACCCACCGATTGCGGGCGACGATCAAGCGCTTCGACGAACACCTTCCATCGCTCGGCGCGCACCTGCGGTCGGCAGTGACGACCGGCACGTTCTGCGTGTATCGCCCCGAACCCGAGGTGTCATGGACGGTCGAGAGCTGATCGTCAATGCATGTCGGCGGTCGTTCGGGCGTCCATGATTCGCGCCTGCTCCGAGGTCGGCGCCGGGCATGTCCTGTGCCACGACGTGTCGTCGTCCAGCGGAGTTGACCAGCTCGATGACGAGATCAGACACACGTGGGTCGCGGATGCGCAGTCCGAGGTCGACGTCGATCGGGAAACCTCGGCCTGGTACTGGGCGGTGGCGGTTACAGGTCCTGTTCAGTGTCGAACAACGACTGGACCACTACGAGGGTCCCACCTCAGTCGATCGTGCGGATCTCGCCGAAGTTGAGTGGACATCGCCCGCGTTCGAGAGCGCACGCCGCACGAAGCACAGCCGCCCGTGTCGCGGCCGAACGTTCCGAGTCTGGCGATTCCGAACAGGACCGATCGGCCCGCCACGACCGGCGGGTGCGTGGTAGGAGTGGTGGATGGGTGCAGCGGCGGCAAGGACACCACGTTCGATCGCCGGGATGACCGCAGTGGCGCTGTGGCTGGTGGCCTGCAGCCCGAGTGACGACTCCGGGAGCGCCGAGTCGGCACCTCCCGACACGCCGACGTCGGAGTCGAGTGCCGAGGAGGGCCCGGTCGAGGAGGACGAGGCGCCGGCCGAGTCGGACGGCGAGGGTCGAGCGCCGATCGAACCGTTGGGATTCGAGACCGATCGGTTCGAGATTCCGATCCCCGTGCCGGCCGAGTCCGGCGAACCGTTCGCCGACCTGGAGGAGCTGATCGCAGCCGGTGAGGACGCCGGGGTCTGGAC
>JBCCVW010000241.1:0-6270 GCA_039194665.1 Actinomycetota bacterium
CAAACCCACCCATCGTGCGGTTTCGCTCATGCGAGCGCATCCGGTTCCCCACCGATGAGCCAAACCCACCCATCGTGCGGTTTCGCTCATGCGAGCGCATCTGGTTCCCCACCGATGAGCCAAACCCACCCATCGTGCGGTTTCGCTCATGCGAGCGCATCTGGTTCCCCACCGATGAGCCAAACCCACCCATCGTGCGGTTTCGCTCACCTGAGCCGAACCGGCAGCGGGCGCCCGTAACGTTGCGGCGACCGACTCCTCCCTCGCAGATCGCTCTGCCGAGGAGGCATCCGTGTCCCATCTTCCCGCCACCGCTCATCAGCTGTTCGCCCGCCAACATGGCGTCGCCGCCACTACCCAACTGCTCGAGGCGGGCCTGCACCGCCGACAGATCGAGACCATCAGTCGTTGCGGCGATATCAGGCTCGTGATCCGCGGCGTGTATCAAACACCGAGCGTCCAACTCGACGGTTTCGGGCGCGCCGCTGCCGTGTGCCTCGCCCGTCCGGACGTCGTCGTTAGTGGCGTCACGGCTGGATCGATCTGGGGATTTCGACGGCTCCCGCCCGATGCGCGAACGCACGTCATCGCCCCACCGAGTGCCAACCCCGCCATTGCACGGTGGGTAGTTGCGTATCGCACCGATGCGATCCACGCAGCCGACATCATCACTCGGCGCGACGGCATCCGCATCACGACGCGGGAGCGCACTGCCTTTGATCTGGCCCGCGCGCTCGCTCCCGACGATCTGTTGTCCGTCATCGAACAGGTCATGGCCGACGGGCACGCGGACGAGCACGAGCTTCGGCGCGTCGCAGCCGACTGGCTCACGCCGCGGCGGCCGTGGGCATACACGTTCCTCGATCAACTCGACCGTCGTCTCGCCGGCGGACCGGCAGAGTCCCACCTCGAAGTTCGCTTCGGCGACGCACTGCGCTCGCGCGGAGTCCGCGGCGTGGTGCGCCAATTTCCGATCGAACTCCCGCGGTACGGCGCCGCACGGTTCGACCTGGCCGTGCCACACCTCACGTTGGCCATCGAGATCGACGGTCATCCCGTGCACGGCGAGACCGGCGGACGGCGCAACGACCGACGGCGTGATCGTGCGGCACGTCGACTGGGTTGGCACGTTCATCGTGTCAGCGCCCAGGACTACGAACACCGATTCGCCGAGTCCGTCGATGCAGTCGTTGCGTTGATCACCGCTCGTCGGGCGGCATGATGACCGACCGCTCCGATGAGCGAGACCGCAACATGGGTGGGTTTCACTCACCGATGGGAGACGCCGACCGGCTCTGGTGAGCGAGACCCACGTATGGGCGGGTTTCGCTCATCGGTGCGGAGCCGCGACGTCAGGTTGGGAGGAGGTCGCGTAGGTAGCGGCCGGTGTGGCTGGCTTCGACCGTGGCGACGTGCTCCGGAGGCCCTTCGGCGACGATCGTGCCACCGCCGGTGCCGCCTTCAGGGCCGAGGTCGATGATCCAGTCGGCGGTCTTGATCACATCGAGGTTGTGCTCGATGACGAGCACCGTGTTGCCCTGGTCGACCAGGCGCTGCAGCACGGTGAGCAGGCGACGCACGTCGTCGAAGTGCAAGCCGGTGGTGGGCTCGTCGAGCAGGTAGATCGTGTGCCCGGTGGACCGCTTGGCCAACTCGGTCGACAGCTTCACGCGCTGCGCCTCGCCGCCTGACAACGTCGGCGCCGGCTGACCAAGTCGGACGTAGCCGAGCCCGACGTCGACCAGCGTCTGCATGTAGCGGGCGATCCCTGGCTGGTTGCCGAAGAACTCGACCGCTTCGGACACCGGCATGTCGAGCACGTCGGCGATGTTCTTGCCCTTGAACTCGATGTCGAGCGTGTCGCGGTTGTACCGAGCCCCTTTGCACACCTCACACGGCACGTACACGTCGGGCAGGAAGTGCATTTCGATTTTCAGCGTGCCGTCACCCGAGCACGCCTCACACCGGCCGCCCTTCACGTTGAAGCTGAACCGCCCTGGCAGGTAGCCGCGCACCTTGGCCTCGTTGGTCGAGGCGAACAGTTTGCGGATGTTGTCGAACACGCCGGTGTACGTCGCCGGGTTCGAGCGCGGCGTGCGGCCGATCGGCGACTGGTCCATGTCGATCACCTTGTCGAGCAGGTCGACGCCTTGCACTCGCTTGTGACGACCCGGCGCCATCTTCGAGTTGTAGATGCGCTGCATCAGCACCGGCAACAAGATGTCGCGCACCAGCGTCGACTTGCCGGAGCCGGACACCCCCGTCACGCAGACGAAGTTGCCGAGCGGGATATCGACCGTGAGGTTGTCGAGGTTGTGCTCGCGTGCCCCCTCGATGGTCAGCCGTTCGATGCCCTGCGGACGACGCTCGAGGGGCACCGGGATCGTCTTGCGCCCCGAGAGGTATTGCCCGGTGACCGACTCCTTGGCCTTCGTCAGGCCCTTGACCGGCCCCGAGTACACGACCTCGCCGCCGTGCTCGCCAGCACCGGGACCGATGTCGACGATCCAGTCCGACTCGCGGATTGTTTCCTCGTCGTGCTCGACGACGATCACCGTGTTGCCGAGATCGCGCAAGCGGGTGAGCGTGTCGATCAGTCGCCGGTTGTCGCGCTGGTGCAATCCGATCGACGGCTCGTCGAGCACGTACAACGTCCCAACGAGACCAGAACCGATCTGTGACGCCAGGCGGATGCGCTGGGCCTCCCCCCCGGCCAGCGTGCCCGCCGAACGCGACAGGGTGAGATAGTCGAGGCCCACGTCGAGCAGGAACCCGAGGCGAGCGTTGATCTCCTTGGTGACCCGTTCGGCGATGAGCCGATCGCGCTCGCTCAATTCGAGCGCCGCAAGGAACTTCGCCGACTCGCCGATCGACATGTCACACACTTCGGCGATGTTCTTGTCGTCGACCGTGACCGCCAGCGTCGCCGGCTTCAGCCTGCTGCCTCCACATGCCGAGCAGGCCACCTCACGCATGTACCCCTCGTACTGCTCGCGAGCCCAGTCGCTGTCGCTGCCTTCGTGGCGACGCCGGAGCCACGGGATCACACCCTCGTACTCCGTGGTGTAGCTCCGGCTGCGGTTGTACCGGTTCTTGTACTTGACAGTGAGCTTGCCCTTGACGCCGTGCAGGATCACCTTTTTCTGCTTCGCCGAGAGCGAGCCGAACGGCGCCTCGAGATCGATGTCGTTGACGTTGGCCACGGCCTCGAGCAGGCGCGTGAAGTACTGGGTGTGGGCGCTGCGCCACGGCGCGATGGCCCCGTCGGACAACGGCAGGTCGGGATCGGGAACGATCAACTCGGGATCGACCTCGAACGTGGTCCCCAGCCCGTCACACGTGGTGCACGCGCCGTAGGGCGAGTTGAACGAGAAGTTGCGCGGCGCCAGCTCTTCGTAACTGGTCCCACACTTGGGGCACGCGAGGTGCTGGCTGAACGTCAGCGTTTCGGGTTCTTCATCTGACCCGGCCCGTGGGACGACCTCGATCTCCGCCACGCCGTCGGCCAACGTCAGCGCCGTCTCGAGCGAGTCGGTCAGGCGCCGCTCGATGCCTTCTTTGAGCACGAGCCGGTCGACGACAACCTCGATCTTGTGGTTCTCGAACTTGGCGAGCCGCTCATCGCGCTTCAGGAATTCGTCGATGTCGACCGTCTCGCCGTCGATGCGCGCCCGGACGTACCCCTGTCCGGAGAGGTCTTCGAGCAACGTGTCGTACTCGCCCTTGCGGCCGCGCACCACCGGCGCGAGCACCTGAAAACGCAACCCCTCGTCCATGTCGA
Organism: Actinomycetota bacterium; assembly: GCA_039194665.1. Lineage (GTDB taxonomy): Bacteria > Actinomycetota > Acidimicrobiia > Acidimicrobiales > Ilumatobacteraceae > JABSQH01. Next base: position 3,782 of record JBCCVW010000241.1, read on the forward strand.
GGATGCGGTCGACGATCTGCTGCGGTGTCTGTCGTTGCAGCCGCGTGCCGTCGTTCGGGCAGTGCTGGATGCCGATCCGGGCGTACAGCAGACGGAGGTAGTCGTACACCTCGGTGATCGTGCCGACCGTCGAGCGCGGGTTCCGGCTGGCCGACTTCTGATCGATCGAGATCGCCGGTGACAGTCCGTCGATGACGTCGACGTCGGGCTTGTCCATTTGTCCGAGGAATTGCCGGGCGTATGCGCTGAGCGACTCGACGTACCGCCGTTGTCCCTCGGCGTAGATCGTGTCGAAGGCCAAGCTCGACTTGCCCGAGCCGGACAAGCCCGTAAGGACGATCAGCCGGTCGCGCGGCAGTTCGACGTTGACGTTCTTCAGGTTGTGCTCGCGGGCGCCGCGCACGATGATCTGCGGGTCGTCCTTGCGTGCGGCGCGTTTGCGCGGACGAGTGGCGGTACTCGTCGCCGTCGTGCCGTTGCGCGACGCGTCTGGCGATGCGGCGGACTTCTTTGCTGGCGTGGTGGTGGCGGTGCGGCGGGCGGCCATTGCCGTCCCACCATAGCGGCGAACGTATGTTCTCGCGGGCCCGTTCGCGGGATCAGGGCACCAACACCGCAGCGCCACCGACCTGTCCGCCGGCAAGGCGGGCGAGGGCGTCGTTGGCATCGCCGAGCGCGTGGACCTCGTACTCGGTGCGGATCGGGATCGAGGCGGCCAACTCGATGAACTCGATCGCGTCGTTGCGGGTGAAGTTGGCAACACTGCGCAACCCCCGTTCACGCCACAACAGGTCGTAACTGAACTCGGGCATGCGATCGAGATGAATGGCGTTGATCGCCACCGTGCCACCCGGTCGGATCGCCCGCAGCGCGGCGACCACCACGGAGCCGACCGGCGCGAACGTGATCGCCGCATCGAGCGGAGCCGGCGGTTCGTCGTCGTAGTCGCCCACCCAGGCGGCGCCGTGCGCGGCCGCTCGCGCCCGCTCAGCAGCCGAGCGCGTCGCCACGAACACCTCGCACCCCCAGTGCGTCGCCACCTGGATCGTGAGCAGGGCCGAGGCGCCGAACCCGTACAGCCCAAGCCGCCCGCCTGGTGTAACGCCCGACACCTTGAGCGACCGATACCCGATCACGCCGCCGCACAACAACGGTGCGGCATCCGTGTCGCCGAACCCGTCGGGCAGAGCAAAGACGTAGTCGGCGCGGGCGGTCGCCGTCGTGGCATACCCGCCGTCTCGGTCCCAGCCGGTGAACGTCGCGTCAGGACACAGGTTCTCGAGACCGTCATCGCAGAACAGGCATGCGCCGCAGGCGCCACCGAGCCAAGCGACGCCGACGCGGTCGCCGATGCTCCATTCGTCGACACCCGCGCCGAGCTCGGCGACGCGCCCAACGATCTGATGGCCGGGCACGATCGGCAGACGCCGCGCAGCCAGGTCGCCCTCGACCAATTGCAGATCGGTCCGGCACACACCGCAGGCCGCAACGTCGAGCCGCACCTCACCACTGCCCACGCCGGTCGGCGCCCGCTCGACGTCGACGAGTGGGCGCTGGCCGATCGGTGCGGGATGGTCGAGTTGCTGCGCTCGCATCACAGTGGGGTGCAGTCTGCTACACCGGGCGGATGAACGAAATCGCCGAGCGCACCAGGTGGATGGACGCAACGGAGCAGGCCGAGCTGGTCGTGTCGAAGGAGATCTCGGCGCGCGAGATGGTCGACGCCGCCGCGCAACGGATCGACGAACTCGACGGCGAACTCAACGCGGTGAACATGAAGTGGTACGACCGCGCGGCCGCCGAAGCCGTCGCGATCGACGACGCGCTGGCGACCGGTGACGACGGCGCTGACACCTCACCGTTCCTCGGCGTCCCGTTTCTGCTCAAGGACCTCTATGCCCACGACGCCGGCACTCCACTCACACAAGGCAACAAGGCGCTGCGCGATGCGCAGCCCGTGTCGGCGTTCGACTCGACCCTCGTCGCCCGATTTCGCGAAGCCGGGCTGATCAACCTCGGCCGCACGTCGAGCCCCGAACTCGGCAGCCTGCCCGTGACCGAGCCGGTCGCCTATGGACCGAGCCGCAACCCGTGGAACCCCGATCACACTCCCGGCGGTTCGAGTGGCGGGGCCGCCGCCGCGGTCGCCGCGGGGATGGTGCCGATCGCCAACGCCTCCGACGGCGGTGGCTCGATCCGTATTCCGGCGTCGTGTTGCGGACTCGTCGGGTTGAAGACCTCGCAGGGTCGGATCTCACTCGGTCCAGAACGCGACGAGAGCGGCCTCTCGGTCGCCTTCTGCGTCAGCCGCACCGTGCGCGACTCGGCTCGACTCCTCGACGCGGTGCACGGCCCCGGAGTGGGCGACACGGTCATCGCTCCCCCGCCGACCCGGCCCGTCGCCGACGAGGTCGGCGCCGACCCGGGTCAGCAGCGCATCGGCCTGCGCGACCATCAAACGCGCGGGGCGCCCCACACCCCCGACGGGG
>JBCCVW010000242.1:0-6210 GCA_039194665.1 Actinomycetota bacterium
ATCGGCGCCCGCGACGTGGCGTTCCCCCGCCTCAACGCACTCAGCCTGTGGACCTTCGTGTTCGGTGGCATCTTCCTCAACACCTCGTGGTTCCTCGGCGGCGCAGCCGACGGTGGCTGGTTCATGTACGCCCCGAACAGCGCCGTGCCGTTCTCACCGAGCAACGGCGTCGACTACTGGACCCTCGGCCTGCTCATCACCGGTATCGCCTCACTGGTCGGTGCCGTCAACCTGATCGTCACGGTGCTCAACATGCGGGCCCCGGGCATGACGATGATGCGGGTGCCGATCTTCACCTGGATGGCGCTGGTCACGCAGTTCCTGCTGCTGTTCGCCATGCCGGTGATCACCGTGGCCCTCGTGCTGCTGCTGTTCCAGCGCAACTTCGACGCCACGTTCTTCGAAGTCGCCGAAGGCGCCGACCCGCTCCTGTGGCAGCACCTGTTCTGGATCTTCGGTCACCCCGAGGTGTACATCATCGTGCTCCCGGCGTTCGGCATCATCTCCGAGGTCCTGCCGGTGTTCTCCAAGAAGCCGCTGTTCGGTTATCCGTTCGTGGTGTTCTCGGGGGCCGCCATCGGATTCGTCGGCTGGGGCGTGTGGGCCCACCACATGTTCGCCTCAGGTCTCGGCCCGATCTCGGTGGCGGTGTTCTCCGTCGCCACGATGGCCATCGCCGTGCCCACCGGCGTGAAGATCATCAACTGGACGCTCACCATGTGGGGCGGCAAGTTGCGGTTCACCACGGCGATGCTGTTCGCCACCGGACTGATCGTGATGTTCACCATCGGCGGTTTGTCGGGCGTAACCCACTCGGTGGCCCCATCCGACACCCAGCAGACCGACACCTACTACATCGTCGCCCACTTCCACTACGTGATCTTCGGTGGCGCCGTGCTCGGCCTGTTCGCCGGCATGTACTACTGGTGGCCGAAGGTGTTCGGCAAGATGCTCAACGAGTCGTGGGGCAAGGCCAACTTCTGGATGATGATCATCGGCATGAACCTCACCTTCGGTCCGATGCACATCATCGGTCTGCAGGGTCAGCCGCGACGCATGTACATCTGGACCGAGAGCCGCGCCGGTGAAGGCTTCTTCAACCTCGGGTTCTGGAACCTCGTGTCCACCATCGGCTCGTTCATCCTCGCCGTCGGTGCCTTGCTGTTCTTCATCAACGTGTGGGTCAGCCGCAAGAACCCGCCGGCCCCGGCCGACCCGTGGGACGCACGCAGCCTCGAGTGGCTCGCCGAGAGCCCGCCCAAGGAGTACAACTTCGAGCGCACCCCGACAGTGCACGCCCTCGACGAGATGTTCCACCGCAAGTACGAAGATGTGGGCGAAGGTGACGACCACGAGTACGTCAAGGTGGCCACCACCGAAGAGCTCCACGCCCAAGAGATCGAGCAGCGCGACCACCACATCCATCTGCCGTCGCCCTCCTACTGGCCGTTCGTGCTGTCGTTCTCGCTGCCGGTGATCGCCTACGGCGTCATTTACTCGACGCTGCTGATCATCGTCGGTTTGGCGATCGCCACCGTGGCGATGTTCGGCTGGGCGCTCGAACCGCCGACCGCCGACGACTCCGAGTTCGATCCGCCCTCCGACGGTGGCGGCGGTCAACCGAGCAAGGAGCTGGTCGCCAGTGGCTGACACCACGATCGATCCCGCCGACGCGCCAGCATCCGATACAGCAACCGAGGCTGCCGGGCACGAGGCGATTCCGGCCGGGTACGACGACGGCCAAGACCACATCGGTTTGGAGCACCACACGTCCACCGGGCTGTCGAACACCAAGCTGGCGATGTGGCTGTTCCTCGGCAGCGAGTGTCTGCTGTTTGGTGGGCTGATCTCCACCTACATGCTGTACCGCAACCGGCGCGCCGACACCCTCGGCCCCGACCAGCTGTGGGACATCCCGTTCACGTCGGCCACCAGCTTCATCTTGCTGATGTCGTCGCTCACGATGGTGCTCGCCGTGCAATCCGCGAAGCGCGAAGACGACCGCAACACCCGGTTGTGGCTCACCGTGACCGCCCTGCTCGGCGGATTGTTCCTCGCCGGACAGATCTACGAGTTCACCGTCTTCTACCGAGAGGGTCTCGGGTTCACCACCAACCTGTTCGCCTCGAGCTTCTACACGCTCGTCGGGTTCCACGGCGCACATGTCACGGTCGGCATCATCATGTTGATGGCGCTGGTCGGCATGTTGCTACGCCGCCGCGTGCACGGCAACAAGGCCGAAACCGTCGAGATGATCGGCCTGTACTGGCACTTCGTCGACATCGTGTGGATCATCATCTTCACCCTCGTCTACCTGATCCCGGCCTGATTCTGGAGCGGCACCGATGAGCACCGAGACCACAACCGGCACCGCCGAACACCACTTCGGCGAGGACATCACCGCCACCGAGCCGTCGCCGATCCCGCACGAACACAAGGACCTGCGCGACCGCGACTACGTGTTCATCGCGTTCTTGCTGCTCGTGCTCACCGCACTCGAAGTTGCTGCCAGCTACGTCCCCCTCGGGTCGTGGAAGGTGCCGCTACTCCTCATCATGATGGTGATCAAGTTCGTCACCGTCGCCAGTTTCTTCATGCACCTGCGCGGCGACGCCCGGCTCTTCTCGTGGATGTTCTATACCGGCGTGTTCTTGGCCGTCGGCGTGTACATCGCCGCCCTCACTACGTTCCACTTCTTCGCCCCCTAGCCCCCGGCGTGGCCCGGGGAGGATTGCCCCATGCTCCTGGCCCAAGCGATCGACAGCGCTGCGAACAGCACCAGCCCGTGGCGCTACCAGTTCCACCCCGAGGTGTGGATCCTGGTCGGCTCACTGACCGCGCTCTACATCTACATGGTCAAAGTGGTCGGCCCTCGCGCGGTACCCGAGGGCACCTCGCCGGTGAGTCGCAAGAACATCTACGCCTTCGTTGGCGCCATGGTCATGTTGTGGGTGGCCAGCGACTGGCCGCTGCACGACATCAGCGAGGAGTACCTCTACTCGGCGCACATGTTCCAACACATGATGCTCACCTACTTCCTCCCGCCGTTGGCCCTGTTGGCCACGCCGGAGTGGTTGCTGCGGGTGCTGATCGGCAACGGCAAGTTGTATTCGGCGCTGTCGTTCATGTGCCGGCCGGTGGTCGCTGGCGTGGCCTTCAACGTGGCGGTCATCGTCACCCACATCCCGATCGCCGTGAACGAGTCGGTGGCCAACGGTCCGTTGCACTACTCGCTGCACTTCGTGGTCGTGATGCTGTCGCTCTTGATGTGGATGCCGGTGTGCGGACCGTTCCCCGAGTACCACCTCACGCCCATCGGCAAGTCGATCTACCTGTTCCTCCAGTCGATCGTGCCGACCCTGCCGGCGGCCTGGCTCACGTTCGCCGAAGGCACGGTGTACGAGGCCTACGACATACCGACACGACTGCTCGGCCTGAGCATCACCGAAGATCAACAGCTCGCCGGCGCCGTGATGAAACTCGGTGGCTCGATCTTCTTGTGGACGCTCATCGTGTTCATCTACTTCAAGCGGTTCGCGTCCACGTACCGCAACGAGCACAACTACAAGCGGCGTGGGGCGATGCCCACCGCGGAGATCACCGGACACGACGAGTTCCCGCTGACCACCGAAGACGTCGAGCGTGAGTTCGCCCGCACGCATGCTGGACCGGACGGCGACCCCCCGGCCGACGGCGCGTCAAACGACGCCGTGACGCGCTGATCGCATCGGTAACCTCGCCCCGTGATCGACCAGCGGCTGCTGCGCACCGACCTCGACGGCCTTCGCACGGCCCTCGCACGGCGCGCCCGTCCGGCGATCATCGACGAACTCGAGCACGCGGCCCGTCTCGACGCCCGACTGCGCGACATCACCGTTGAACGCGACGAGTGCCGGGCCCGCGTGAATTCGATCTCCAAAGAGGTCGGGGCGCTCCGCCGCGACGGCGACATCGAGGCCGCTGAGACGCTGCAGGCCGAGAGCCGCGAGCTCGGAACACGCGAGAAGGGATTGGCCGCCGAGCACGACGAGGTAGCGGACGCGCTGCACGAACTGTTGCTCGGCATCCCCAATACTCCTCATCCCGATGCCCCCGACGGGGCCAGCGACGCCGACAACCCGGTGGTCATCGGTCCAGTGGCCACTCACGCGACGTACCCCGATCACCAGCGCGTGCCGCACTGGGAGACCGCCGAGGCACTCGGCATCCTCGACAACGAGCGAGCGGTGAAGGTGTCGGGCGCGATGTTCACCATGCAGCGCGGTGCCGGCGCCACGTTGGCCCGGGCGCTGTGTCAGTACGGGCTCGACGCCAACGCCGATGACTTCGAAGAGATTCGCCCGCCGTCGCTCGTCAGCACGGCCACGCTCACCGCCACCGGTCAGCTCCCCAAGTTCGCCGACGATGCGTACGCCATCGAGCGCGACGACCTGTGGTGTATTCCCACCGCCGAGGTGCCGCTGACCTCGATCTACGGCGACGAGATCCTCGAGCAAACCGAGTTGCCCATGCGCTTCATGGCGTACAGCCCGGCGTACCGGCGCGAGGCAGGGGCAGCCGGACGCGACACGCGCGGCATGCTGCGCGCCCACGAGTTCGACAAGGTCGAGATCCTCGCGTTGGCCACCGCCGAGCAAGCACCCGACCTGCTCACGGAGATGCGCGACCGTGCCGAGAAGGTCATCGCTCGGCTCGAGCTGCCGTATCGCGTGATCGAGATCTGCACCGGCGACATGGGCCAGAGCCACCATCGCAGCTTCGACGTCGAGGTGTATGCGCCCGGCGCCGACGACTGGCTCGAGGTGTCGTCCATCAGCTGGTTCAGCGACTATCAAGCGCGCCGCGCCAACATCCGGTATCGCCGGGTGGACGACGAGGGCAACCCGCGCAAAGGGACCGAGCTGGTGCACACGCTCAACGGGTCGGCACTCGCCGTGCCGCGCGTGTGGGCAGCGATCATCGAGAACTACCGCAACGCCGACGGCTCGGTGACGGTGCCCGAGGTACTGCGTCCGTACATGCGCGGGATGATGCGCATCGAGTCGCGCCCGGCGCCCGCGGCGACTCACTGAGGGTGCGATGACCGACTTCAGCGCTGCCCGGTCCAGTGCAGACGACCGCGCCGCCGGATTGCGTGCCCGGCGGCAGCAGTACGAAACCGATGGGCTCGATGTCGGCGACGTCGCCGCCGACCCGGTCGCCCAGTGGTGGCAGTGGCACGACGAGGCGGCGTCGGCGGCGGTCGCCGAACCGCATGCGATGACCGTGTCGACGGTTGGCCTCGACGGGATCCCGGACGCGCGCATCGTGCTGGCACGTGAGGTCGACGGCGACGGCATCGTGTTCTACACCAACTACCAAAGCGCCAAGAGCCGACAGCTCGACGAGTCGCCCGGCGCCGCCGCATCATTCGCCTGGCTCGACCTGCATCGCCAGGTGCGAGTGCGCGGACGAGTCGAGCGGGTGTCGGCGGAGCAGAGCGACGCGTACTTCTCGTCGCGACCGCGCGGCAGCCGGGTCGGCGCATGGGCGTCGCCACAGAGCGAGGTCATCGCCGACCGGTCCGAGCTGGAAGAGCGCGTCGCCGCGTACGACGAGCAGTTTGCCGACGAGCCGGTGCCCCGACCGCCGCACTGGGGTGGATGGCGCCTTGTACCGATGGAGTGGGAGTTCTGGCAGGGCCGCCCGAGTCGCCTCCACGATCGCCTCCGCTACCGCCGGGCCGACGACGCTTGGACCATCGAACGCCTCGCCCCGTGACATGTGACAGATGGGGTCAGACCCCTCGTGTCACAGAAGTGTGACGCGAGGGGTCTGACCCCATCTGTCGCGTGGGAGCGTTACACAACGAACCGAAAACGGAACGACATCGGGGTTGAAGCGTCGGCGGATCGGGGCGAGGCTGGTGCGATGACGTCCACGAAGGTCCTCGTAGTCGACGACGAGCCGACGGTGCGCGAGGTGGTGGTCGGATATCTCCGACGCGACGGACACGACGTGGCCGAAGCCGCCGATGGCAACACCGCGCTCGAATTGCTCGACGCCGACCCGCCCGATCTCGTCGTGCTCGACATGATGTTGCCGGGCGTGAACGGCCTCGACATCCTGCGGCGGGTCCGCTCGTCGAGCGAATCGAAGTCGTCATCCAACTTGGCGATACGGGTCCGCATCACGTTATCGATGAGCATCGGCACCTTATCGAGTTCCCCG
>JBCCVW010000243.1:0-6202 GCA_039194665.1 Actinomycetota bacterium
ACAAGCGCTGCGGGATCGAGCTCGCGGAAGATCACCGATCTGGCGCCTTCGTACATCCCAGCGAGTTCCCAGCCGCCACCGCCGATGTGGAACAGCGGCATCGCGACGAGGTTGACTGAGTCGCTGTCGAGCTCCCAGATCTCCTTGGCCAGCGGGAGCAAGCCGAAGAAGTTGGCGTTCGACAACATCACGCCTTTGGGGCGGCCGGTCGTGCCCGACGAGTACAACTGGAACGCGATGTCGCCTTCGCTGCTCGGCACGCGTGGGTCATCGGTCGAGTGCGACGCCACCCACTCGTCGTAGTCGGCCCACCCCTTCGACTCGTCGAGCCCGGCGGCCTTGGCACCGATCACCAGTACTTTGGCGACGGTGTTCAGCTTGTCGCCGATCGCGTCGAGGATCGGCACGAAGTCGGGGCCGACCACCAGCACCTTGGCTTCGGCGTCGTTGACGATGAACTCCACCTCGGGCGCGGCAAGGCGCCAGTTCACGTCGACGCACACGGCGTTGAGCAACGATGCGCCGTAGAACACCTCGAAGTGTTCGATGCCGTTCTTGTCGAGGAAGGCCACGCGATCCTGCGCACCGACGCCGGCCGCGGCCATGCCGTTGGCGACCTGCGAGGAACGGGCGAGGAGCTCGCCCCACGTCTGCTCGTGCTCGTCGAGGATCAGCGCAACCCGGTCGGGCGTGCGCTCCGCGTGGGTGCGCAGCACGTCGGCGATCGAGTGGATCGTGCCCGTTGGAAGGTCGTCGAGTGAGGCGGTGGTCATGTCCGTGACCGTAGTCACGCCAGTACCCCGCCCAGACCGTCGGACCCACCCGGACCACACCGCAGCGAGTCAGCGGACGGTGCCAGCGAGCGTGAACGACCGCACAGCGCGGGCGAACATGTTCGACTCCACATCGGGCTCGGTCACGGCTTCGAGGTCGGTCACACGGGCGGCGAGTTGGCCGAACACCGCGGCCAACGTTGCGCGCGCGACGTGCGTACCGATGCACAGATGGGTGCCGAAGCCGAAGGCCACGTGCGGGTTCGGCGAGCGACGGATGTCGAAGGTGAACGGATCTTCGAACACATCTTCGTCGCGATTCGCCGATGGGTACAGGAGAATCACGCGATCACCGGCACCGATTGTCTGGCCGCCGATCTCGTCGTCGGCGATCGCCCGGCGGAACATGTTCGACAAGGGCGTCACCCACCGCAGCACCTCCTCGACGGCGCCGGGCACCAGGTCGGGGTCGGCGGCGAGCGCCTGCCATTGATCGGGGTGATCAACCAAGGCCCGCAGTCCATGGCTGATCGCCGTGCGCGTCGTCTCGGCCCCGCCCGAGATGAACAGTCCGACCTCGTGCACGATCGACTCGGGTGGTAGTGGTTCGCCGTCGATTCGACCGTGCAACCAGTCGCTGATCAGGTCGTCGGCCGGCTCGGACAGCTTCTGCCCAGCGATCTCGCCGAGCACTCCGGCGAACTCCATGTTGGCGGCGAAGAACTCGCGGAACGTCGTGCCGTCGCGCTCGCGCATGTCGGTACGCATCAGCTTCTCCGACCACACCTTGATGTCCGGCCACATCTCTTCGGGGTAGCCGAGCAGCTGTGCGGTCAGACGCGCCGGGAGTTGGCCGGCGAGCGCGTCGACGACTTCGAACTGACAACGATCACCCGGCCCGAGGCCGGCGAGGATCGCATCGACCAGCTCCGTTGTCAGCCCATCGATGTCGCCACGCCGTTCAGCGACGCCCTGTTTGGTGAACCGACGCTGTACGAGCATCCGCTGCTGGCGATGCCGCGGGTCGTCCTGGGCGATCATGTTCGCCTCTTCCGGCGACCAGATCGCCCGGTACCCCTGTCCGGAGATGAACACCGTGCTGCGTCGTTCGACATCGAGGATGTCGGCGTGGCGGGTCACACCCCACAGACCGTTGCGCGCGTCGCGGTACACCGGCTCATTGGCCCGCATCCACGTCCACACATCGTGAGGATCTCGCCGATACAACTCCGGGTCGAGCAAGTCCACCGTGTCGTGGAGGCCAACTGTCGCGGCGTCGGTCGTCACCGTGTGATGTTCGCAGTCGGGGAACGTCGAGCACGGATTGGACCCGCTTGTGCACAATGGCAGACGCCGTTCAGACGAGTGCTGGAACGGGTGTGTCGTCCTCGGCCTTCATCGCCGCTGCGAGCTGCAAGTGCAGTTCGCCGAGCTCGGCGAGGTCCCACTGGAACGAGGCCATTCGGTCGAGCACCTCGAACAGCGGCAACGACAGCGCGTCTCGGCGCTCCTCGTATCCAGGCATGTCGCCCGACACGATTGCCAACGCCAGTAGCTCGGCGTCGCGGAACGCATCGGTGATGCCGTGCGCGGCGGCGGGGTCCTTGAAGTAGCCCGCATCGCCAACCAGCGCCCAGCCCGGCCCATACGGCTTCAGGAAGCGGCCGAGCACACCAGGCCAGCTGCGCAGTGCGCCGACGCGCTCGGCGCCGCTCACCTGAGCGCCGAGCTCCGGATCGAGCGAGTCGATGATCCGTTGATGGAATCCGGCCACGTCCGCCCTCGCCTCGCTGGTGAAACGGTCGGGCTCGGTGGCCGCGAACACGCACGTCGTGTCGTCGGTCGTGGGGATGACTCCGCCTGCGATTCGATTCCCGCTCGTCGTGTCGTGGTCGTACAACCACTGGAAGCGGTGGTGGTCGACGTCGAGCCCCCGGTAGTAGCCAAAGGTCACGGCCGACGTGTGCGCTGCCCTCCGAGTCACTGTCGCGCCCACGAGCCTTCCGACGAGCGAGCGCAGCCCATCGGCTCCGACGAGTACGTCGCACGTCACCATCTGCGCCGAGCCATCGGCCAGCCGGAGCTGTGCCCCGTGCACCCGTCCACCGCTCGTGATCGGGACCTCGACGAGCGCGGTGCGATGCAGTACTTCCGCGCCTGCGCTGCGTGCAGCGTCGACCAGTATCGGATCGAGGGCAGTGCGCCGCGGTGCGGCAAGCGCCTCGACGACCGGATCGGGAGTGATCTCCACGGTGTGATCCGCGCCGCCGTACGAGAAGGTCACCGCGGTGATCGCCGGCGTGTTGCTGGCCCACACCTGGTCGAGTAGGTCCCACCGGGCGAGACGGCGAACTGCGCCGCGCATCAGTGCATGCGTGGACAACGTGTCGCTGCCGTATCCCTGACGGTCGACGACGAGCACTCGTAGGCCGGACTGGGCGAGCAGCATCGCCGTCGCTGCTCCGGCAGCACGAGCGCCGACGATGACGACGTCGTAGTGCCGCAGCCGTGGAGCGATCGCATCGATGGGGACGGCACCAGTCGTCAGTAGGCCTGGTGCCTCGAACAGCACGTTGCGCTGTTGTGGATCGGTCGGGGTGGTGTACACGGTCGGGCTCCTTTCGGTCGCGAGTCGCAAGCGGCTCACTCGCATCGTCCCGATTTGGCCCGCGGGTTGCTTGAAGGCCGGTGGGAGGTCGTGTGGAGATCTCATCGACAGATCTCCATGAGCTCTCCCGATCACCTTCAAGACCTGGGCGCCGTCACCTGCGCACCGTGGTGCCCGTCAAGCAACGCCGACCCCGGCACCTCCGGCGATCGGCCATCACACAGGAGCAACACATGACCATCACCGATCCCACGACGACCCCGGCCGACAACCCAGCCGTCGACAACGGCGTCAACGTCGAGGCGCTGCTCGGCGCCCGCGAGGCGATGACCGCAGCACCCGAAGCAGCCGCCTTCCAGTGGCGGGCGACCTGCAGCTGGGTCGACGGCACGCACAGTCGCACCACGGTCGAGAAGTTCTTCGGCGTCGGCGCCGAGCAGTCGCACAAGCAGGCGTTCGTGCTCGACACCGACCATCCCGAGATCTTCGCCGCCGCCGACAATGCAGTGACCCCCGTCGAAATGGTGCTGTCCGGCCTGGCTGGCTGCCTGACCGGCGGCATCGCCTCGGTCGCCCAGAACCGTGGCGTGCAGCTGCGCAGCGTGACGGCCACCGTCGAAGGCGACATGGACCTGCAGGGCATCCTCGGTATCGACTCCGACGTGCGCAACGGGTTCTCGGGCATCCGCGTCCGCTACGAGATCGACGCCGACGCCAACGCCGACGACATCCGAGCGATCGTCGCCCAGAGCCAGAAGCGCTCCGCCGTGTACGACGTCATCACCAACCCCACCGCCGTCACCGTCGAGGTGGCGTGACCAACCCCACCGCGTGAGCGTCGCCGGACACCCCGGCGACGCTCACTCGTTCCCCGGAGCACCGAGATGCACGCCGCGTTCACCCACACCACAACCCATGCCCGCACCACCGACGTCGTCGTGATCGGCGCTGGCCAAGCCGGACTGGCGATGAGCTATCGGCTGGGCCGACACGGCATCGACCACGTCGTCCTCGAACGCGGCGTCGCCGGCAACGCCTGGCACACAGAACGCTGGGCGTCGCTGCGGTTGCTGTCGCCGAATTGGCTGAACGTGTTGCCGGGGGCATCGCGGTCCGCCGACCCGGACGCGTTCATGAGCGCCCTCGATTTCGCCGTCGGGCTGACGCGGCATGCGGCGAACATCGGCGCGCCGATCCACGAGGGTTGCACCGTACGCAGCGTCGACACCGTCGACGACGGGTTTGACGTCCGCACGACCGCCGGAACGTGGCGGGCGCGCAGCGTCGTCATCGCCGCAGGCGCGTTCGGTGCGCCGAAGATCCCAGCGGTGTCCAACGGAGTCCCGCAGCGCATTCGCCAGATCACGCCAACCGTGTACCGCGACCCATCGTCCGTGGCCGCAGGGGGTGTCTTGGTCGTCGGATCGTCGGCATCGGGCATCCAGCTCGCCGACGAGCTGCGCCGAGCCGGTCGCGACGTCGTGGTCGCCACGGGCGAACACACGCGCCTGCCGCGCCGCTACCGAGGCATGGACATCCATTGGTGGATGCGTCACCTCGGTGTTCTCGATCAATCGGTCGACGAGATCGACGACCTGGTGCGCGCCCGCCGCACGCCAGCGCCGCAGCTGGTCGGGTCGACCACCCACCGCTCGCTCGATCTGAATGCGTTGCAGTCGGCCGGCGTCGATGTGGTCGGGCGGATGGTCGGCTGCGACGACCGCCGCGCCCAGTTCTCGGGCTCACTCGCCAACATGTGCGTCAGCGCCGATCTCAAGATGAACCGCATGCTCGATGCGATCGACGAACACATCGAACGACACGGCATGGAATCGGAGTTCGAGGCGGCCGATCGCCCGGCGCCAACCACGATTCCCGAACCGTGCCTCCAACTCGACCTCCGCCGATTCGACACGATCGTGTGGGCCACCGGCTTCCGCCCACATGTGCCCTACCTCGAGGCCGACCTGCTCGATCGCAAGGGTGCCATCATCCACGACGGCGGCGTCCTTCCACGCCCCGGGCTCTTCGCCCTCGGACTCCCGCTGATGCGCCGCCGCTGGTCGCACTTCATCGGCGGGGTCGGCACCGATGCCGCCGAACTGCTCCCCCTGATCGGCGAACACCTCGACGCGACGGCGCTCGCGTTCCGCTGACACGGCAGGCGCCGGCGACCGACGGGGCCTGGCGACGGTTCAGTAGTCTTCGCCGCGTGACGACACTGCCCGCAGGCTCGGTGGTCGGTATCGCATCCGCTGTGGCTACCGGCGACGCCGCGCCGACGGAGGTCGTTGGCGCCGCCGTTGAACGCCTGCGTGCCGACACATTGGGCGTCGTCGCCCATCCGCTGTATGAGACAGCAATCGAGCGGGCGCAGCTCGCCGACCAGGCGGTCGCACGCGGCGAGCGGTTGGGTCCGCTGCACGGAGTGCCGGTCGGCGTCAAGGACCTCTACGACATGGTCGACCAGCCCACAGCCGCCGGCTCGACGATCCTCGCCGGATCGATCGCTGATCGGACGGCAACCGCTGTGGCCAAGCTCGAGGCCGCTGGGGCGATCGTGGTCGCCAAGCTCACGATGACCGAGTTCGCGGGCGGTGCGCACCACACCGAACTCACGCGGCCACTCAACCCGTACGACCACAGCCGATCCCCGGCCGGGTCGAGTAGCGGCTCCGGCGTCGCCGTCGCCGCTGGACTCCTACCGGCTGCGCTGGGCAGCGACACGGTTGCGTCCATCCGCCTGCCAGCGGGAACACGCCGTGGCGGCTCACGCGACCGTATGACGGCTTGAAGCCGACGCAGCCGTTCCAGGCCGCTG
>JBCCVW010000244.1:0-6193 GCA_039194665.1 Actinomycetota bacterium
CAGCGGGTTGGTGAACTCGCGTTCGATCATCCGTTGGAAGAGCGGTTCGGGTGTGTATCTGAGGCTGGCCCGCAACGCCGCAACCTGGAAGCGGTTCTGCGGCGCCGACATCGTGACGCGGCGAGCGGCTACGGCTTGCAGTCGGTCGATTGCCGGTCGCAGCCGTTGTTCGTACGACCGCAGCGCGGCGCTCAGTCCGTCGGCGTTGATGCTGAGCTCGCGCGCCAGGATGAACGCTCCTGTCACGGCGCTGTCGACGCCGCGCCCCGACAGCGGCGACATGCACGCAGCTGCGTCACCCAACAACACCAGGCGCGGCAGCGACCACGTGGGGGAGTGCACCTGGACAAGTCCGTCGCTGAACACCTCGTCGTGTTCGCTGGCGGCGGCCGCGATGCTGCGGAACGGCGCAGGCCATGCCGTCGTGATCTGTTTGAGCGCCCCGAGCGGCTCGGCGGACGCGTTGCCTGGCAACGCCTCACGGCGGGCGAAGATCACCACTGTGGCGTCGCCCTTGCCCGATGCTGCTAGCACGCCGTTGGCTCCAACGCTGCAGTACTCGAGCCGGGTCGCGGGGTCGAGGCCCACCGTGTCGGTCGTCGTCGCGCCGACGAAGGCCGCGGGCAGCGCACGCTCTGCATCGGTCGCTACGTAGCGGCGGCGCGTCGATGAGTGCACGCCGTCTGCGCCGATGACAAGGTCGTAGTTGGCCTCGCGGCCATCCGTCAGCGTTGCCGCAACGCGATCGCCATCGAAGACGAGGCTGCGTACCGAACGGTTGCGCTCGATTCGCACTCCGGGACACGACAGTGCTGCCGACTCCACCATGCTGGCGAGATCGCTGCGGTAGGCCGCGATCGCTCGGGACCCATCGGTCACGCTTGTCAGGTCGCGCCGATAGAGCGATGCCCCGGTGGGGTCGAGGCCGACGGTGGCGTCGATGCGCAAGCGTGTCTCGTCGATTGCGTCACTGAGCCCCATGGCGCGCAACACGTCGAGGCATTGACCGAACGCGTTGACGACGTAGCCGCGACGCGGTGCCTCGGCGCGTCGTTCCACGATGTCGACCTCGACGCCGTTGCGGGCGAGCCAATAGGCGGCAGTTGGTCCGGCGATGCCGCCGCCGATCACCAGCACCCGCTGCACGGGTGGCCGACGTTCACCGCTGTAGGCCCGTGCGGTCATTGGGTGAGTTCTTCCCACACCGCTGCGACGTCGTCTGGTATCAGCGTGTCGTCAGCAGAACCACTGACGATGCGTTCGATGTCGGTCAAGATCCAATATGCCGCGAGCGGTGTGTTCGCGTTCCAGACGTCGGCATCGGGTGCTGCGGCGATGGCATCGCCACCTGAGTTCCGCAGGATGTTGTCGTTGATGGATGCCGGGGCGAACTTGCCGACCGGGCCGATGACGATGTCGGCGTCGTGGTCGACCAACGTCTCGTCGGAGACGGCGATGAACGGTCCGAGGCTTGCATCTTGCGCGGCCGACGCTGCGGTGCCTTCGCTGGCCGGGCGCGTGAGGCCCACCTGTTCGACGAGGGTGCCGGCCAGTGTGTCGGGGCCGAACGCGACGGTCTGGACGCCGTAGTCGACGATGATCGAAATCGTCGAGCCCTCCACCCCAGCGGAGCGGACGGACTCCGCGGTCTGCTCGATCTTGGCGTCGATGAGGTCGACCAACTGTTGCGCGCGCGCCCCGGTGCCTGTCACGGTTGCGAGGACACGCATCTGTTCGTCCCACGGCTGCTGAAAGTCGGTGAGCACCACGGGCGACACCTCACCGAGCAGATCGGCAACGTTGATGCTGTTCGGATGCCCTGTCCCGACGATGAGGTCCGGTCGAGCGTTGGCGATGGCCTCGATCGACGGCTCGGCGCGTCCGATCTGGCTGACCGTGACACCGGCGTTCTCCATGATCGCCACCGCTGCGTCGTCACCCAGGAACGCGTTGGCGTTTTCCGGCGGTGCACCGAGCGCGACGAGCGTCAGGCCGGTGTACTCGTCGAGGGCGAACAGACCATCGTCGGTGATCGATATCTCTTGGGTGCCGAGTACATCCGTGACATCGACCATCCTGCCCGCCTCGGAAGCGTCGGCAGCTGTGTCGGTGGCGGACGAAGTGGTGGTCGCCGGCGATGCGGTGGTCTCCGCAACGGTGCCAGCGGTCGTCGACGGTGCGGGCGCCGCGGTCGTGGCGCTGGCTGCACGCTCGGTCGTCTCGCCGACCGACGCTGTCGAATCGGCCGACGGTGTGTCGTCGGAGTCGGATCCGCACGCCGCGGTGATGGCGAGCGCAGACAGTGCGAGGGCCAGCAGGCCACGTGGTTCTGTTCTCGTCACCCTTCCTCGACTCCTTCTTCTAGTCGACTTGGTCGACGTACTTATACGCCGTGGTAGTAACTTACACGGTGTGTCACTGAGGGGTGCAATACGTGTGTCGGTCGATGACGTAGACAGCGCTCGGGAGCCCGGCGCCGCACGCGTCGGTCGACGAGCGGCGTCGCTACAGTTCGGCCATGCCCGACACCTCGCGCCGACTCGGCCTCACCCGTGCCGATGTGGTCCGCGAGGCGGCCGTGATCGTGCGTCGCGATGGCCTCGACGGGCTCACGATGCGCAAGCTCGCCGACGCGCTCGACGTGTGGCCCCGAACGATCTACCACCATGCCGGCGGCGGCCGAGAGGTGATCTGCGACCTCGTCGTGGAGACCGTTCTGGCCGGCATCGAGCGGCCATCAACTGAGCTCGCGTGGCGAGATCAGATCCGCGAGATCGCCGACGGGTTACGCGACGCGCTGCATGCGCACCCGGGCACCGCGGATCGCATGTTGTCCCACGGTTCGCCGCTCACGCCCGACGTGCTGTGGATCCCCGACCTCGTTCAGTCGATACTCGTTGCCGAGGGTCTCAGCGTGCTCGACGCGGCGTGCGCGTGGTCGCTGCTCAGCAGTCACGTGTGCCAGCACGTGATCATCGAGTTGCGATGGACCAGCGCCGCGACCGGGCGGGGGACGATGTCGGCTCACGAGTACGACGAATACCTCGAGCGCGTCCGTGCGGCCACTGCCGACCTGCCCACGCTCCGCCAGAGCCTCGAGCTGTCAGTGGACGCGAGCTACGACCGGGTGTTCACCTTTGGGCTCGACATGCTGCTCACCGGGTTTGCTTCGCTGACCGAGCCGACTGCGACGGCCGCGTCGTGAACCGTTGTTGTGTACTCGGTGCTCGACCGTCATGGCGCTGCGGCCGTGGCATCGCTGGAGGTCAGGCCGAGGTGGTCGAGCACGGCGGCCCACGACTGCCGATTCGCGCGGGCGGTGGCGACCGGGGTGCCGCCGACGTCGACGGTCATGCCGGATCCGGGCATGACGGTCTGGGTGATCGTCGTGGGGAGGCCGGGTGGGCCGAGCGGGTGGCCGGCGCCGGGATAGGTGCGGTGGGTCACGGGCCGCCCAGCAGCAGCGCGGTGTTCGGCGGCGATGGTGTGGAGGCGCGTCGCCGGCCACATGCCATCGTCGTCACCGTCGATGAGTAGGACCGGCCCGGCGGCGCGATCGAGCGGGAACCACGCGTCCGGCTCGTCGTGGTCGATGCCGGCGTCGTACCCGCCGATGAAGCGCACCGGTTCGGTCCAGTCGACGGCGTCCGCCCGGAACGAGAGGTGCGGGTGGGCGACGCCGTGGCGGGTCCAGGAGGAGGCGTCGAGGGAGCCGATGCCGGTCCAGGCCGCGGGGCTGCCCGACCACGAGATCGCCCCGGCCACCACATCGGGCACGTACGCGGCGAGCGCAAGCGCGAGTTCGCCGCCCTTGGAGAGGCCACCCACGTACAGGGTCTCGACGTCGAGGGTCCGGGCGATCATGGCGAGCGCGTCGATGATCGGTTCGAGGGGGATCTCCACGCAGGTCGCCGAGAGGCCCGGCGCGGCGAAGTAGGCGCAGCTGGCCGTGGGCATGTCGTGCCGGCTCAGCAGCGCTGCAATGTGGTGACGGGGTTTGCCATCGGAGCCACCGAAGTACACCATGCCGTGGTCCACGACCCGGCGGGCCGGCTGGTACAGACGGCTCACCAGCCCCGCGGTGTCCAGCGTCGTCACCGAGGTTCCCGGAGCGAGGAGGAGACGTGTGGCGGCCGTGCGGGCAGTCTGGCTGTTGCTGGTCGCCGCCACCTCGAGGGGGACGGGTGCTTCGCCGACGACGGCGAAGGGTTCGGTGCCCTCGCTGGTCGCAGACCACACCGGCCCGGACGGGTCAACCCCCTGGTAGGGGCCCGACGACGGAGCGTCGCAGGACGTGTCCACCGTTCCCGCATCATCGGCGACGAACGTTGCCGTCGACGACCACCGCCGGCCTGTCCCGTCGACCTGCACGACCTCGACCTCGACGGGCGAGGACGGTGTCGCTCCCGCCACGGTGATGAGCGGCGGTTCGTCGAGATAGCGACCGACCACATCCACCCGAAGGTCCGGTTCGCCCATGGCCGCCACGATACCCAGGTGTCTTACACGTGTAAATAGATGGATGTGTGGCACGATTCCGGTCGTGGCCCGCCAAGTCGATCGAGACGCCATCGTCGAAACCGCGCGGGGCCTCGACCCGGCCGAGGTCAACCTGCGCAACGTCGGCCGCGCGCTCGGCGTCACCGGTCAGGCCCTGTACACCTATGTGTCTGGGACAGAGGAGCTCCGGGAACTCGTTGCCGCGACGGCATGGCCACCGACGAGCGCGCTCCCCGACGCCGACCTCGCCTGGGATCACTGGTGGCCAGCCGCGCTGCGCCTTCTACGCATGCGACTGCTCGATGTGTCGGATCTCGCCGCAGCGCTCGGCGGCCAGCGCGTGGTCACCGACGACCAGATCCGCTTTGCCGAGCGCGGCATCGCCACCCTCGTTGCTGCCGGCGTCGCTGCTGGCGATGCGCTCCTTCTTTACCGGGTCCTCGTGCACGCCACCATCGATCATGTAGCCCGCATCGGCAGAGCCAACCCGGACTACGTGGAACGGTTCTGGGATGCGGTCGAAGCCTCCGACAGTGCTCCGACACTCACCGGTATCCGGCAGTCACCCCCGGTGATCACTGCCGAAGACGCCTTCGCCATCCAACTCGACGTGCTCATCGACGGCATTCGCCGCAGGTACCTCGATCGAGTTCCAACCTCGGCGGGGTCAAGCCCGGACGATCCACGCAGCTCGTCGCCATGAACTGGTGGTGATTGGTTCGGGAACACGTCGCCGAGCGGCGCCATCTTGGTCGATGATGTCGCAAGCGGCGAGGAACTGTGCTCCGGTCGTGGCCGATGCTCAGTGTCGGGCGTCTGCGTATCGTCTGGCGCGCTCGCTGGTTCTATCGTTTCACAATCCATGCGCGTCAACAGGCCCGGGACCGAGGATCAGCCGATTGCACCACCACGAGGAGGGTGACATGGCGAGCAGCACTCGACGGCGCGGGCGACCACCGCTGGTGACGTCGGCGAGGATCGCCGACGCAGCGCTATCGCTTCCACCGGGACAGTGGAGCATTGCCGCAGTGGCGGAGGGGGTCGGCGTGAGCGAGACCGCGGTGTATCGCCAGGCCGCCAACAGTGAGGAACTCCTCGTTCTGGTGGTCGATCACGTGGTGGGGAACGATCTGGAGCCGCCGCCTCGCCGACCCGGAGTCGACGCTGTTGCCTACTTGGACGAGGTCGCCCGCCACGTCCGCTCGGTGTTGCGCGGATCGTCCGGTGTTGCCTCGGCGATCGTCACGACGGGATGGTTGGGGTCCACCGACCACCTCGACCTCTTTATCGAGCGTTGTCTCGCCGAGCTGTCCCAATTGGGCTTCAGCGACGTCGACGGTGATGCTGCACTGAATCTCTTGCTCAACTGGACCGTCCGCTGGGTTGCCAGCGAAGAACTTGGTGCGAGCGACTTCGACGCCGAATCCGAAAACCACACGGATCCGATCGTGACTCCCCGACTGGCGCGGGCCCGCGAGCAGGACATGGGCGTCGAGACGCTGTTCGAGCGGCACCTGCGGGCGCTCGCGGCGGGCATCGTCGCTGAGTTCGGGTCGGGAGTTGACGAGCAGCGTTAAGTCTTCCTAATTTAGTTTGGGTGACCAAACTTATTCGATCGAATCGCACGTCCTCGTTTCTGGTGCCGCTGGCCGTTGGTGCGTTGCTGATTGCTTCGTGCGGCGACAGCGACGAC
>JBCCVW010000245.1:0-6177 GCA_039194665.1 Actinomycetota bacterium
CCCGCGGCGGTACGCGCCAGCGGGCGGTTCTGTTACCCGCGCGGCGAACGCGCGGTCGCCGCGCTCGCCCACCTCGTGGCCGACGGGAGTCGGAGAACCCGGTGACCCGCCGCCGTCGCCCGCTGCTCGGGCCGTTGCTCGTGGTGCTGGCGATCGCCGCAATTCCGGCGCTCGCCTTGTTCGCCGCGTACCGCTGGGCCGATGACCGCGCCGATGCATCCGATGCCGCCGAACCGGTTCCGCCGACCGCTGCACCGGTTGCGGGCGCCACGGTTGGGGCGCCACTGAACACCGAGCTGCTCACCGTGCGGCGTGTGCCGAGTGCGATCGCCAGAGCCCAGAGTGTCGACGCGTTCGCCGCCGAACTATCGCCTGTGTTGGCCTCGCTCAACGACCGCAGCTGCGGAGCCGTGTCGGTCGATGGACTGCCCGTTGCGGCGACCAACGCCGATCTGGCCCTCATCCCCGCCAGCGCCCACAAATTGGTGATCGCCGCGGTCGCCCTGCAGATCCTCGGGCCCGAATTCGTGTACGAGACGAGTGCTGCGGCAGCGACCGCGCCGACCGACGGGGTTGTGGCCGGCGACCTGTTCCTCGTCGGTGGTGGCGATCCGCTCTTGACTTCGGACTGGTATCCCACGTCGAACCTCGAGCGCTATCCAGTGCTCTCGCCGACGCGTTTGGAACAACTGGCCGATGACCTCGTTGGCGCTGGGGTCACTGCGATCGATGGCGGCGTGATCGGCGACGGGTCGCGCTACGACGACGAGTGGTACGCGCCCGGCTGGGGCGACGGCGTCGCTGGACTCGACGCCGGCCCCTACGACGCCTTGTTGGTCAACGACGCCCGCGTGCTCGGTGACGCGCAGCGCAGTGCAGACCCGGTGCTCGCAGGCGCGCGTGAGTTCCAGCGGCTGCTCACCGACCGTGGCGTCGCCGTCGCCGGCGAACCGGGAACCGGCACGGCCCCCGCGGACGCGGTCGACGTGGCCACGATCGAATCGGTGCCCTTGAGCGAGTTGGTCGCCGAGATGCTGATCAACAGCGACAACAACACCGCTGAGCTCGTGCTCAAAGAGATCGGCCTGGCCGCCTCTGGAGCGGGCACGCGGACCGCCGGGGCCGATGCGGTGATCGCCACGCTGGGGGAGTGGGGGATCGACACCGACGGCCTCGTGGTCGCCGACGGGTCGGGGCTGGCGCCCGGCAACCAGCTGAATTGCGCCGCTCTCCTCACCGTCCTCGCGCGCACCGACCTGGCCGACGCGCTGCCCATCGCCGGCGAGACCGGAACACTCGGCGATGTGTTCACCGACCATCCCCTCGCCGGTCAGCTGACGGGCAAGACCGGGACACTGAACAATCCCCCCTTCAATATCGACCCGCCAGCGGTGAAGGCGCTCGCCGGCTACGTGCCGGTCGATGGCGGGGGAGCGATCGAATACGTGTTGATCCTCAACGGTCCGACGATCTCCGACCAGAGTGAATACCGGCCGACGTGGAATGCGTTGGCGGACGCCTTGGCGACCTACCCCACCGGGCCGACGCCTGCCGAACTCGGACCGCGCTGAGCGAACACGACGATGACCGACGAAGTACACCCTGATGGCGGTCCGGTCGACGACGACACCGGCGGGATGCGCCTGGATCTCGTCCGTCAGCCAGCGCGGTACCCGCGCACCCCGCTGCTCGCGTTGTTGATCATCGCCGTCGTGCCGGCGGTTGCCTTGCTCGTTCTGTTCCGGTGGACCGACGATCGCGCCGACAGTTATGACTCGGCGCGTGAACTCGAGGCGCTCGACGCACCTCCGACCACGGTCGACAGCGCCACGGACGACGGCGAAGCAGTCGCCGACGAGCCGATGGTCGAGGCCCTCGACGTCGAGTTGTTCGACTATCGACGTGCGCCGGAGCCGATCGCACTCGTCGCATCGGTGAACCGCCTCGCCGAGGCGGTCGAGCCGGTCTTTACGTTTGTGAGCAGCGACAGCTGTGCCGCGATTTCGGTCGACGGCGTCGACGCCGCGTCGTTCAATCCCGATCTCCCCGTGATTCCAGCGAGCAATCAGAAGCTTCTGACGGCGCTCGCCGCGTGGGAGGTGCTCGGTCCTGAGCATCGGTTCGTTACGCGCGTCACCGCACCGCCCATCGTCGATGGGGTGGTCTCGGGCGACCTCTATCTGATCGGTGGTGGTGACCCGCTGCTGACCACCGCTGACTTCCCGATCGAGGACGACGTCTATCCGGCCTTCAACACCACGTCGCTCGACGCGCTCGCCGACGCAGTCGTCGCCGCAGGCGTGCAGGTCGTGGGTGGGGCAGTGGTCGGCGATGGCACCCGGTACGACGACGAATACGCCGTCGACGGTTGGGGTCCCGGCGTGGCCTTCGTCGACGCCGGTCCATATGACGCCCTCTTCGTCAACGACGGACGTGAACTCGGTAACAGTGGGCCGTCCTCCGATCCGGTCGATGCCGCCGCCGACGAGTTCGAGCGGTTGCTCGAAGCGCGCGGGGTGATCGTCACCAACGGCAGCACGATCGGCGTGGCCGACCCTGCGGCAGCAGAGATCGCTGCCGTGCAGTCGGCGCCACTCGCCGACGTGCTCGCCGAGATGCTGACCAACAGCGACAACAACACCGCCGAGCTGATGGTCAAGGAGATCGGGGTCGCCGATTCCGGTGAGGGCAGCCGAGCAGCGGGGCTGACGGCGATGGATCGCGTGCTGCGCGAGCGCGGTGTGCCGATGGACGGGGTGGCCTTCTTCGATGGCTCTGGGTTGAGCCCGCAAAACCGGGTGACCTGTGCGACGGTGCTCGAAGTCGTTCACCAACTCGCCGCGACGCCGGTTGCCGGCGGCATGGCGGTGGCCGGCGAGCGCGGCACGCTGGCCCTCGAGTTCGTCGACAACCCCGTGGCCGGTCGGCTGACCGGCAAGACCGGCACGTTGAACAACGAGCCCTTCGACGCCGACCCGCCGGCGGTGAAGGCCTTGGCGGGCTATCTCGATCAGGGTGAGGCCGGCACCGTCGAGTTCGCGCTGATCCTGAATACTCCGGACGTGACCGTCGACGACAAGTTTCGGCCGTTATGGCTGGCGCTCGCCGAACGGCTCGATACGTTCCCCTCCGGCCCGAGCGCCGGCGAGCTCGGCCCAGCACGGTCGTAACGCCACCAGTAGCCTCAGCCCTGTGGCCGTGATGCCGATGTTTCCGCTCGGCACACCGCTCCTGCCGGGCGGCGTGTTGCCGTTGCACGTGTTCGAGCCGCGGTATCGGCAGATGGTGATCGACTGCTTACAAGCTGACGGCGAGCCCGAGTTCGGTCAAGCGCTGATCACCCACGGCAGCGACGCGGGCGGCGGAGATCAGCGAGCGATGATCGGCACCATCGCTCGCATGCTCAACATCGAAGCGCTCGACGAGGGTCGGTATGCGCTCATCGCAGTCGGCACGCAGCGCATCCGTATCAACGCGTGGCTGCCCGACGACCCATACCCCGTTGCCGACGTCGATGTCTGGCCAGAGGAGCAGCCGGATCCCAGCGGACTCGCCGACGACGTCACCGCAGCACATGCGCGCGTACGCGCCGCGCTCGAGATGGCTGCCGAAGTCGAGGGCGTGGAACTGGACGTCGACACCGACATTGCCGACGATCCGCTCGTCGCGACGTATCACCTCGCGACACTGGCGCCGATCGGCCCGGCCGACCGCTATCGACTGCTCGCCGCGCCCGGACCCGCCGAGCGTCTGGCCGAGCTCGACACGATCCTCGACGACGTCGAAGCCATGCTCAAGTTCCGGCTTTCGTGATAGAAACGTACGCCGTGTCGGAGTCGAACACGCCAAAGCCCGCCGACGATCCCTCCCTCGGGGAGATTGTCGACACGGTCAAGGCGTATGCCAAGCAGGAGACCATCGGCCCGCTGAAGGGGGCCGGACGGTGGCTCGGGTTCGGCGCGGCCGCTGCGCTGTTCCTCGGCATCGGGCTGGTCTTCGTGCTCGTTGGCCTGCTCCGACTGCTGCAGACCGAGTGGGATCGTTCGGCCAGCGGATCGCTGTCGTGGCTGGCCTACCTGATCACCTTCGCTGCCGCTGCGGTGATCTTGGCGATCACGATCTCGCGCATCAAGAAGTCGACGCTGAACAACGAGCCGAAGTAGCGCGGAGGAACGATGGCCGACACCAACCAGATCACCCCCGATGACATCGAGCGTCAGTTCAAGGCGCTGCAGGGCGACGTACAGCAGCGCGTCGACGACAAGAAGACGCCGATCGCGGCAATCGCCGCAGGCGGTGGCATCGCGCTGCTGATCATCTTTTTCCTGCTCGGGAAGCGCTCCGGCAAGAAGGCCTCCGCGGTCGTCGAGATCCGCCGCATCTGATGGCCCTGATTCCGTACTACTACCGCCCGTCGGTGGCGCTGCGGCGCAACGTGGTGCGCCAAGGGATCCTCGGCGGCAACCCGTTCTGGCGGGTTGTTGCGGTCGGGTACTACGGGCGCCGGTTCGTCAAGCGGTACATGGGCCGCCAACCGGAAACCCTCGGCGTCTACAACCTCGGCATGGGTGCCTTCTTGACCGTGGCGACGTCGAAGCCGGTTCGTCGCCGTGCCGCACGCCGCGCAGGGGTCACCCTCGCCGCGCTGCGGGCAAAGGCGGACACCGACGCCCAGGCCGCACTCGACCAGCTGTGAGCGCCGCGTTCGCGTTCGGCGAGCGCGTCCTACTGCTCGACCAGAAACGCCGTCGATACCTCATCGAGCTGGAAACCGATGGCGAATTCCACAGCCACGCCGGGCTGATTGCGCATAGTGAAATCGTCGGCGCCACGCCAGGGACCGTCGTCCGATCGACCAAGGGTGCCGACTACACCGCGCTTCGTCCAACGCTCGAGGACTACGTGCTCGAGATGCCGCGCGGTGCGCAGGTGATCTACCCGAAAGACCTCGGCCCGATCTGCATGCTCGCCGACATCGGTCCGGGGTGCCGCGTGTTCGAGAGCGGGGTTGGATCGGGAGCGCTGTCGACCACCATGCTGCGCTACGGCGCCGAGGTGGTGGGGTACGAGCTGCGCGAGGACTTCGCCAACCGGGCACGCAAGAACGTCGAGGGCTTTCTCGGCGCCTCGGTGATGGACCGTTACCGTGTGCGCATCGCCGACAGCTACGACGGCGTCGACGGCGACGACGGCCCGTTCGATCGCGGCGTTCTCGACCTTCCCGAACCCTGGCGTGTGATTCCCCACCTAGAGGCCGCGCTGGAACCGGGGGCGCTCGTCGTCGCCTACACGCCGTCGATCACCCAGGCGCAACAGACGCGCGAGGCGATGAAGGGTCGGTGGATCGACGCCCGCACGGTCGAGGTGCTGCATCGCGGGTGGCACATCGACGGTCCCGTGGTGCGCCCCGATCACCGCATGGTGGCCCACACCGGGTTTCTCAGCGTCGGACGGTTCCTCGGGGCCGCACGCGCCGCTGGAGCCTGAACGAGCTCAGTGCGGGTTGAGGTCGAGCGCCACCCGCAGCCCGTCGAGCAACGCCTCGGTTGCCGGCCACGGCATGCTCGGACGGGAGCCCTGTAGATCGACGATGCCGTGGATCCAGGTGTGCACCTGTACGGCGACGAAGAACGGATCGCGTTCGTCGTTCTGTGCTCGAAGGATGTCACCGACCGTGTCGACGAGCAGCTGAAACGCACTGTCGCCGTCGACGGTGGTGGTCGACGAGCCATCGAGCACACCGAGGTCGAGCTTGTTGGAGAACAACACGCGATAGCGACCCGGCCGCTCCATAGCGAAGCGGACGTAGGCCTGTCCCATCGTGGCGAATCGTTCGTAGGGGTCGTCGCTCGACGCTTGGGCATCGGCGAGCACACCCAGGAATTCGGCCCAGCTGTCGAGCACCGCGGCGCGTAGGAGGTCGACGTGGTTGTCGAAGTGGCGGTATACCGCCGTCGCCGACACGCCGGCTCGGCGGGCGACGGCACGGAGCGAGATGCTGTCGATGTCGCCGTGCGTCGCCATCAACTCAGAGGCGGCGTCGAGCAGCTCTTGGCGCAGCTTGTCGCCTTCGCCGCGCGGATTGCGCTGGCGTGCCGGGCGGTCGGTGACGGCGTTCACGTGGACCGCCCGCTCAGCTCACGGTTCGATGTAGATGCACTCGCCGGGGCACTCCTC
>JBCCVW010000246.1:0-6100 GCA_039194665.1 Actinomycetota bacterium
CCGACGAACGCCGCACGGCACCCGAACCACCCTCGTCCGTGCCGCTGACTGGCGGCCCGGTGCCGGCGACAGCCGCAGCGCGGCAGCTCGCCGATCTCCTCGGACTCGATGTCAGCACCGTCGACGTCGACCCGGCGGACGGACGGGTCACGCGCGAGGCGGTCGCCCGTCACGTGCGCACACTCCTGGTCGCCTCGGCCGAACCGAGCTCGTCGGCGCCATCCACCCTTCCGCCTCCCACCCAGGAACCGACCGCGATCGTCCCCTTCACTGGAATGCGCGGGGCGATCGCCAGCCGGATGCATGCCTCGTTGCAGCAGATGGCCCAGCTGTCGCTGTTCATGGACGCGGACGGCGACGCAATCACCGCCGATCGTGCACAGCGGAAGGAAACCGGCGGGGTTGTACCGACCTACACCGACTACGTCGTCGCCGCAGCGGCGCGGGCGCTCAGCCAGCACGGCCGGGTCAATAGTCAGGTCACCGACGATGGCATTGCGTTGTTGCAGGAGGTGCACATCGGGCTTGCGGTCGCTGTGGACGACGGGCTCGTCGTGCCCGTGATCCGCAACACCGTGCAACGTGATCTCGTCGATCTCGCCACCGAGTCGTCGCGGCTCGCCGAGGGTGCCCGGTCGGGCGCGCTCGGCTTCACCGACTTCGAGGGCGGCACGTTCGCCGTGACCACGCTCGGGGTCTACGGCGTCGACGGATTCACACCGGTGATCAACCCACCGAACGCCGCGATCCTCGGCGTTGGTCGAGTGCGCGACGACGTGGTCGTCCGCGACGGCGACGTCGGCACCGCCGCCCGAGTCACGCTGTCGCTCACATGGGATCACCGCGTGTTCGACGGCGCGCTCGCCGCCGAGTTCACGCGCACGGTGTGCGAGTTGCTGCAGCGTCCGGCCGATCTCGACCGGCCAGGGCCATGACAACGCGAGAGCACCCACGATGATCGATCTCGGGGACGCGTTCCACATCGGTGTGCGTGTTGCCGACCTCGACGCCGCGATGTCCGAGATGGGTGCGGCGCTCGGTGTGACGTGGGCCGCACCCCAGGAGTCGGACACACAGTCGGTCTGGACGCCAGCGGAGGGCGAACACCAGGTGCGCCTGCGCTACACCTACTCGGTCGAGGGTCCGCAACACATCGAGTTGGTGGAGGGCCCACCTGGATCGGTGTGGGACGGGCACCAGCGTCCGGGAGCGCACCACATGGGTGTGTGGGTCGACCACATCGCCGCGGAGACCGAGCGGCTGCAGCACGCCGGATGGGAACTCGTCGCCGCATACCGCGCTCCCGAGAACGGCTACGGGTTCTTCACGTACCTACAGCCACGGAGCGGGCTCATCGTGGAGCTGGTCGACCGGGCGCTGCTGGCCCATTTCACTGCGTGGTGGGCGGCCGCCGACGGTCGTCAAACGTGATGTGCAGCGTGTCGAAGGCGCGCAGCGTGAAGTTCACGGCGTGGTGGAAGTCGTTTGCGCCATCGGCGCATGCCAGGTTGTCGAACCGGTCGAGGAGCGCCGTCGTGGCGATCACCTGCTCGAGGCGCGACAGGCCGGCGCCGGGGCAGTGCGTTTCGCCGAGTGAGAACGCCAGATGGCGCGATCCGTTCGCTCGGCCGAGGTCGACGTCGGCCGGGCACTCGAATTGATCGGCGTCGCGGTTCGCGGCGGCGTAGCGGATGTGCACGTGCGAGCCCTGCGGGATCGTCGTGCCGCCGAGCTCCGCATCGACCGCGGTGTGTCGGTCCATACCTTGCGTGGGCGACTCGAGGCGGAGGACCTCGTCGACCCACGCTGGGATCTTCGTCGGATCGGCACGCAGCGTCGCCTGGATCTGCGGATGTTCGATGAGCAGCCACATGCCCGAGGCGAGGGCGAACGTGGTCGTTTCGTTGCCGCCGATGTAGAGGTGATCGATCATGTTGATGATCTCGTCGTCGCGCAGCGGACGGTCGCCGTTGGCCAGTCGCACCGGCGTCTCCACCAAGTAGCTGATGACGTCGTCGGTCGGATGCGCCCGTCGTTGTGCGATGTGGTCGGCGATGTAGTGCTGGAACTCGACGTTCAAGCGGGCGACCTCGCGCTCTTGCTCGGCGTCGAGCTGCAACGAGAAGGGTGCCACCCAGGCCTCGCTCCACCGTTTGAGCTGTTCGATGTCGGCGAGTGGGAAGCCGATCATCGTGGTGATCACTTCGACGGGCAGCGGTACGGCGAACGCGTCGAGGAAGTCGACCGGGCGGCCCGTTCCTGCGGCGTGCGCCATGTCGTCGATCAGCCGGTCGCCGATCGCCTCGATCAACGGTCGCTGCGCCTCGGCTCCGGCGACGTTGAAGAACGGGTCGACCATCTCCCGATAGCGGCGGTGCTTGGGCGGGTCGATGCCGAGTGGGAGTCGCTTGGGCCAACCGTGTTCGGCATAGTAGGCCGCGGCCTGCGGGTCACGGAGCAGCGGTCGAGTGCCACCGTCGCCGCGGCGGTACACATCGGTCTGGCGCAACACGGTGATGATGTCGTCGTACCGAGACACGAAGTAGGTGTCGGTGCCGGGCACGCGGTAGACCGGACACTCCCGTCGGAGCAGGTCGTAGGTCGGGTACCAGTCCTCGATCGTCTCCGGGGCGAAGACATCGACCTCGTCGATCGACTGCGGCCGGCTCACGGCGAGAGACTCGTCGATTCCGCCGCCGCGTCGATGAACAGTTGCGACAGATCGCCGTCACCGGTCTCGAGGAGCTGGTCGAGGAAGGCGTGGAATCGCTGCCCTCCCCCTTCGTTGCGCCCGAACAGCACCGACTGTTTCGCGCCGGACCGCAATCCTCGGTACACCCCGGCTCCCATGGCGTAGTCCTCGTCGCGCACGACACGCTCGAAGAATCCCATCTGCTCGCGGGCCAAGGCCAGCCGCGACTCGTCGAGCTCGCGCGTGTGCAGGAACAGTTGCGTCGTTGTCGACGACGACGGATCTGGGCCCGGCGACAGGATCGACACCATGTACATCCGGCCGGCTGCATCCATCGTGGCGATCGACACGTGGGGAAAGATCGTCCACACCCCGCCGTTGAGATGACGCACCGCCCAGTCGGCCTCCGGAGTATCGACCAGCCGCTCGAATCCCTGATCGGGAGACGTCGCCCGCTGGTGCGGACCCCACGCGTCGTACAGCGCCTTGTTCGATATCTCGGGCCCGAACGAGTCACGGTGCAGGACCGGCAGGTGGTAGAAGTCGAGATAGCCGTCGTAGGCGATCTTCCAGTTCGGGCCGGCGATGGTCTGCCGACCCACTGGGTGGCAGTCGGCGAGTTCGAGATGCTCGAGCATCTCGCCGTACCCGCAGAGGAAGGTGTCGATGTCGATCGCCGCAGCGCTGTCGGGCATGATCCACACCAGCCCGGCGCGCTCAACACATGACAGTGGCGTGAGCCCCAGGCACGTCCGATCGACGTCGCCGAACTCGTCAGCGTCGAGCACACCGACGAGTTGTCCACGGTCGTCATAAGTCCAGGCGTGGTACCTGCAGGTGTGCCGGCGCGCGACTCCGCTCCCCGGCGGCGTGACGATCGCCCCACGATGGCTGCACACATTCTGGAACGCACGAAGCGCACCGTCGGCGCCCCGACTGACGAGATACGGCGTGTGGTGTGTGTCGCCCGACACGTAGCTGCCCGGTTCGGACAGCTCACTCGAGGCGGCGACCACCAGCGGGAGCCGGCCGAAGACTCGATCCATCTCGGTCGACCATCGGGCCGGGTCGGTGTAGTGACTGGCCGGTACCGACACGACGCCGGGCGCCTGGTCTTGGGTCCCAGCAGCGCGGTGCGCCATCGCCCGGCGGGCGGTCGATAACAATCGCTCTCTCGTCATTGCACCCCCGGTGCGGCCAGCTCGCGGCGCGAGCCGACGGCCGTGTTCGACAAATTTAACGCACGTTCAAGAAGTTCCTTGACCCCGAGCCGTCATTGCTGAACACTGTTCAGCGGGGGAATTCGTGCGTTCGTGCACGAACTCGCCGCAGTTCGACCCAAGGAGCGCCCATGACCGCAACCGAAGCAACACCGGACACCACCACCGAGCAGCTGCCGTGGCATCTGCGCGACAACCGCGCGCCGGTGTTCGACGAGGTCACGCTGACCGACCTCGAAGTGAAGGGGTCGATTCCTCCTGAGCTACAAGGGCGTTATGTGCGCAACGGCGCCAACCCGCAGACCGGCCACTCCGATCACTGGTTCGTCGGCGACGGCATGATCCACGGCATCGAGCTCGGTGAGGGCGGCGCCAACTGGTACAAGAACCGCTACGTCCGCACCCCGTGTTACGCCAACCCCGGTGTCGAGCGGATGGACATGTATCTCAACAGCGAGACGCTGAAGTTCGACTACACCGTCGGCGTTGCCAACACCCATGTGATCGGTCACGGCGGGCAGATTCTGGCGCTCGAGGAGGGTTCGTTCCCGTACGTGTTGACCAACGACCTCGACACGGTCGGGCCCAACGACTACGGCGGGAAGCTGGCCACGGCGATGACGGCCCACCCGAAGATCTGCCCTGACACCGGCGATCTGCTGTTCTTCGGCTACAGCTCGCTACCGCCATATCTCGTGTACCACCGGGTCAACGCCGCAGGCGAGCTCGTGCAGTCCGAGGAGATCAGCGTTACCGGCCCGACGATGATGCACGACTTCGTCGTTTCGCGGAATCACACCGTCTTCATGGACCTCCCGGCGATCTTCGACATGGAGCTGGCGATGCAGGGCGGCATGCCGATCCGCTGGAGCGACGACTACCCGGCACGCTTCGGAGTGATGCCCCGCGAGGGCACCGACGCCGACGTGCAGTGGTTTGACGTCGACCCGTGCTACGTGTTCCATACCCTCAACGCGTACGACGACGGCGACGAGGTCGTGGTGCACGGGTGCCGCCTGCAGGAGATCTGGCGCACCAGCTCCGACATCGGCGACCCCGACGTGGCCGCGCCCGAAGAGCAGATGCCGCACATGTGGGAGTGGCGCTTCAATCGCGCCACCGGCAACTACACCGAGCGCCAGCTCGACGATCGCAGCTCGGAGTTCCCGCGGGTTCCCGACTCGATGGTCGGGCAGCAGAACCGGTACGGCTACACGATGTCGACCTCATTCATCAACGGCACCATCGGCGAGATCTTCAAGTACGACATGGCCAACGGTGGCGCGCGCACGTCGCACGTGTTCGAGAAGGGCCAGGTGCCAGGCGAGCCGGTGTTCGTTCCCGCCGAGGGCGCGACCAACGAAGACGACGGATACCTGATGACCTATGTCCACGACGAGACGACCGATACGTCGCATCTGACGATTCTCGACGCCTCGAACATGGCCGCCGATGCTGTTGCCGAAGTGCACCTCCCACGACGGATCCCCACCGGATTCCACGGCAGCTGGATCGCCGACTGAACGTTTCGACGATCCGCCCAGTCATCCACGCCGCGGTCGGTGCATCGTGGCACTGCTGACACGCGCCCGCATCGTCGACCAGGCGCGTCAGATCATCGAAGCCGACGGTCACGAGCAGCTGTCACTGCGCGGCCTCGCCGGCGCGCTCGACGTGACCGCTCCAGCCCTCTACGACCACGCACGGTCGAAGGACGACCTGCTCCAAGCGGTCGCTGCGCTCGGCTACGAGGAACTCGAGGCGGCCGACGCGGTTGGCGGTGAGCGAGCCATCGACCGCGTGCGCGATCGCGCCCTCGCCTACGTGACCTTCGCCCGCGACCGCCCCGAGCTGTTTCGCGTGATGTTCATGTTCCGGCCCCGGGCGGTGGCGATCGAAGCCGACAACGAACTCCCTGCCGCGACGGGCGTGTTCGACGCTGCAGTCGACGACGTGCGCCAAGCGATCGACGACGGAGACTTGGTCGACCGCGACGCCGACACGCTCGGGCTCACGCTGTGGGCGGCGATGCACGGCGTCGCCACGGTCGCCACGATGGCCCCGCCGGTCGCCGACACCGTGGCCGACGACGTGATCGATGCGCTGCTCGCCGGCCTCCGACCTGGGTGACCTGCAACGGTGGTGTCTGACACCGTGTTACGCCCCTGCGTGTAACACGGTGTCAGAC
>JBCCVW010000247.1:0-6054 GCA_039194665.1 Actinomycetota bacterium
CCGTCGACGGCGTGGATGTGCACGACCTCGACCCGGTTGCGTGGAACGATCGACTGGCGGTGATCCCGCAGCTGCCGCGACCGCTTGCATCCACCGTGGCCAACGAGGTGTGCGGCGATCTACCGATCGTTCCGGCGATGGTCGACGACGCGCTCTCGGCGGTCGGTCTGGCCGGATTCGGATCGCGCCGCCCAGCAGAACTCTCGGGAGGGCAGTTGCGACGCGTCCAGGTGGCGCGGGCAACCGCCATGGTCCGTGCGGGACACGCCTCGGTGATCGTCGCCGACGAACCGACCGCGCAGCTCGACCAGGTGGCTGCGGAGTCCGTAGTGGCGACGCTGCGCACCGCGGCGAGGGACGACGGCGCCGTCGTGCTCGTCGCCACGCACGACGAGCGGCTGGCCGCCGAGGCAGATCAGATCGTCGAGATCGGAACCACGCTTCGCCCATCCCCCGCGACCGAGGCGGGGTCGCCGACAGCAACGGCGAGGCCAAGCACATCACCACCAGGCACACCACTCGGCGATTCAGTCGTCGCGTCCGAGCCAACGCGGGCCGACCCGCAAACGGACGGGTCGACGTGGCGATCCGCCGTGGCCACAGTGCTCGATACCGCTCGGCCAGCTCGCCGTCGGCTGCTCGGAGCCGCCGCGCTCGGATCACTCGCCGAGATCTGCACGTTGGGATTGGCCGGGTTGTCGGCGTGGCTCATCGTGCGGGCCAGCGAGCAGCCCGAGATCTCCGCGGTGGCGCTCGTCGTGACGGGCGTGCGCGCCTTCGGTATCGGCAAGGGGGTGTTCCGGTACACCGAGCGTCTGGCGACTCACGACGCAGGACTGCGCGCACTTGCCGAGCTGCGCGCCACCGTGGTCGGTCGACTCGCTGCCGCACCGCCGGGTGCGCTGTCCGATCTGCACCGCGGCGACGTCGCCACGCGGGTCGTCGACGACATCGACCGGCTGCTCGATCTGTTCGTGCGCGTGCTGGTGCCCACGATCTCGATTGCCGTGGCCACCACGCTCACCCTTGCGGTCACACTCGTCATCGATCCCCGCGCCGCGCTCGTGCTCGTCGTGGGCGCGACGCTCGCATCGGTGGTGATCCCAATGGCGTCATTCCGGGCGGAGCGCCAGTGCGCAGGAGCGCGCAACGCCACCGCCGCAGCGCTGCGCGCCGCAACGCTCGATATCACCGACCGCGCTGAGCTGCTGGTGGCCAGCCGCCGGGCCTCCTCCGCGCGTGCCACGGTCGATCGCCTGGGCGACGACATCGACGAGATCGAG
Source organism: Actinomycetota bacterium (assembly GCA_039194665.1). Taxonomy (GTDB): domain Bacteria; phylum Actinomycetota; class Acidimicrobiia; order Acidimicrobiales; family Ilumatobacteraceae; genus JABSQH01. The sequence continues at coordinate 1,284 of JBCCVW010000247.1, forward strand.
CGCGGACGCGCGACCGCGCGGGCACGAACGGCCGCACTCCTCGCCGCCGCGCCGGTGTACACGGTCGCCGCCACGCTCGCCGTCATCGGGAGCGAGGCAGCGCAGATCGGCGCGCCGCTATTCGGCGTCCTCGTTTTGTGGCCACTGGCATCGATCGAGCTCAACACGGCGGTCGACGATGCCGCAACGTCACTCCCAGCGATCGGCGACGCCGCGCAACGCGTGGCCGACATCCTCGCCCGCGCGCCAGCGGAGTCCGGTCACGACACGGCCATCACCGACCATCCCCCGCTGCACCTTGCACACCTCACGGCGACGTGGCCGACGACCGGACGCGGCGTGGGACCGGTCGAACTCGGCGTCGAACCCGGCGCGCGGATTGCCGTGACCGGTCCGAGCGGCAGCGGGAAATCGACGCTCGCTGCGGCCCTGGTGCGGTTCTGCCCGATCGCCGACGGTCGCTACCTGCTCGGAAACGTCGACGCGGTGTCCGAGGCAGCTGATGCCGTGCGCCGCACCGTCACATGGGTCGACCAGGCGCCATGGATTGCCGACACGAGCATTCGAGAGAACCTGCGCATCGCTGATCGCGGCGCTGCCGACGATGCGATGATCGAGGCACTACGTACCGTGGCGCTCGGCGCGTGGTTCGACGCGCTGCCCGCCGGACTCGACACCCACGTCGGCCGACACGGCACAGCCATGAGCGGTGGCGAAGCGCATCGCTTGGCGTTGGCCCGGGTACTTCTCACCGAGCACGTGATCGTGGTGCTCGACGAGCCGACGTCGCACCTCGATGCGGCGACGGCGACATCCACCATTTCGGGACTGGCGGCCGCATTCGGCGATCGCTCAGTGATCGTGATGGCGCACGACGCACCGCCGCCGGGGTTTGCCACTGGTGCAACGCTTCACGCGTCGACGACTGCCTCGGCCGCGGCGAGCATCTGATCGCCGACCGGCTGCACATCGATCTCGACGGCGAGCAGTCCTGTCGCCACGCGTTCGACGACGCCCCACTCCCAGATCGCATCGGCATCGGTGTCGGTCCACTCCGCGAAGCGGCGCGCCCGATCCCGCGGATCGCCGTCGAGCAACTCGACCGGATCCTCACGCATCATCACCCCCAAGTCGTACTCGGGCTCGGCGAACACACCGTCGGGGTCGATCAGCTTCCAACCAAGACCGTCGTCGCCCTCAAGCGTGCGCAGCGCGTTCCACTCGTGGACATCTCCGTGCACGAGCACCGAACGCGTATCGCGGTGCGCGGCGATTCTCCGCCGGGCGCAGTGTCGGGCGTGATCGACCACCGCCGTCGAACACGGTTGATCGAGGCGCGTCCACCGCGTGTCGACGAAGTCGATCAGCCAGGCGCCCTTGTCTGCGCCGGACATCAGCCCGTCGCTCGGCACCGTGCGCCACATGCGCTGTGCAGCACGGCACAGCGCCGGGTGTCGCTGTTCGATCGGGATGCTGAGGTCGTTCATCGACGGGCCCAGTCGTTCGAGCAGCAGGGCGCCCCGCTGCACGTCGGCACGCAACAGCGCGGAACACGCCCGGCCGCCATCGAGCCGGAGCGCGTGGACCTCACCGGCCGCGACCGACTCCCGGCCCGGCACCAGCAGCTTGAGCACGGCGGGACTGCCGTCGGCGCACTCGACGGCGACCACCAGCGCCTCGGTGCCGCCGTCGTAGACCTCGCCCGGCGTCAGCTCCCACCGGTCGGCGAGCTCGTCGACCAGCCCGAGGAGCTCGTCGACCCAGGCGAGCACGCCGTGGGCACGCGCCTTGTTGACGACGACCTCGGGGACCTCGATCACGGAGCGACCGTATGTCGCGGTGTCGACTCAGTCGGCGTCGAATTCGATCAGGTTGAGCAGCCGCTTGTCGTTCGAGAACACCTCGGTGGCCTTCTCGGTCGGCAGTCGCATCCCCCGTTGCAGCACGCGCACCTGGGTGTGCTGGTTGTACTCCACGAGGGTGACCGCCCATCCGTCACGGCCGGCCCGCGCGGTACGGCCGGAACGGTGGAGGTAGTCCTTCACGTCCTTGGCCGGCTCGTAGTGGATCACCGCACCGATGTCGTCGATGTCGATCCCCCGCGCCGCGACGTCGGTGGCCACCAGCACCTTGAGCTTGCCCTCGGCGAAGCGCCGCAACACCTTCTCGCGGCTCGATTGCTGCATGTCGCCGTGGAGCGGCGAGGCGTCGATGCCCAGGTCCTTCATGTTGCGGGCGACGCGATCGCATACCCGCTTGGTCTGACAGAACACGAGCATCTTCGGGATGCTCGTGGAGATCGACCCGATGACTCGATCCTTGTCCATGTGGTGCACGGCGAGGAACAGGTGGTGCATCGTGCCGACCGTGTCGGTGGCTTCATCGATGGCCACGGTCTCGGGGTCGCGCTGGTAGTGCTTGATCAAGTGGCCGACGTCGCCATCGAGCGTGGCCGAGAACAACATCGTCTGGGTACGTGCGGTGCAGTGTCGCAAGATCCACTCGACCTGCGGGGTGAACCCGTCGTCGGCCATGCGGTCGGCCTCGTCGAGAGTGACGATCTGACACTGGTCGAGCGTGACCTCGCCCGACTTGATCAGGTCGATCAGACGGAGCGGGGTGGCGATGACCACCTCGACGCCCTTGGCTAACTCGTCGATCTGATGGTGGCGCGACGCCCCGCCGTACACCGGGAGCACGGTCATCCCGGCGTGCTCGGCCACCGGCTCGAGCACCTCGGCTACCGGCCCCGCCCACTCGCGAGTTGGCACGAGCACGAGGCCGAGCGGCGTCGATGGTTCCGCCGCATCGGTGATGCGGGCGAGCATCGGAACGCCAAAGGCGAGGGTCTTCCCCGAGCCCGTCTTGGCGCGACCGCAGACGTCTTTGCCCGTCATCGCCACGGGGATGGCCTCGGTCTGGATGTTGAACGGGGTGGCGAATCCGCAGGCAGCGAGCCCGTCATCGATCCGCGACGGCACGCCGAGATCGGCAAAGCCCGTCGGTGGTTCCACCGGCGGCAGCACGTTCGTGCTGGTCAGCTTTTCGGTATTGACGTGGTCGCGATCGTCGCCCGGACGGCCACCCGATCGCTTGGGGGCACGGCGCCGACTGCGCCGCTGGCGGGGCGCTCCCCGCCGTGAATGATCTGTTGCCATGTGGTGCGCCAGGGTACAAGCGGGTTGCATCGATCGGCGGTGATCGGTACGGTCGGTGTTCGTGACGACCGCCGCGACCCTCCTGCTTCTTTTGTAGGGCGAGCGTCACATATCCGCGCTCGCCCGCAGCCCCCGCCGATCCGGCCGGGGGCTTCTTGCTTTTTCAGCCCCGCTTTTTCACGCCCTCTCTAGGAGCAACCGATGCCTGCACAACCCGCACACACCCCGGTCCAGCCACCGAGTTCGATGCCGATCGAGCACTACGCCCCGTTTGTGCCGCTCGTGCTCACCGACCGCACCTGGCCGAACACGGTCATCGAGCGGGCGCCGCGTTGGTGCTCGGTCGACCTGCGCGACGGCAACCAGGCGTTGATCGATCCGATGGATCCGACGCGCAAGTTGGCGATGTTCGAAGAGCTGGTGGCGATGGGTTTCAAAGAGATCGAGGTCGGCTTCCCGGCGGCGAGCCAGCCCGACTTCGACTTCATCCGCCAGTTGATCGAGGAAGACCGGATCCCCGACGACGTCGAGATCCAGGTGTTGGTGCAGTGCCGCGATGAGTTGATCGAGCGCACGTACGAGTGCCTCGACGGCGCACCGCGGGCGATCGTGCACTTCTACAACTCGACCAATCCGCTGCAGCGTGAGGTGGTGTTCGGGCTCGACAAGGCGGGAATCGTCGACGTCGCAGTGAATGGCGCCAAGTTGTGCCGCAAGCTCGAACAGGGCATGGGCGACACGCAGATTCGTTACGAGTACAGCCCGGAGAGCTTCACCCTGACCGAGCCCGATTTCGCCATCGAGGTGTGCGAGGCAGTGATGGACGTGATCGAGCCAACGCCGGAGCACCCGATCATCCTCAACCTGCCGGCGACGGTCGAGTGTTACTCGCCCAACGTGTATGGCGACGTGATCGAATGGTTCTGCCGCACGATCAAGCAACGCGACGCCGTGGTCGTGTCGTTGCACCCGCACAACGACCGGGGCTGCGCCATTGCGGCCGCCGAGTTCGGCGTGATGGCGGGAGCCGACCGTGTCGAGGGCACGCTGTTCGGAAACGGCGAGCGCACAGGCAATGTCGACGTGGTCAACCTGGCGATGAACCTGTTCATGAACGGGGTCGACCCCGAACTCGACGTGAGCGACATCGACCGGCTGCGACGCACCGCCGAGTACTGCAATCGCCTGCCCGTCGGACCGCGCCATCCCTACGTCGGCGACCTCGTGTACACGGCCTTCTCCGGGAGCCACCAGGATGCGATCAAGAAGGGCTTCGAAGCCCTCGACCGACGACGCGACGACGACGGGGACTACGCCGAGTGGGGTGTGCCGTACCTGCCGATCGACCCGGCGCACGTCGGCCGCACCTACGAGGCGGTGATCCGCGTGAACAGCCAGTCAGGCAAGGGGGGCGTGGCCTACGTGATGAAGACCGAGCACGGGTTCGAGCTGCCGCGGCGGTTCCAGATCGAGTTCTCGAAGACGATCCAGCACATCACCGAAGACACCGGTACCGAGATCACCCCGGCCGTGATGTGGGACGCGTTCCGCTCTGAGTACATGCCCGAGTCGCCGCGTTTCGTGCTGCACAGCCACGAGCTGCACACCCGCAC
>JBCCVW010000248.1:0-6040 GCA_039194665.1 Actinomycetota bacterium
GCTCGACGGTGATTCATGGAGCCGAGAAGCTGCCGTTCGCAGCGGTGGCGCAGTTCCCGATGGCCGGCGACACGTCGGTGACGCTCATCCAGTCTCCGAGCGGATGGCAGCCAGGCGACGTTGTCGTGATCGCCGGAACCGATCCGTCCGATCCAACGACCGACGAACAGCGCACCATCGTCGCCGTGGACGCCAACGTGGTCCAACTCGATGCCCCGCTCGAGCGCGATCACGCGGCACCGCGAACTGACCTCGACGTCCATGTCGCCAACCTGACGCGCAACGTGCAGTTCGCCTCTGCCAACACCGACCTCGATCATCGCGGCCATGTGATGGTGATGCACACCAACGACGCGGCGATCGACTACGCATGGCTCGACGGGTTGGGTCGATCCGACAAAGCCAAGGGGTATGACGACATCGAGTTCGTCGACCTCAACCCGTTCATCCCTGCCCGTGTACTTGGTGGCGACAACGTGCGTGGTCGTTATTCGCTGCACTTCCACCGAGGCGGCACCGACCGAACTGCAGCACCGGCCACGGTCAACGGCACCGTGGTGTCGAACGATCCGGGATGGGCGTTCGTCAATCACTCGTCGCACGTCGACTTCACCAACAACGTTGCCTACGACATCGTTGGCGCTGCCTACTACACCGAGGCGGGCGACGAGATCGGCTCGTTCACCGACAACATCGCGCTGCGCATTGTCAATCCGAACATGCCGCTGAAAGGTGGCCGAGACGACGACGAGATCCACCCCGACGCCCGCGAGGGTCGTCAGGACTATGGGTTTCAAGGCGACGGGATGTGGTTGCACTCGCCCAACGTCCGGGTGGAGAACAACGTGTTCTCCGGCACGTCCGGCCACGCGGTGATCATGTGGCCAGAAGGCATGCTCGAACGCAATCCAGACGGCTCGACGTCGAAGGTGTTCCACGATGCCGCCAACGTGCCCGGTGGCGAGCTGATCGGGCCGGCGGGCACGCGCATGCAGATCATGGACGTACCGATCGGGTCGTTCACCGGCAATCAGGCCTACAGCGTTACCCGGGGGGTGCAGGTGTTCTATCTGCACACCGAGTTCTTCGGCGGTGGGCTGTACTACGAAGACTGCACGATCAACCCGCCGGCCGAGTACGACGCGCAGCTGCGGTCGACGTTCGCCGATTCGACGATCTGGAACGTCGACGAGGTGGCCTTCGCTGCACCGTACGCCAACCGCGTCACGATCGACGGCCTGCGCATCGTGGGCGACGGGCGCTCCGACACGATCGGGATCGACGTCGGCCACTTTCGCAACGAGCAAGGGATCGAGATCGACAACGTGACGGTCGAAGGGTTCGGAACCGGGCTGCGAGTCAGCGCGGTCGCCGAGATCGACCTGGGCCGAACCAGCCTGAGCAATCGAACCGACGTGCAATACGTGATTCCCGACGAGGACGGTGCCGGCGAGGTGGTCGACGGGCCACGCAGGCCGGTGTTCGAGGAGCCCGAACGTGAGAACCTGCACCTCGACTCGTGTGTGCCAGGTGAGCCCCCCGCCGAAATGGACCTCGACGAAATCGCCGAACGGGAGGAGCGGGAGGAGCGCGAAGAATTCGAGGAGGAATTCGACGAGGAATTCGACGAGGACCTCGAGTTCGACGAAGACCTCGAGTTCGACGAAGACCTCGAGTTCGACGAGGACCTCGAGTTCGACGAGGACGACGACTGACCTCGCAGATCCGGTAACCGGTTAGAAGAACTGTTCGTGGCAGCGGTGCAGGTAGTCGACCGGGTCGCCGAACGGGACGAAGATCGTGAGGTCGATGCCGATATCGGCATAGACGGCAAGATCCTCGGCGAACGCGTCCCCGCGATCGACACATCGAAGGGCACCATCATCGTGCGTTGCACCGAGGCAGGATCGCGACCGATGTCGTTGCAGTGCCGGTCGAGTACGGCCAGCTTGTGGCGGACCTCATCGACGCTGGAGGCGATCAGGTTGCAGGCGTCGCCATGCTCAGCAACGAGACGGAGTGTGCGCCGCTCGCCTCCGCCGCCGATCACGATCGGGATGCCGGAGGGTCGGAGCGGTCCGGGGGAGCAGATCGTTTCGGCCAGCTGGAAGTACTCGCCGTCGAAGGGTCCATCGTTCGTCGACCACAACTGCTCGCAGATGCGCAGTGTCTCGTCGAGTCGATCGAACCGCTCGCCGAGCGGCGGGAACGGAACGCCGAGCCCTCGATGCTCCCGCTCGTACCACCCGGCGCCGATGCCGAGCATGGCGCGACCGTCAGAGAGGGCGTCGAGCGTGGCGACCGTTTTCGCCAGCAGCCCGGGGTGCCGGTAGGTGACGCCAGTGACGAGCAGCCCGATCTGAATCTGCTGAGTGATCGCTGCGGCGTATCCGAGACTGGTGTACCCCTCGGGCATCGGATCGGTGACGTCGCCGACCATTTCCATTTGGAACCAGTGGTCGGAGAGCACGAACCATTCGAAGCCGAGCTGCTCAGCCGTTTCGGCAATCGAGCGCAGCGTGCTCGGGATCGACGCACCGGCGTCGGCGGTGAACTGCACGGGATGCACACCGAAACGCATCAGCCGACTCGCGCAGCGTTCAGTGGACGATCTTGAACTGCAGCAGCGGCGAGCCGACAACGCCCATCAGCCGCAGCCACAACGGCAACAACGCCTCTACGGTCGACGCGGCGCTCAGGTCGCCGAGATCGACGATGTCGTTCCAGCCCAGATCGCTGAGCAGGGTGCACACCGTGTTGCGCGCCGCGGGGTCGTCGCCGCAGACGAACACGGTGTGGTCTCCGTCGCCGACGAGGCCGGGGTCGACCATCACGTTGGCGTTCATGGTGTTGAGCGACTTCACGACACGGGCATTCGGGAAGCGGGACTGGATCGTCTCGGCGAGTGAGGGCTCGGGTTGGGGAACGAGGCCGGGCGGCGTAGTTGAGAAGTCGAGGGCGTTGGCCACGTCGAGCACGACCGTGCCGTCGAGTGTCTCATCACCGACGAGTTCCAGCGCGGCGATCGAGTTGACGCCATTGGTTGCGTTGACGACGACGTCCGCGCCGACGGCAGCGTCAGCCGATCGCAGGACAGGGATGTCGCTGTGGGTCTCGTACCACACGCCGAAGCCAGGGGCACCCATCGCGTCTGGTGAGCGTCGCTCCGTTGTGGCGGAGGGATCGCGGGTGCCGACGACGACGTCGTGACCGGAGCGAGCGAATCCGCTGGCGAGCGCCTGACCGACCATCCCGGTGCCGAGGACCGCGACCTTCATGATTGTGCGGCGTTCGTAGAGTCCACGCGTCGCCATCGTACAGACAGGTCTGTCTGAGGTCCAGTTCAGCGGCGGGCGTCGATGAGGGTGCGGGCCATGTCGCCGAGGCCGGCGACATGGTTGTCGGCGCCGAAGACGCGCGCGTCCGCCCAGGCCCCATCCATCACGATCAGCAGGTGGGCGGCGAGCGTGTCGGGAGCTCGTGCACCTGCGGCGCGCGCCAGCGAGGCGAATCGTGCGAGCACCGACCGCTTGTGGTCGGCGGCGACGGCGTGCGCAGGGTGGGCGACGTCGGGAAACTCTGCTGCAGTCACCTGGAACGTGCAGCCGAAGCACGACGAACTCGTCGCCTGTGCCTCGATGAGTTCGAAGATCTCCACGAGGGCATCTGCGGGGTTGGTGTCGGGGTCGACCGACCCGTCGATCCAGGCCCAGAACGCGTCGTTCGACTCGCGTAGGTAGGCAACGACGAGGTCGTCCTTGGAGTCGAAGTGGGCGTACAGGCTGGCTTTGGCGACGCCGGCTTCGGCGATGATGCGGTCGATGCCCACCGCTGCGAAACCGAACTCGTAGAACAGCGGGCCGGCCGCTCCCAGGATCCGTTCACGGGCGCCACGGGTCGGCGCCGTTGACGCCTGCGGTGCGTCGGTCATCGCCCCATCGTATGCGTTGGTCAGACCGTTCTGTTCGGCGACGAGATGCGGCTGGTACGTGCACCGGCCGTCACGGAGGCGCCCGACCGCGGTCTGATCGCGGTTTTCTCGGGTGGGCGACCAGTGGCAGAGGCGGAACTTTGGGGCGCGCTAGTTGGCGGCTTCGGCGTCCATCTCCGAGAGCCGCCGATGCAGAGCAGCGACGACGCGCCGGTTCAGCGTCGCAGTGCTGGCGTCGTCCGGCGACGGAGCGCGGAGTGCACCGACCTCAGGAAAGCCCATCGGGATGATGCTGACCATTTGGGACGCGGACCACGGACCGGACTCGAGGCCGACATGAACCGCAACGGCGAGCTCGACATCCCTGAGCAGAAATACGGCAGCGGTCATAGTGAGCCACATGTCGGTTGCGTTGCCCGAGTCGCGCTGTTCAGTGAGCGTTTCAAGGACGATCTCGAGGTCGCGTAGCTCGACGGCGTCGGCCGCGTCCGCGGCGAGACCGATGCCGAGCACGTAGATGTGGCTCAGGAACTGGGCGCCCACCGATCGGGCCATCTCGACGGCGAGCCGAGCCGCCCTCAGCGCCTGCGGCGCCTCACCGCGCATCAGCTTGGAGTAGGAGTCGCTGCCGTGAGCGATGATCGATGCCACCACACTCGTGGTCGTCTTGGCCTCGGCGAGCAGCGCATCGATCGCATGACGGGTGGTGTCGTCCCCCGCACTCATCTGGGTCCTCGCGAACACCCACATTGCTCGCTCTCTGGGACCATGTGGCTGGATCTGGTCGAGCATCGCCACGCAGCCGTCGACGTCACCGTGCACCTGCCGCAGGTAGATCGCCCGTGACAGTGAGGGCTCGCACGCCGTGCCGTCATAGCTCGGAAGCGCTTCTGCTACGTCGAGCAGCTCGCCGTACCTCGCGACGTCGCCCCGCCACCAGAATCCCTGTGCTGCCGAGGCCGCCATTGGCGGAGCCAGCGGGTGCGCTGCCGTGTTGGCCATCTCCAACACCGCCAGCGCCCAGACGGTCACCTCGAGGCGTTCGAAGACGAACTGTGCGGCTCCGCCCATTGCTTCCACGAGCCGTACGGCGAGATCCGCATCGTCAAGGTCAATCGAGGCATAGACGGCTGCACGGACGTTTGCGAAGTCGGCGTCCAGACGCTCGCGCAAGTGCTGCCCAGCGCCGAAGACATCGTCGGCCCACTGCTCTGCCCACGAGCAGAAAAAGGTGGCGTGGCGCTCGGTGACGGTCGCAGCTCCACCATGCTCCTCCAGTCGTCGGGCTGCGAACTGACGAACGGGCTCCAGCAGCCGGTAGCGACTGGAGCCCCCTGGCCCGGGTTCGGCGACCAGGAGCGACTTGGCAACCAACTCGTCGAGTACGTCGAGCAGCGTCATCGCATCGACGTCCGCGGACACTGCCTTGGCGGCTTCGAGGGATGCGCCACCGACGAAGACGGACATCGCCTCGAAGACCGACCGCTCAACGTCGGACAGGGACTCGTACGTCGTGTCGATCGCGGCCTCCATCGTCCGATGGCGTAGCGGCCGGGCGGCTTCACCCCGCGCGGAGGTCAGGGCATGGTCCAAGTGGTCAAGGATCTCTGCCGGAGACAGCGATCGGCTACGCGCGGCGGCCAGTTCGATCGCTAGCGGGATGCCATCGACGCGACGACAGATCGTGGCAATCGCCGCCTCGTCGTCTGCTCCGAACTGGCGACCCGGAGCTGCGCGACGCGCGCACGCAACGAACAGTTCAGGGGCTGCATCATCAAGCGCCAGCGGCTCGAGCGGAACGGTGGTTTCGTGCCGCGTTCCAAGCGGCTGACGGCTCGTCGTCAGGACTCGGACACTCGGCGCAGCCGCCGCGAGATCCTCGACCACAGCGATCACACCGGGGAGAACGTGTTCGCAGTTGTCGAGCACAATCAGCATTGACCGTGTGCGGCAGTGCTCGGTCACGCTCGCTGCCGACGACAACCCCGGACGAGGTCGCGTTCCCAATGCGTCAAGCACAGCGTGCGCCACCGACGACGACTGGGCAACATCTGCCAACTCGCACAGCCACACACCGTCAACGAACTCGTCGCGCACTTCCTCGGCAAC
>JBCCVW010000249.1:0-6014 GCA_039194665.1 Actinomycetota bacterium
CACCGGCACGCTGGTGCCGGGATACGAGAAGCCGACGTTGCGCACATCGATGGCGCCACGGGCGGGGAGCTCGCTCGGGCCGTCTTGGATGTCCGGTTCGGTGTCGAGGATGGTGAAGAGCTTGTTGAGTGACGCGGCCGACGACTGCAGCGTGTTGTACAGCTGCGACAGCTGCTGTACCGGTTCGAAGAGCTGGGCGAGGAGCAGGACGGCGGCGGTCACGGTGCCGATCTGGACGTCACCGCGCGAGACGAGCCACCCACCGACCCCGACCATCAATGCGGTGCCGAACACACCACACGCCTCCACCAACCCGAAGTACCAGGTGCTCACCTTCACGCTGTGCACGTGGGAGTCGAACAGCCCGCGATTCGACTGGGCGAAGCGCTTCATCTGCTCGGGCTCCCGGGCGTACGCTTGGATCACCCGCACACCGGAGATGCCCTCTTGCATCGTCGACAGGTTCTCGCCGACCTGCTCGCGCACTTCGAGATACGCAGCATTGGAGTCACGCTGGAACTTGCGTGAGGCGACGACGATGATCGGCAGAACCAACAGCCCGACGAGTGCCAGCTGCCACGACAACGCGAACAACAACACCAGCGTGAGCACGATGAGCAGTCCTGCCGACACGAACTGCAGCAGTCCCCACTGCACCAGCTCGGCCATCGACTCGATGTCGGCGGTCATGCGGGCAACGAGCACACCTGACTTGAACCGGTCGTAAAAGGCCAACGACTGCCGTTGCACATGGTCGAACACCCGGGTACGGAGAGCGCGCAAGAAGTTCTCACCGGCGCGGTTGATCAGCACGAACTGCCGACGCGCCGAGAGATAGCCGACGAGTACCACGGCGACGTAGACGATCACAGCGTTGCGCAGTACGCCTCGGTCGCCAGCGGCGATGCCATCGTCGATTCCGTACCCGATGATCACCGGGCCGAGTACGAGCCCGAGCGTGGTGAGAAAGGTGAAGGCGAATGCCGAGGCGATGGTGCGCTTGAACGGCAACGCCATGCGCGCTGATCGACGCAGCACACGGCGGGCCTCGTCACGTCCGAGGCGGTCCTCCTCGTCGACACCACCCATGCGCCACATCAGTCGCCACCAACCGGGGACGTCGAGGCGGCCGAGGAGGGCGTGGCCGACGCCGGCTGTTGAGTCTCGGTCTGACGAGCTTCGTCGTCGGCGTACATCGCGGCGAGCACGTCGCGGTACCGACCGTTCGATGCAAGCAACTCGTCGTGGGTGCCGTTGGCCACGACGCGGCCCTCGTCGAGCAACACAACCGTGTCGGCGAGCGCGATGGTCCCCGGCCGGTGGGCGATGACGATCGTCGTGCGACCGTCCATCACCGTGGCCATCGCCGAGCGGATCTCGTGCTCCTTCGACGGGTCGACCGCCGACGTTGCATCATCGAGCACCAGCACGCGTGGATCGGCGAGGATCGCCCGCGCAATCGCGATCCGTTGGCGCTGTCCGCCAGAGAGCGAGTATCCGCGCTCGCCGATCATCGTGTCGTAGGCATCCGGGAGCCCCATCACGAAGTCGTGTGCGCCAGCCAATCGCGCCGCGCGTTCGACCGCCTCACTCGATGCGTCGGGTTGGGCGAAGGCGATGTTCGCGGCCACCGTGTCGTGGAACAACAAGGTGTCTTCGAACACGATGCCCACCGCTCGTCGCACGTCGTGCAGTGTGAGGTCGCGTACGTCGTTGCCGTCGATGCGCACAACGCCAGCGTCGACGTCGTAGAACCGCACCAGCAGGCGAGCCACCGTCGACTTGCCCGAGCCAGTCGCGCCGACGAGCGCCACGGACTGCCCTGCCTCGAGATCGAGATCGAAGCCGTCGAGTACCGGCAGGTCGGGCTCGTAGCCGAACCGCACATCGTCGAACTGCACCGCACCGCGCTGGCCGCCGTTCGGCAGATCCGACGGATCGACGGCATCGACGATCTGTGGCGACGTGTCGAGAATCTCGTTGACTCGTTCCAGCGCCGCCGACGCCCGCTGGGCGAACGCGATCGTCATGCCGAGCATGCGTAGCGGGGCGACCAGCAGCGCGACATAGAGGTTGAACTGCACGAGCTGCCCGAGCGTGAGCGAGCCGTCGATCACCTGCATGCCGCCGACGCCGAGCACCGCGATCAAGCCGATCTGCGGGAGCATCTCGATCGCCGGCAAGAAACGAGCCCGAATGCGCGCTGCGCTCATCGACTCCCCACGGATGGCGTTGGCCTGTTGGCGCACCTTTTCGGACTGCACCGCTTCGGCGCCGAAACCCTTCACCACGCGCACGCCGCCGACGCTCTCTTCCACCACCGTCGCCAGCTCCGCCTGTTCGGCCTGCACCGCGAGCACCGCCGGGTGGATCGATTGGGAGAACCGGCGGCCAGCGACGTTGACGAAGGGCAACGGAGCGAGAGCGACCAGGGCGAGCAGCGGGTCGGTGACGAACAGGATGATCGCTACAGCGGTGATCATGCCGAGGTTCGACAATGTGATCGGGATCATCACCACGAACATCTGAATCTGATTGAGGTCGCTCGACGCCCGGCTCATCAGCTGGCCGGTCTGTGCCCGGTCGTGGTAGCCGACGTGCAGTGACACGATGTGGTTGAACAGCTGCTCGCGCAGCCGAGCCTCGGTCCACCGCGCCTCGCGGAACGCAAAGAAGCGGCGCATCGCCGTGAATGTCCCAGCGAGCAGACCAGCGAGGGCGATCAGCCCGGCCCACATCCACAGTCGGTCGCCGTCGCCGATACCGCGATCGATGCTGTAACCAACCAGGATGGGTACGGCGATCTTGCCGATCATCCAGACCAGGCCGATGACAGTGCCGATCGCCAGATTGCGCCGCTGCGCCTGCAGCGTTTGGCGGAGGAGCGCCCACCTACTCGTGGGCTCGGGTTCGCCGCTCACCGTGTCGCCCGCGCACGCAGCGCCTGGCGCATCGTTGTCTTCCCCCGCGACATGACCGCCAGGCTACGGGCTGACTGGCACGGCGTTCTCATCGGTTCCGCAATGGTCGCCCAGTCCCGCCGATATGGTCAGAGCACCGACTCCTCCCATGACCGCACGACAGCGGCACACGCTGCCGCACGGGAGGACACATGGAACCGTCACGGTGTACCTCGGAGATCCCGGCTGCCCGCATCGACCCGAGTCGGTGCGCGGCGCAGGCGCTCAACGTCATCTGCGCCACCGCGACGACGCCGCCGACCCATGAAATCCTCGTGCTGGTGCTCGATGAGTGCCAGCGAGGAATCAGCATCTTGATGGTGCACGACACGTTCGTGCGCGACGCGGTGTACGAAGTGTCTCGCATCGTTGCCCGCGGCGCGCCGGTCGGTGTGCGGGCGAGCGCGGTCGTGGCCTCGATCCGCCCGGGTGGTCGAGCCGATGCGTCCGATATCAACCGGTGGTATGCGTGCGACGCACTCCTCGCGGAGGCTGGAGTCGTGCTGCTCGAGTGGTTCGTTATCAGCGATCGGGTGGACTGCCCGCGCTCGCTGGCGAGCGAGCCACCGCGCTGGCCTGTCTGACACTCGCCGCTGGGTTGTGTCAGCCGGCGCGAGCACGACGCTCGGCCGGACTCAAGCGCAGTCCGGCCGCACGCAGTCGACGTACGAGCTCGCGGCTCTCGACCTCGACGGCACCTGCAGCGACGACCTCGTCGCGATGCTCCTCCGGGATGTCGTAGTGGTCGCCTTGAAACACCCGCCGCGGAATGCCCAGTTCGGCAGCGAAGTCGTGCAGCTCGTCGTATGAGACGTCGCTGACCAGATGACACCATCGGCGCCCCCGCCACCACCAACGCGGTTCATCGATCAAGATCGCCACGGCGTCCACCGTGGCACACTGCAGCGCGTGGTCAACAACGAGACGGAACTCTGGCTGTGGTGGCAGCGGTTCGTCGGATCGGATCGCGCCACGTTCGATGCGTTGATCAGCCGGCACCGTGAGGCGCACCGGCGCTACCACACAGAGACCCACGTGGCGTGGGTCCTACGGCACTGTCGGGAACTGCTCGACGACCGGCCGGCCCTGCCCGCAATCACATCGAACGCACCTGACGCGCCCTCGGGCGACCACGACGCCAGCCGCCTGGTCGTCGCGGCGGCGTTCTGGCACGACGCCGTCTACGACCCGACCAGCTCGGCCAACGAACATCACAGCGCGCAGCTCGCCGCCCGCGACCTCGGTGCGCTGGGCTGGGAACAGCCGGCGGTCGAGCGCGTCGTCCGTGCGATCGAAGGCACGGCAACCCACCTCGACCCAGCCGACGAGGTCGAAGCCGTGCTGTTCGACGCCGATCTCGCGGTGCTCGGCGCCGATCCGCAGGGCTACCGCTCGTACGTCGACGGTGTCCGGTTCGAGTATCAACACGTGGCCGACGAGGCGTGGCGGGTCGGTCGAGCGGCGGTGTTACACAGCTTTCTCGGGCGAGACTCGATCTATGCCACGGTCGGCGGTCGGCAACGCTGGCAGACCCGAGCCGTGGCCAATCTCACAGCTGAGCTGGCGTCGCTCAACTAATGATCCAGCGCTCATCGGCCAGCGCGCCCTCAGTGCGGCGTGTCGCCTTCATCGGCGCCAACTGCTGTGGGCACCCGGTGCTCGGGACCGGCGTCAACATGGCGATGGAGGCGATACTCGAGCGTGGCATAGATCACCACTCCGGCGAGCGTGATCGCCCCCATCAGCTCGATCGCCTGGCGCAGGCCGATCGCTTCGGCGAGGAAACCGAGCGGGGCGGCGGCAATTCCGAAGCCCGCGAAGCTCAGCATCATCAACGACTGCACACGGCCGCGATGAGTGTCCTCGGTCATCGCCAGCGCGATCGTGTTCGACAGGGACTGATAACCGGTGGTACCGGCGCCGAGAATCATCGTGACGATGATCGCCAACCAGAACCACGGTGCGGCACCGAGCGCCATCACGCCGACACCAAAAACCAGTCCCGACACGATCATCAACCGCCACGCGCCTGGACCATCGGCGCGCGCCGCGAGCGGTACCGCAACGAGGACGGCGCCGACCGAGCTCGCAGACATCAACAGTCCGACCATGCCATCGCCGAGCCCGAACTCGCCTTTCACCAGTGCGGGAACGAATGCGACGTAGTTGAAGCCGAACATGATGACGACGAACGACGTGATCACCAGGCGGCGCAGGTGCGCTCGCTCGGCGACGTAGCGCACGCCGTCGGCGATCTCGCGGAAGGGTCCAGTATCGGTCTCTCTCGGCGCTGCCTCTCCGGGCGGGCACCGCAGCAGCGTGAAGAAGGCGGCCGACGAGATCGCCGCCGACACGAGATACGCGCCGCCGAGTCCGATGAACGCGACGCCGGCGATCGCCCCGGCGAACGACGGCGCGAGCACGCGGGTGCCGTTCATGCTGAGCATCGCCAAGCTGATCGCGTTGCCGAGCTGTTCGCGTCCGACGATGTCGGCGGTGAACGCGACGCGCGTCGGGCCGTAGAAACCGAACGCTGCGCCTTGCAGCACCGCCGCAACCAGGAGCATCCAGAACTCGACCAGGTCGGTCACGACCATGACGCCCATGAACACCGCAGCGCACATCAACACGCCCTGCGCCACGATCAACACGCGCCGCTTGGGCAGGCGATCGGCGGCCACACCTCCGAGCGGTGTCGCAATGAGCATCGCGATGCCGAAACACAGATAGACCAAGCCGAGCGCGCCTTCGCGTTCGGTGAGGTCCCAGGCCAGCACGCCACGCAGCAGGAACTGCATCTGCACCGACATCATCGAGAACGTGCCGGCCCACCACAGGAGCTTGTAGTCCGGGTTGCGTAGCGACGTAAACGCCGCCGATGAGCCGAATCGGAGCAAGGACACCGTCGACCGTTCTAACAGCGAGCCGGGGTTATGCCTCGTGCTGGAGGACTGTCGAATTCGTCACTAGACGCGCGTACAGCCCTGGGAGATCGCCGTCGTCCGAACCGCTTCGGCCACCGCATCGGCGACGCCCGGCTCAAAGGCGCCGGGG
>JBCCVW010000250.1:0-5978 GCA_039194665.1 Actinomycetota bacterium
CTCCCGACCATCAACGCGCTGCTGATCGACAACGGTGTACTGCTCGGCGACAACGACTACATCATCACGATGGGCGGCGTGATGATGGCCTTCACGCTCGTGCAGATCGTGTTCGCTGCGGCCGCCGTCTGGTACGCGGCGCGGGCGGCGATGGCGTTCGGCCGCGACATCCGCCGCGACCTGTTCCACACCGTGACCGGCTTTTCGGCCCGCGAGGTCGGCCAGTTCGGTGCGCCGTCGCTGATCACCCGCACCACCAACGACGTCCAGCAGATCCAGATGCTCGTCGTCATGGCGGTGACGATGATGATCACTGCCCCGCTCAACCTGGTGATCGGGATCTTCTTCGCCGTCCGTGAGGACCTCGGGCTGTCGGTGATCATCCTGTTCGCGATCCCAGCGGCGGTGATCTCGCTCGGATCGATCGTGTATCGAATGATCCCGTCGTTCCAGGCGATGCAGCTGCGCATCGACCGGGTGAACCTCGTGCTGCGCGAGCAGATCGCCGGAATGCGGGTGGTGCGGGCGTTCGTCCGCGAGCCGCTGGAGACCAAGCGCTTCGAGCAGGCCAACGACGAGCTCACCCAGACCGCACTGCGGGCGGGGCGCCTGATGGCGGCGACGTTCCCGACGGTGATGCTGATCATCAACATCTCGAGCGTGTCGGTGATCTGGATCGGCGGCGATCGCATCGGTGCCGGCGACATGGAGATCGGGGCGATGGTCGCGTACCTCACCTACCTGATCCAGATCCTGTTCGCCGTTGTGATGGTCACCTTCATGGTGTCGATGATCCCTCGTGCGGCGGTCGCCGCCGAGCGAGTGGTCGAGGTACTCGAGACCGAGTCGACCGTTCGCCAGCCCGACGACCCGGTGACCGAGACGCCCGAACACGGCACGCTCGAGTTCCGCGACGTCGCGTTCGCCTACCCGGGCGCCGATCGGCCGGTGCTCTGCGATCTGTCGTTCCGCGTCGAGGCCGGCACGACCACGGCGGTCATCGGGAGCACCGGTGCTGGCAAGACCACGCTGCTCAACCTGGTGTCGCGTCTCGCCGATGCCACCGAGGGGACCGTGCTCGTCGATGGCGTCGACGTCCGCCGGCTCGACCTCGACCTGCTGTGGAGTCGAGTCGGCTACGTGCCGCAGAAGCCGTTTCTGTTCTCCGGCACCGTGGCCTCGAACCTGCGCTACGGGCGACCCGACGCCACCGACGAGGCACTGTGGGAGGCGCTGGAGGTGGCGCAGGCAGCCGGCTTCGTGCAGACGATGCCCGACGGGCTGCACGCGCCGATCACACAGGGCGGCACCAATGTGTCGGGCGGCCAGCGCCAGCGTTTGTGCATCGCCCGGGCGCTCGTGGTGAAACCCGAGCTGTACGTGTTCGACGACTCGTTCTCGGCGCTCGACCTCGCCACCGACGCCCAGTTGCGGGAGGCGTTGCAACCGCACACGGCCAACGCGGCCGTGTTGATCGTCGCGCAACGCGTGTCGACGATCACCGAGGCCGACCAGATCCTCGTGCTCGACGATGGCCGCATCATCGGTCGCGGCACCCATGCCGAGCTGCTCGAGACGTGCCC
Organism: Actinomycetota bacterium; assembly: GCA_039194665.1. Lineage (GTDB taxonomy): Bacteria > Actinomycetota > Acidimicrobiia > Acidimicrobiales > Ilumatobacteraceae > JABSQH01. Next base: position 1,584 of record JBCCVW010000250.1, read on the forward strand.
GACCTACATCGAGATCGTCGAATCGCAGATCGGCCAGGGAGCGGCGGCATGAGCGCCGACACATCCAACAACGGCACATCCAACAACGGCGGTTCACAGGGCCCAGGTCGGACGGAGCACACATCCGGCGCGAACGGTACGAACGGCGACGGCGGTGCCGCCAGACCTGGTCAACCGGTGGACGACAAGCAGTTGCTCGCCACGGCCGGCACCGAGGCGCGGCGCAACAGCTTCGGCCCCGGCGGTGGTGTCGGCATCCCGGCCGAGCGCAGCGACAACTTCGGCCAGACCCTGAAGCGCCTCGGGGAGATCCTTGGCAAGGAGCGTCCGCTGCTGGCGTTCGTGTTCGTCGCGACGGTCCTGAGTGTGTGCCTCGTGGTGATCGGGCCCCTGCTGCTCGGCGAGGCGACCAACATCATCGTCGACGGCATCGCCGGCCCCGACGGCATCGACTTCGACGCGCTGCACCGACAGCTGTTCATCGTCAGCGGCGTGTACGTGGCGTCGTGGATCCTGTCGTACTCGCAGGCGTACGTGCTCGCCGGCGTCGTGCAGCGTTCCATGTTCGCCCTGCGTGGATCGGTGGAGCGCAAGCTCAACCACCTCCCGCTCAGTTACGTCGATCGTCAGCCCCGCGGCGATCTCCTCAGCCGAGTCACCAACGACATCGACAACCTCAGCCAGAGTCTGCAGCAGACGATCAGCCAGATCCTCACGTCGCTGCTCACGCTGCTCGGGGTGACGATCATGATGTTCACGATCTCGCCGCTGCTCGCGCTCGTGGCACTCATCACGGTGCCGGTGTCGGTATGGCTGATGAAGTTCATCGGCGGCAAGGCCCGGCCGCGCTTCATGGCGCAGTGGCGCCACACCGGCAACCTCAACGCGCAGGCCGAGGAGGTGTTCACCGGGCACACGATCGTCAAGAGCTTCGGGCGCCAGCGCGAGGCCGAGGAGCGTTTCCGCGAGGACAACGACCAGCTCTACGAGGCGAGTTTCAGCGCCCAGTTCATGGCCAACCTGATCCAGCCGGCGATCCTGTTCATGGGCAACGTGCAGTACATCCTGATCGCCGTGGTCGGTGGCCTGCAGATCTCGGCGGGGGCGCTGAGCATCGGCGGGATGCAGGCGATGATCCAGTACGCCCGGCAGTTCTCCCAGCCGTTGACATTCCTCGCCTCGATGGCGGCGACGTTCCAGTCGGGCGTCGCGTCGCTCGAGCGGGTGCTCGAGTTGCTCGACGCCGAGGAGCAGTCGCCCGAGCAGGATCCGACCGCTGAGCCGGCGCCGGTGAAGGGCCGGGTCGTGTTCGATGACGTGCACTTCTCCTACGACGCCGACACGCCGCTGATCGCCGGGTTGAACGTGGTTGCCGAGCCGGGCCAGACCGTGGCGATCGTCGGGCCGACGGGCGCCGGCAAGACGACGCTGGTCAACCTCATCATGCGGTTCTACGACCTCGACGGCGGACGGATCACGCTCGACGGTCGCGACATCGCGTCGTTCCCGCGCCACGAGCTGCGCGCCGACATCGGGATGGTGTTGCAGGACACGTGGCTGTTCGGCGGCACGATCCGCGACAACCTGATGTACGGCAACCCGGACGCCACCGAGGAACAAATGCTCGAAGCCGCGAGGGTCACCTACGTCGACCGGTTCGTGCAGGCCCTCCCGGCCGGCTACGACACGATGATCAACGACGAGGGCGACAACATCTCCACCGGCGAGAAGCAGCTGATGACGATCGCCCGAGCATTCCTCAACGACCCGTCGATCCTGATCCTCGACGAGGCGACCAGTTCGGTCGACACCCGCACCGAGGTGCTGATCCAGGAGGCGATGAACGCGCTACGCCAGAACCGGACGAGCTTCGTGATCGCCCACCGCCTGTCGACGATCCGGGGCGCCGACGTGATCCTCGTGATGGAGGACGGCCGGATCTGCGAGCAGGGCAACCACGACTCGCTGCTCGAGGCCCGCGGCGCCTACTGGCGTCTGTACAACGCCCAGTTCGCCGGCCAGTCCACCTGATCGGACTACGTTGACGCCATGTCCGCTCTCGACGTCGCCGACCGGATCTTCGCGGCCATCGAGGCGGGCGATGCCACGACGGTCGCGGAGGTGTACGCCGACGACGTGGCCGTCTGGCACAGCAACGACGGGATCGAGCAGACGAAGGAGCAGAACCTGCGAGTCCTCGACTGGCTCGTGCGCAACACGATCAGCCGCCAGTACCGCAACGTTCGCCGCTACGCGATCGCAGGCGGGTTCGTCCAGCAACACGACCTCCACGTCGACCTGCCGAACGGTCGCAGCGCCGACATCCCGGCGTGCGTCATCGCCATGGTGAGCGGCGATCAGATCACTCGGATCGACGAGTACATCGACAGCGCCGCCGGCGCAGCGTTCGTCTGATCGACGCGAGCACAACGACAACGGCCAGACATCAGCAGACCGGCACAGTGCGCCACGTCGCGCTCGGACTGCCCGAGCGGTCTCAGTTGGCGTCGTACTGGGTCAGGTAGACCTCGAGGTCGTCGAGCAAGGCCATGGTCTCGATCCACGAGCCCGATCCGTAGGCGAAGCGCTCGAAGACGTTGCCGGATCGCACGGCCTCTGAGAGGCTCCACACCGGGTGTTGCGCAATCTCGTCGAGCCCGACGCCGACGTTGTCCTGGATGAGTACGACGTCTGCATCGAGGTCGAGCACTCGCTCGAAGCTCACGGTGGTGACGTCCGCCGAGAACGCGGCCTCGTTGAGCTGATAGCCGAGATCAGCGGCCGCTCGTGCGATGGTCGTGTGATTCGACGTCGCCACAGTGTCTGTGGACCATGTAAAGGTCGAGAACGTCACGTCCGCTGGATCGTGATCGATCGCGGCCAGGATCTTGTCGAGCCGAGCTCGGTATTCGATCTCGAACGGTGCCAGTACCTCGGCCGGGTCGACACCAGCGAGGCCGGCGACCTGGGTCAGCGCTGCGCGCCAATCGAGATCGTCGAGAAACAAGACGTTGTCGCTCCCGCCCAGTAGCTCGATGACGTCCGCGGGAATGGCGTCCTCCCACGTCTTCTGCAGTATCAGTCGGTCGGCGTTCTGGGCGAGGATCACCTCGATGTTCAGCCCGGCGAGCAGGTCCGTTCCGACCTGGTCGAGCTGATCGCCATACTCCTCGACGAAATAGTCGGGTGGCGGCATGCTTCCCTCGGACCGGATGATGGTGGCCGGAACCACGCCGACCTCGAACAGCGTGCCGACGTTGGGCCACACGTCGAACGATCCAACGACCGCGACCTGCTCACCCTCGAACAGCGGGGGTAGCTCGACTGGCGCCGGCACCGGCTCGTCGGTGGCTGATGTCGCCTCAGTGGTCGTCACATCCGGCTGGTCCGGTTCGACCGCTGCCGGTTCGGACTCGGCGGCCGATGCTGCGTCCGGCGCAGCTGTCTCATCACGTTCGTCGGGTTCGTCCGCTCCCGGCTGCTCGGCGGTGCGGGCCCCCGTGTCATCCGCAACGGTGGCGTCGGTGTCGGTTTCGGTCGACTCGGTGGCGGAATCCGCCGGTTCGAATGCGGCGTCGTCGCCACCGTTACTGCAGGCGGCCAGCAGCGTCAGGCCAACTGCGACGATCACGTGACGGAGATGACCGAGCGGTCGTTTAGAGGGTCTAAACATGGTGCCGAACGTACCCCTACCGAATGGTCAACGTCAATGCGCCTTATCGACCGCTGTCGGGTGCGGGATCGCCGGATTCGATCAGGGCCTCGAATCCTGCGGTCAGGATCTTGAGCTTGATTCCGCGCTGTGCCAGCATCTCGCCGCCGTCGTCCGTGCGGTGCCCGCGCAGGAGTTGAAAGAGGAGAAAGTCCATCAACCCGGCCACGACCGGTACCGCGACCTCAGCGATGCCGAGAGCGCGCACCCGGTACGCCAATTGGGCGGTGCGGTCCTCGATCTCAGGCGGGCGTCGCAAAATCGTCTCTGCCGCCGCGGCGACGATGCCGGGGTGGTTCTCGATGGTCGCGAGCATGTTCTCTGCCTCGCTGTGCACCAGCTCCGCGATGGAACCTGGATTCGCCAGCGGCTCGGGGGCCATCGCAATCACCCGTCCGATAGCGGCGCGAACGAGCTCGGCCTGATTGTCGAAGTGGTAGTAGAGCGCCGGTCCGGACACGCCGAGGTGCTTGGCGACCGCGACCATTGAGAGGTCGTCGAAGCCCACCTCGACCGCCGCCTGCGCGATGCGCTCTCGAGTCAGTCCGACCCCTCGGTGATCTGCCACTCGGAGCATCTTCTCAGATGGATGTCGGTGCGGGCGCAGGTCGGAGGATATCGAAGGACGCTCCTGCTTGTCGCCGAAGTCCGTTGCACCGCGACCTCTCGTCTCAAGAGCTCGA
>JBCCVW010000251.1:0-5962 GCA_039194665.1 Actinomycetota bacterium
ACCCGGCGGGTCGAGATCTTCCGGGGATCCGACCTGACCGACGCGGGGTTGATCTCGCCCGACGCGGTGCCTCTCGCGTCGATCGAGCGCGGGTTGGACGGTTGGACGTCGGCGGGCGGTCGCGTGTTGACGACCGATGAGATCGACGCGCGAGTCGACGGATTGGATGCGCGCGCGGGGCACATCGACGGTTTGCCGCCGCAGCAGACCTTCCCGCCAGCGCAGCAGGGAGTCGTCGACGCAATAACGAGCCGTGACGTACCGAACGATGACCGGCGCGATGGCGAAGACGCCGATCACGAGTTGCAGCGTGTCGATCAGCTGATTGCCGCCGCTGCTGTTGAGGATCAGCAGGACGCCGATCAGTACCTGTGGCAGCCGGCGGACGAGATCGCTGAGGATCGTCGCCGGATGCAGACGCTGCCACTGGTCGGAGTCGGCGTCGGACCCGGACTCGGAATGGTCAGGCAACGTGCTCACACCGGTTGCCCCGCACGGCCGGGCGCCAGTTCGACGCGCAACCGCTCGGCCGCAGGCTCCTCGATGTCAGCGAGAACGACGGCTGGGGTGTGCGCGCCAGCAGTCCGGACCGTCACCGTGGCCAGCCCACGCCAGCGCTGCAACGGGTTGCTCGACACGAGCACCGACTGCACACGATCACGCGGCACCCCGGTCCACTCCCGGGTGTACACCCCCGCACGCATCGCAAAGAGGCGCTCGTCGAGCCGCCAGCCGGTCGCCCGCCAGCCAAGCCACACCGCCACGACGGTGAGCGCACCGACGACGATGGCAATCGCCGCGGGAATGACGCCGACTGCGACCAAAAAATCGACGTCGGCCGCTCGCCGTACCAGAACGTCGACGACGACGAGCACAACCAGCAGCAGTCCCACGGCGAGCAACGAGCCGAGCAGTCGGATTTGGACCGCGGCCGGCGGCAACGGTGTGAAGTCGGCGTCGTCCCACATCGTCACCTCCAGTGTGGCTGGCCCATCCATCGTTCCCACCGTCACACCACGTTCGTCGCGACTTACCAGGCGCCGCGGTGGATGATCTCGTCGGGATTGCGGCGAGGCCGCTCGGCGCTGCGCCCGGACTGCTGGGCCGCCGCCAACGGGTACCCGAGTGCGATCGCACCGAGCAGCTGCAGCCGTTCGGGGACACCGAGCGCCGCCCGCAACTCCGCCTCGCCGCGAAAGACGCCGAAGAACAACGCTCCCAGCCCATGATCCTCGGCTGCGAGCAGCAGCGTCATCACTGCCATCGACGCGTCGACCGTCCAGTACGGGGTCGGCCAATCGTCGGCCGACTCCCCGAGGCCGCTGCGCGCTTTGTCGGGTTCGGCATACCGGGCGACATAGGCGTCGGGATCGGCGAAGGGCACGGCGATGGTGGGCGCATCAAGCAGTTGCTGCCAGCGAAACGTGGCGCGCCGCTCTTCTGGGAGCGTGATGTCCCAGAACCGCGCCGTGTCGGCCCCCGACAGCACCACGAGGTGCCAGCCCTGCGTCTTCCCGGCGCTGGGCGCACGACCGGCCAGGTCGACGAGATCGTCGAGCACCGCGGCGTCGACCGGAGTCGACTCGAACGCTCGGGTCATTCGCCGACGCCGGACGACGTCGGCGAACTCGCTCACCGTTTGCCGAGCTTGACCAGGTCTTCGGCCATGGTCCAGCCGTAGACGATCATCGCCCCGCCCTTGTCGACGGGAACCTCGGCGAACATTTCCACCACGGCGGCGTCGAGCTTGTGCGGCTTGCTCGATTCATGATCGAGATACCCGCTCTGGGCGCCCTTCTTGGCGACAAAGCTGTTGGCGTCGTATCCGCTGTCGACCCCGAACCGCTTGGCCAGGCGCCGACCCCAGGCGCGCTCTTCGCCAACCGCACGCACTCCCGGCGACGGGGTGAGCTCGCGCAGGTCCTTGAACGCTTCAAGACCGTCAGCCGCAACGAACCGGGCACCGACCACCACGTCTTCGTCGGGAAAGGCCATCAGCGCCCGGTGGTACGCCTCGTTGACCAAGCCACGGAGCACCTGGTCACGCCGTGATGACCTCCTCACGGAGAGCAGGCCGATGAGCACGCAGGGTGTTCCGCCGATGCGCTCCAGCGTGGAGAACGTGTAGCCGTGCAGCTTGTCGCCGAATCGGGCCGTGGTGATCAACACCCAGTCCTCTTTGGCCTTCGAGAGGTGCCCGGCGCTGAACGCCTCCTCCATCGAGGCCAATTCGTCGAGGTCGGTGTCGGTCAGCGCCGATGCGTCGTTGGTACCAACGTCGAGAGCCATTCGTGAAAGTTTAGAGCAACACCGCCTCGTGTCCGAAGGCCATGCGCAACTCCCCGACCGATCGGTCGAGGTCGACGCGGAACTCGTCGGCCAATTTGAGCACCGTTCCCTGCCCGATGTCGACCATGACGACCGATTCGCCGGGGTGCTCACGCAGGATCCGTTTGAGCCGTTGAATCTTGAGCTCGTCCAGTGCAGCAGACGGCAAACGGAGCCGCAATGGCGCCGCAGGACCGTCCGCCAGGCCGGAGAGCACGCTGATCGTTTGCCCGATGAGTCCGAATCGGCTCTCGTCTCGTCGGTCGAGTCGACCCTTGACCGACACGATCAGGTCTTCTTCGAGCTTGTGGCCTTGTTCTGCCAGGGTGCGGGGGAAGATCGTCACCTCGATCGACGCGTCGAGATCCTCCAGCACGAACACCGCCATCTGGTCGCCGCGTTTTGTGAACTTGCGGGCCAGGTTGGTGATCACGCCGCCCACGAGGACCTGGGCGCCATCCTCCATGGCGCCGAGATCGAGGACGGAGTTCTCCACCTTGCGTTTCAGCGCCGATTCGACCCCGAACAGCGGGTGATCTGACACGTAGAGGCCGAGCATCTCCTTCTCGTTGCGCAGTTGCTCGGTCTTGTCGAACACCAGGTCGGGGATCGGTGTGCGTTCGTCGAACCCGGCCCCTGATCCGTCCGCGTCGTCAGCGCCCTCGCCACCCCAGTCGCCGAACAGGTTCATCACGCCCTTTTCTCGTTCGCGGCGGCGACTCACCGTGGTCTCGATGATCTCCTCGAACACGGTGAGCAACCCGCGCCGGGGATGACCGAGCGTGTCGAACGCCCCACCCTTGATCAACGACTCAACGGTGCGCTTGTTGAGCACCGGCTCGGGTACTCGTTCGACGAAGTCGTGGAAGCTCTCGAACGGCCCGTTCTCGTCGCGTTCTTCGAGTAGCTGGGCGACGAGGCCGGTGCCCACGTTGCGCACCGCCGACCGCCCGAACGTAATCGCCCCGGGACTGCCGATCGGCAGCGACACGCCCTCTGGCAGCTCGTCGGGAGCCAGGGCGCCGAAGTCGGTGCGCGAGCGGTTGATGTCGGGCGGCAAGACCTTGATGCCCATCGAACGACAGTCGGCGAGATAGATCGCCGCCTTGTCCAGGTTGCTCTTGACACTGGTCAACAGACAAGCGAGGTACTCGACCGGATAGTGCGCCTTCAGGTAGGCGGTCTGATACGTGACGAGTCCGTAGCCAAAGGTGTGGCTCTTGTTGAAGGCGTAGTCGGCGAAGGCTTCGATGATGTCGAACAGGTTGCGCCCGAGCTCACGTCCGTACCCGGTGTTCTCGACCCCGTCTTCGAACTTGTCACGCTCCTTGGCCATCAACTCTCGGATCTTCTTCCCACAGGCCTTACGAAGGTTGTCTGCTTCGGCGAGGGAGTAGCCGGCGAACTTCTGCGCCACGCGCATCACGCTCTCCTGATAGATCATCAGGCCGAACGTGTCCGACAGCACCTCCTCTGCGTCGGGGTGGAAGTACTCGACCGGCGCTCGTTCGTTCTTGCGGTCGGCGTAGTCGTAGTGCATGTTCACGCTCATCGGCCCCGGCCGATACAGCGCGAGCACAGCGGAGACGTCCTCGAACGAGTTCGGGGCCATTGCCTTGAGCAGCTGCCGCATCGGTGGCGACTCCAGCTGGAACACACCGATCGTGTCGCCGCGCGACAGCAGCTCGAACGTCGCCTGATCGTCGAGGGCGATCGCCTCGATCGAAAACCCAGGCTGGCGCGATCCGGCGATCATCTCGACGGCGTCGGTGATCACGTCGAGGTTGCGCAGCCCGAGGAAGTCCATCTTGAGCAGGCCGAGCTCTTCGACGCCGTGCATTTCGTATTGCGTGACTACGGGCGCCTCATCGGCGTCTTTGCCCGATTCCGGTTTGCGCTGGATCGGCAGATAGTCGGTGACCGGATCCTTGGTGATCACCACGGCGGCGGCGTGAATACCGTCCGAACGCTTCAGCCCTTCAAGACCCTTGGCCACGTCCACGACGCGCTTCACATCGGGGTCGGCGTCGTACATCGCGCGGAGGTCGGCCGCGGCCTTGTAGCCGTCGACGTACTTCGGGTGCTCCTCGAAGCAGTACTTGAGCGGCGTGTCACGGCCCATCACCAGCGGCGGCATCGCCTTGGCGACCTTGTCGCCGAGCCCATATGGGAACCCGAGCACCCGCGCCGCGTCGCGCACGGCATTGCGCGCCTTGATCGTGCCGAAGGTGATGATCTGAGCGACGTGATCGCGCCCGTACCGCTCGGCGGCGTAGCGGATCATCTCATCGCGGTATCGCGAGTCGAAGTCCATGTCGATGTCGGGCATCGAGACGCGGCTCGGGTTGAGGAACCGCTCGAACAGCAGGTCATAACGGATCGGGTCGAGATCGGTGATCCACAAGCAGTAGGCCACCGCGCAGCCCGCCGCTGAGCCGCGGCCCGGACCGACGCGGATCCCCGCCTCGCGGGCATGCCGGATGAGGTCCCACGTGATAAGGAAGTACGAGGCGAACCCCATGTCACAGATGACCTTGAGCTCGTAGGCCAGACGTTCTCCCGCCTCGGGCGACAGCTCCTCACCCCAGCGCTTCTGCGCGCCCTCGTAGGTGAGGTGTCGCAGATAGGCCGCATCGTCGGCGAAGCCTTCGGGGAGTGGGAAGTTCGGCAACTGCGGGTTCCCGAACTCGATCTCGACGTTGGCCCGCTCGGCGATCCACAGCGAGTTGTCGCACGCGGTAGGCACCTCGCGGAACAGGTACCGCATTTCGGCGGCCGACTTGAGGTAGTGCTCGGTGCCTTCGAACTTGAAGCGGTTCTGATCCGACAACAGCGCACCGGTTTGCACACACAACAACGCGTCGTGCGCCTCGTGGTCGTGTTGGTGTGTGTAGTGGCTGTCGTTCGTCGCCAGCAGCGGTGCGCCAAGCTGCTTGGCGATGTTCATCAGCTGCGGATTGGTACGCCGCTGCTCGGCCAGGCCGTGATCCTGCAGCTCGACGAAGAGGTTGTCGCGTCCAAAGATCTCCTGCAGGCGGGCGGCTTTCTCCAAGGCGCCGCGCTCGTCGCCCTTGAGCAGCGACTGCAGCACGTGTCCACCCAGACACCCGGTGGTGGCGATGAGACCGTCGGAGTACTTCTCGAGCAGCTCCCAGTCCATCCGGGGCTTGTAGTAGTAGCCCTCCATGAACGCCAGGCTCGCCAGCTGAATCAGGTTGCGGTAGCCCTGGTCGTTCTCGGCCAGCAGCGTGAGGTGGTAGTAGAGCTTCTTGCCGCCTTCGGTATCACCACCCGAATCGTCGATGCGCCCGCGTCGAGCGGGCCGCTCGCTGCGATGGTCGTGGGCCATGTAGGCCTCGGTGCCGATGATCGGTTTGATCCCCTGCTGGTGGCACTCCTTGTAGAAGTCCAGAATGCCGTACATGTTGCCGTGATCGGTGATCCCGATCGCCGGCTGGCCGTCCTCGACCGCCTTGGCGACCAGCTCGTCGAGGCGCGCCGCGCCGTCGAGCATCGAGAACTCGGTGTGGACGTGGAGGTGGGTGAAGGATTCCGCCATCGATGGAGCGCGAGCCGCTGCGTCAGAGGTACACGCCGGAGCGCTGCTCACCCGGCGGCGCCGGTTGGCCCGGGG
>JBCCVW010000252.1:0-5949 GCA_039194665.1 Actinomycetota bacterium
CCTCACTTTGGCCGAACCCGCGGAAGTCGAAGGTCATCGCCGCAATGCCATGTGCGGCGAGTTGGCGGGCATAGCAGTTGGCTTGTTGTTCTTTCGACGTGGTCCACGACCCCGTCACCACCACGATGGGCGTCGGCGTCGAGGGTTGTTCGACTGGTCGGAACAGGTCGCCGACCAGGCGGTCGCCGTGGGACTCGAATCGGACTCGATCGGTGGTGAAAGTGGACATCTCGCTGCTTCGCTCCTCGTTGGTTGAGCCGGGTTCGGCGTGGCTGGGGGTGTTGTCTCCACCGTGAAGCCACCGGCGGTAGAAGTCCAAGACCTCCTGTGATGCGCGTTGGTTATCACGAACTCGACGGCGCATAAGGTGCGGATGTGGACGTCCACATACGCGACCTGCGGTACTTCGTGGCGGTCGCCGAGGAGTTGCACTTCACTCGTGCCGCCGAGCGGCTGTACGTGTCACAACCGGCACTGTCGCGACAGATCGCCAAGCTCGAAACGGATCTGCGCGCGCGGTTGCTCGACCGCGATCGTCGCAACGTGGCGCTCACCGAAGCTGGTCGCATCCTGCTCGAACGAGCCCGGATGGTGATCGACGAATGGGACACGGCGCAGGCGGCGGTGAACGACGCCGCGGCCTCCGGTGCGGCCATCCTGCGCGTCGGGATGCAGACCAGCATCGGTCGCGGCATCATCGGCGAGTTGGGCGAGGGGCTCGCCGCGCGTCGGCCCGGATGGACGCTGCAGCTCAACCAAGTCGGTTGGGACGATCCGACGACCGGGTTGGCAGATGGCACCAGCGACGTTGCGCTGTGTTGGCTCCCGGTCGTGGATTCACAGGCGTTCGATCACCACGTGCTGGGGGTCGAGCCGGTGCTGTTGGCGTTGGCGTCCGAGCATCCGTTCGCCGCGCGTCCCTCGATCACGTTCGACGAGATGATCCACATCCCGCTCGTCGCACTTCCACCCGATGCGGGTGCGCTACGCGACCGCTGGTTGGCGACCGACCGCCGCGACACCCCTGCGCCGATCGCCACCACGGCGCGCACGGCCGACGAGGCGATGGAAGCCGTGGTCAACGGGCTGGGCGCCGCGTTGCTGTCGGAAGGGAACACGGCCATCTACGAGCGCCCGGGCATCGCCTTCGTGCCGGTGGTCGATCTCGAACCGTCGGCGCTCGCGCTGGCCTGGCGGCGTGCCGACGAACGGCACGTGATCGCCGACCTCGTCGACGTCGCCCGGCAACGCTGGCCCTAGTTGTCGCCGCCAGGCCCCGCCGCGAGGGATGCCGCGGTTCGTTGGAGGTACTCGCCAGCCGCCTCCCGGTCCGGCGTGGCGTCGAGGCTGCGGCGAACGAGCGAGCCGAGCCACTTGCCGGTGTCCATTCCGGTGCGTTCGACGCCATCCATCACGTTGCCGGCGAGATCTGGTCCGACCGCTGCGCGCACGGGAACGTCGAGCGTGAGACGTTCCGTCCTCGGGAGGCCGCAGGTCTGGTCGTCGCACGACTGATAGCGGATCTCGAGTTCGATCGTGACCTCGTCGGGATGATCGGCGCGCACGAGGCTGACGATGTCGTCGGAGGCCCACACCGGCATCACGAAGTCGATGGTGCCGCTCCACACCTGCAGCTCGCCAACGCCGGGCAACAGCAGCGGTTCGGTCGGTGGAGCCTCGACGGGTGAGTGTCGAATGCCAGCCGGTCCGAGCAGTGTGAACGTCGTTGCCACCATCCCGTCGGGGACGGGGGCGTCGTAGATGTGCAGTCCGTCGGGGAGCTCGGCGCGAATGATGAGCCGGCGGAGCGCGGCGCCGCGGAACACACCACCACCACCGTGCAGTGTTGCCGAGAAGCGGATTCCTCGAGCGTCCGTCGCGTCGACCGTGGGCTCGCCCGAGTGCAACAGCACATCGCCGAGGGCATCGTCGAGCAGCGCATCTGCGCTCGCCCGGTGGGCATTGGACGCCTCGAACGACTTGGCGATCACCACGCCGTCGTCGTCGACCAGATAGGTGCCCGGGAACGGGATGCCGTGATACGGCACCTGTTCCTCGGTGACGTGGTGGTTGAGGATGCCGAACTCGCGAATCACGTGCGAGCCCTCATCAGCGAGGAGATCGAAGGTGATGTCATGGTGTTCGGCGAAGTCCGTCAACGCGCCGAGCTCGTCATAGGAGATCACGTAGAGCTTGATGCCGGCGTCGTCGAACCGGGCGATGGCGTCTTGCAGCTCGACCAGCTGCGTCATGCAGTGCGGTCACCACACCGCCGAACGGATGAAGATGACCGCCGCCTTGTGTCCGGCGCGATCCGCATGAAACGACACGGTTCGCCCGGTGCTGCTCGGCAAGGTGAAGTCGGGGAGGCGCGTGCGGATCTCGGGGCCGCTGGGCTCATCGGCGATGCGGTGCTGCCGCTGGCCGTCGCTGGCCGGCAAGGGGCCAACGAGACCGAACTCGTCGACCCAGTCGGGATGCGTGTCGTAGGTGCTCATCACGGGCCCTCTCGTCGTGGTCGCGACGCACCGTAGCACTATTGTGACCAGTAGTATACAAAATGCTGCGGACCGCTACGTTGGGGTGGAGATGAGCGGACGATCGGCATACCGCAAACGCGACGATGTCAGGGCAGCCATCCTCCAGGCGGCCGAGGACTTGCTGGCCACCCGTTCGCCGTCGGAGGTGTCGCTGCGCGAGATCGCCGGACGCGCCGACGTGCAGCATTCGTTGATCACGCGGCACTTCGGAACCAAGGACGACCTGGTCGCCGCCGTGGTGCAACGCACGCTGACCGCCCACGACGAGGCGCTCGCCGGCACAGAGTCGGCGTCCGACGCGTTTGCCGCCGCGGTGGAACACATTGCGGCTCACCCGGCCAGCTACCAGGCGGTGGCCCGAGCAGTCATCGATCCTGAGCGACGCACCGCAGACGATCTTCCATCGGCTGGCTTCGAGATGATCCGGGAGCGTCTCGCCAGCGACGGCCACCTGCCCGACGGCATCGACGTCGCCGTCATGGCCGTCGCCGTGATGGCCTTTGCCGCCGGGTGGGGGTTCCTCGAGGACCGGTGGCTGGCGACCGCCGGACTCGGCGACGCCGACCGAGCTGCCGCCCGCGAGCAGGTGACGCTGCTGCTGCAGCGGATGCTCAGGCCGGACTGATCCGCCCGTCGGCTGTCGAGCGACGGTTATCGACCTTCGGCGGGCCCGTACTCGGCGCGTATGTCGGCGAGCGGGCGGTCGAGCTGCTCTTCCCACTTGGTGAAATGAAGGTTCTTCCAGCGCTGGCCCTTCATCCAACCCTCGCTGATCGCATCCATGACGGTGGCGATGTACGACGGGTTGACGAACGCCACGTGGGCCGTCGTCACGGCGATGCGCATGGCGTGGTAGGTGGTGCGCAGCTGCGCGTGGTGGAACCCGGCCATTCCGAGTTCACCCACGATGTCCGACGAGAACCGGCGTATTGGTCGATGGCCGACTGCGGGGCGGTTGCCCACCAGTCATGCACGAGACCCATCACGTGCGTCTTGATCGGGTCGTCGGCGTTGCGCATGAACAGCTCGGCGATGTCGCGGTCGATCACCGGCTGATCGTCGGCGGTGGCGGTGGTCATTGGTGGCTCCTGTTCGATCGGTGCGGGTCGGTGCGGCGATGGCGTGGCGGTGATGTGGCGAAGCGTGGCCGGTGGGGTTGCCGCCGACGCGCCTCTTGTTCAGAATCGCTGAACAACGTATTCAGAATTCTTGAACAAGTCAACACCGCCGCACATCCTGCGGCCTACGATCGGGTCATGCCCGCCTCGGCGCCGAAACGTATGAGACGCACCGACCGGCGGGCGAGCCTGCTGGCCGCTGCCGCACAGGTGGTCAGCGATGCGCCCGGCGAGCGCCTTTCCTTCGAGGCGGTGGCGGAGGCGGCCGGCGTATCGTCGACGCTGCCGTACAAGTACTTCGATTCCATCGAGGACGTCACGCTCGAGCTGTACGCGGCGACAGTCGCCGATGTCGACGCCCGCATCGACGAGTTGCTCGCCGACCCGAGCGTGTCGTTCGACGACACCTTGCGGCTGTCGTTCACCATGTGGTGTGAGCAAGTGGAGCGCGACGACTTCTTGTTCGTTCGCCTTGCTGAAGGGGCCAATGCCGCGGATCTGGCGCGCAGCGTGCGCCGTCGCCGTGAACGTGCGGTGGGTGTCTGGGCGCAGGTGCTGGCAAACGAGTTCGGGCTCGATGGGGTGACGGCCCGGCTGCTCGCCGCCTCGATCACCACCGCAGCATCGGCGATGGTCCAGCGCGTCTTCGCCGACCGCCTCGACCGCGATGCGGTCGCCGAGCTCCTCGTGGTCGTCGCCCGCGCGCAGTGTGTGTCCGCAGTCGCATCGGGTACGGCGATCAGTGCCACCCCGCGATGAGGCTCAGGCCGTCGGCCGGTTCCGCGCTGCAGCGTCGAGGTTGTGGACGAACCCGTTGAACCGTGTGACCAACTCAGGAACTGCCTCCTAGGGTCGACGGTGATGAGCCAGCGAGTCCCCGACAGCCACCTCGTGCATGACGTGTTCGTCGAGCGCACGTCCACCCGATCGTTCACCGATCAGTCGGTCACCGACGACGAACTCGCAGCGGTGTTCGAAGCGGCGCGATGGGCGCCGTCCTGGATGAACAATCAGCCGTGGTACTTCGTGTACGCCACCGAGGGCGCCGACCGCACAGGCATTCTATACACGTTCCTCGAGTCCAATCGCATCTGGGCGCAGAACGCTCCGGTTGCTGGTCTGGTGATCGCGCGCACTGAGCTGGAGGGTGCGATGGCCCGAACGCGCGACTTCGACGTCGGTATCGCTACCGGCGGGTTGATCATCCAGGCTGGTTTGCTCGGCATCTCGGTGCACCTGCTCGGCGGGATCGACGTCGACGCGGCGCATGAGCTGACCGGAGCCGACCCTGCCATCAGTGAGGTGATCTGCGGCTTCGTGATGGGCCGCAAGGGAGACGGTCGCGAGCTGAGCGAGAAGTTGCGCGCCCGCGAGGTGCCGAGCCAACGCAAGTCTGTCGGCGACTTCGCGCATCGCGGCGCGACGCTGCCGAGCTGAACTGCCAGCTCTGCGCCCGTCGCCGACCGAGTTCGTCAGCGGCACACGTTGCGCATGGTGCCGATCCCCTCGATCGTCGTGGTGATCACGTCGCCGGCGCGGAGAAACTGGCCGCTGGCTGCGCCCACGCCGTCGGGAGTGCCCGTGAAAATGATGTCGCCAGGCTCGAGGGTGGCATGCGCGGAGATGTACTCGATCAGCGACGACACATCGAAGATGAGGTCGGCCGAGGTGCCGTCCTGTCGACGTTCGTCGTTCACGTCGCACGTGATACCCAACGCGTCGCGGCTGGGCAGGAGGTCTGGGGACACCATCACCGGGCCGATCGGCCCGTAGCTGTCGCGCGACTTCCCGAGGTCGAAGTGCGGGGGCGACGCCGCGAACTGCAGTGCCCGATCGGAGATGTCTTGGCCGGCGGTTGCGCCGGCGACGTAGTCCCAGGCGTCGGCCGCGGCGATGTCGCGTCCGCCGCGCCCGATCACCACCACGAGTTCGGCTTCGTAGTCGACCGCCTCGCCGCGCAGCTCCACGTCGTCGTTCGGCCCGGTGATGCAGTTGGTGAACTTGGTGAACACCAGGGGGACCTTCGGCGCCTCCATCTGCGACTCGGCGACATGGCTGGAGTAGTTCAGCCCGATGGCGAAGCTCTTCGGCGGGCGTGGCACCGGCGGACCGAGCACCCCGCTGTCGAGCCGGCCGGTCGGATCGCGATCGCCGAGTGTGGCGTCGAGCTCGTGCAGTGCATCGGCGTTGCCAATCGCCGCCATCAGGTCTGGTCCGAGCCGTCCGTTGGAGATCGATTCGAGGTCGTAGGCGGCGCCGGCGTCGTCGACTAGGACGGCGCGGTTGTCGAG
>JBCCVW010000253.1:0-5949 GCA_039194665.1 Actinomycetota bacterium
ATCGACTCGGCGAGCTGCAGCTCGAAGACATCGCCCTTGAGCAGTACCAGTGAGTCGTAGATGGCGAACAGTGTCGAGTACTCGAGCAGACCCGTCGTGGCGGCGGGATTGAGCGTGTCGGCGGGTGATGAGATCATCCCGACCCGTACAGTGCCTCCCTCGACGGGAGCGGTCGTTTCCTCGGTCGTCTCCTCGGTGACCGCAGTCGTCGCCTCCGTCGCCTCCGTCGTGGCGCCGGTCGTATCGGGCGGTTCGGTGCCATCGGGCTCCGGCGCCGAGCCGGAGTCGCTCGTCGTGTCGTCATCATCGCCGCAGGCGGCGAGCGTTCCGGTGGCGAGCAACGCGGCGACGGCCGAGCCGGTCCGGAGAAAATTCCGTCGGTGCATGGTGATCCTTGTCATGTTCACGGACTGAGAACAAGAGCTGTTCCCAGTGAGGTCGGGGCGGGGTAGACGTGCGGGTCGCGGACGTGTGCGGGTGGGCGAGGTTCAGACGGCGGCGATCTGCCAGTGGCGCTCGGCGCGCTGGGCCGACCACATCTCGGCGTAGCGACTGTCGTGACCAAGCAGTGCAGCGTGGTCGCCCTGCTCGACGATCTGGCCGGCTTCGAGCACGATGATGTTGTCGGCGGCGACGATCGTCGACAGTCGGTGGGCGATCACGATGACGGTCTTGTCCTGCACCAGCGTGTCGATCGCTCGTTGAACGGCAACCTCGCTCTCGGTATCGAGG
Source organism: Actinomycetota bacterium (assembly GCA_039194665.1). Classification (GTDB taxonomy): domain Bacteria; phylum Actinomycetota; class Acidimicrobiia; order Acidimicrobiales; family Ilumatobacteraceae; genus JABSQH01. Next base: position 733 of record JBCCVW010000253.1, read on the forward strand.
GCAGACGTCGGCTCGTCGAGGATGACGATTGGCGCGTCCTTCAGGATCGCCCTGGCGATCGAGATGCGCTGGCGTTCGCCGCCGGAGAGCGCGCCGCCGATCTCGCCGACGCCGGTGTCGTATCCGTTGGGCAACGCGACGATGAAGTCGTGACAGTTCGCGGCGCGTGCGGCGGCGACGATTTCGTCGTCGGTGGCATCGGCCTTGGCAATCCGAATGTTCTCGCGGATCGAGTCGTCGAACAGGTACACGTCTTGGAACACCACCGAGAACTGCGACATCAGCTCGGTCTGGCTCATGCTGCGCACATCAGCGCCGCCGACCGTGATCGTGCCCTGCTGCGGATCGGCGAATCGGGTCAACAGGCGAGTCACGGTCGTCTTGCCACTCCCCGACGTGCCGACCAGGGCGGTGAGACTTCGCTCTGGCACGTCGAACGACACGCCCCGGAGCACCTGTTCGTCGCCCTGGTCGTAGGTGAACGTCACGTCGTCGAATACGACGTGTGCGCCATCAGGATCGACTGGCTGCTCACCGGCAGGCAGCGGCGGCACGGCCATCAGCTCGCCGATGCGATCGAGCGCCGCCTCCATGAAGTCGAACATCTGCGACATGTTGGCGAACAGCGCCAACGGCTCGCTGAACCGCACGGTCACGACGATCACGGCGAGCACGACCGGCACGGCGGCAACGTCATCGAGGGCGAACGCCACCGCAAGTGCGGTGATGGCCAGGATGCCCAGCTGGACCACCGCCGACATCACGATCGACGGCATCGTGCCGAGCTTGAGTCCCTTGGTCTGCGCCTCGCGCAACCGAGCGAGCGATGCTTGCAGCCGCTCCGACTCCGGACCGACCTGACGCGTTGCCCGCAATACGGGAAGACCTTGGGTGTACTCGATGAGATGCGAAGCAGTGTCGGCGTGCGCCGTCGCCGAGATGCGGTTCTCGCGCGCACTGTTGGCACGCATGATGCGGTAGAACGGAATGGCCAGGGGGAACAACACCAGCATGGCGATGGCCAGCCGCCAGTCGATGAACAGTAGTGCCACGATCGTCACGGCCGGCGCAACGATCGTGTTGATGACCACACCGAACAAGCCCCCGGCGATGGAGACGACATCGTTGACGTTGCCGGTGAGCACGCTGTTCAGATCGCCCGTCTGGCGTCGTGCGAGCTGCTGCAGCGGCATGCGCTTGAGTTGTTCGCCGAGGTTCGAGCGCGTCTCGTCGGAAACCTCGATGTAGATGCGCCACTCGGTTCGCGTACCCGCAAAACGGAGGAGAGCGTCGACGAGGATCAAGCCAGCGATCGCGGCGAAATAGGCCCATACGTCGTCGGATCCATCGACAAGCGCCGAAAACAGCGGGAACAGCAAGGCGTACGCCAGGCCTTGGACGACCGACGACAGGAACGAGAACATCAACGCACGCTGCATCAAGGGCGCTCTTGTGCCGCAGGCGTCGATCATGTTGCGGAATGTGGTGATCACGATGACTCCCTCAGTGCACCGTTGCGTCGGCTTCGGCAGATGCTGGCGACGACTCGGAGCCGCCGGTGCGCAGCCCCCAGCCCTGGGCTTGATTGAAGTGCGCCCACAGGCGGGCATACCGGCCGTCTGATGCAACCAGCTCCTCGTGCGTGCCCCGCTCACTCACCCGTCCTGCATCGAGCACGACGATCTGGTGCGCGTCGCTGATCGTCGACAGCCGGTGGGCGACCACGATCAAGGTCTTCCCGCGGGCGAGCTCCGCCAGCGCCTGATGAATCTTCGCTTCGTTGTCGGGGTCGGCAAACGCAGTCGCCTCGTCGAGCACGATGATCGGGCTGTCCTGCAGAATTGCCCGGGCGATCGTGATGCGTTGGCGCTGGCCACCCGACAAGCTCGAACCGCGTTCGCTGACCACCGTGTCGTACCCGTCGGGTAACTCGTTGACGATGAAGTCATGGGCCTGTGCGGCGCGTGCCGCCTGCTCGACTTCTTCGTCGGTGGCGTCGGTGCGCCCGAGGCGAATGTTGGCGCGGATGGTGTCGCCGAACAGGAACGGCGACTGGAACACGAAGGCGACCGACCGCATCAGCTGGTCCGCAGACATCTCGCGCACGTCGACGCCGCCGACCAGCACCTGTCCGTCGGCGACGTCCCAGAAGCGTGGAATGAGCTGGGCAACCGTGCTCTTTCCGGCGCCAGACGGCCCGACGAGCGCCGTCACGGTGCCCGCTGGCATCGAGATGCTGACGTCACTCAACGCGTTGTCGGTACGACCGTCATACCGGAACGTGACGTTGCGCAGCTCGACCGATGCGTCGGACGGTGGCGTGCCGGTTTCGGGCTCGGGCATCAACTCGACGCCGCGCAGTCGACCGATGCGTTTCACCGATGCCGCAGCGTTGGTGATCAGCTGCTGCAACCACACGATCGGGACGATCGACTCGGTGACCGTCGGCGCCAGCAGCAGGAACATCATCAGGATCGGCAGCTCGACCGAGCCGTTGCGCACCATCGGGATGCCGAACGCGAGCAGCACGAGCACCGTCGGGAGCGCGGCGAACAAGGTCCGCGCGATGTACGCACCCGACTGCGACCGTTCGGTCCACTCACGCAGCGTGGTGGTGGCATCGTTCAGCGCCGCCCGGTATCGCTCGAACGAACCGGACCCGTCGTCGAACGTGCGGACGATGTGCATGCCCTGCACGTATTCGTTGATCACCCCGTTGATGCGTTCGTTGGCGTCGTCGACGTTCTTGCGCGCCACGTCGTAGTCGCGAAAGGCGAAGAACATGCCGATCAACCCGACCGGAAGGAGAATGAGCGACAACAGCGCCAGCCGCCAGTCGAGCGCAAACATCAAGATGATGCCGAGGATCGGCGCTGAGAACGTTTTGGCGAAGAGCGGCGTGCTGTCGGCGACGAACGCATGCAGCGCGCGCACGTCGTCGAGCACGACCTTCTTCAGCGCACCGGAACCAGCGGAGACGACGTAGCCGAGCGGGACCTTGGCGAGCCGGCTCGTGAGATCGGTGCGCAGGATCTGCTCAAGGCGAAATGCTCCGAGGTGGGAAACACGAAATGAGAGCACGCGGCATACAAACGACAGTGCAACCAGCCCGACACTGATGACGAGCAACGTCCAGATGCGGCCCGAGTCAGGATCCGCGGAGGTGATCTCGCGGGCGATCGGCAAGAACAGCATGATCGAGCCAAGCCACATCACCAAGCTCAGCAGCGATACCGCCATGCCGGTGTAGATCTCGCGGTTGACCGGCGCAATGATCGTCCAGAGGCCCGGCTCGGGCACTGCCTCCTCCGCCAGATCCGTGTCGGGCTGGCCGTTCGCTGCCGGCATCGTTGTCAGCTCGTCGTCGATCGTGCTCATATCACCTCACACCTGCATTCTTGATAGGCGTGCCTAATACTAGAAGACAAGGGTCGTAACGGCCCCAAAGGGCAGGGTCTTTCCCCGGAGCTCATCGACGAAACCCTCTGAGCGACTTACTCGGCTCGGGCATCGGACTCGAGCGCCTGCTCGAACCAGCCGACCACTCGCGCAAGATGATCGTCGCCCCACTGTTTCTTGAACGCCGCAGTGTGCGGATCGCGTGCGTTGTTCAGCGCCTTGATGCGCCGTTCGCAAAATGCCACCGTCAGCGGGATCGAGCAGTCGACCTCGATGCAGCGCTTCCAATCGGCGTACGACATGGGGGGACCATCCACCCGCACCATGTTACCCGCGAAACGAGAACGATTCTCATTCTGTTCTGGAGTGCTGGCGATGGGCACCAACGAACGCATGTCGACGAGCGGATCGGACGCGCAGCGGGACGCGCTACGCGTCGCGACGCGCGGCGGGGCGCGCAGCGGGACGCGCTACGCGTCGCGACGCGCGCCGGGGGTGAACGCGCTGCGGATCTCCTCGCGCGTATCGGCGCTGCACAGACAGTCGACCATCGTCAGCGCCATGCTGAGCGCGCCATCGACGACGGCCCGGTCGCCTTCCTCGCCCCCGGCGAAGACCTCGAACTCTGCAGTGTGAATCGCCGTTCCGTGCGGCGCGGCCTTGATCATCGGATGGATCGACGGAATCGCGTAGCTGACGTTGCCCATATCGGTTGACCCGACGACCATCGCACCCTCAGCCTCGGGCATCGGGTGCCGTCCGACGTCCATTGCGTTCTTGACGTACAGATCGAGCAGCGGGTGATTGTCGACCATGTCGTAGAACGGCGGATCGACCCAGTGCGAGTGCATCTCGCACCCTGATGCGTCGGCGCCGCCCTGGAGGCAACGGTGCACGCGCTCTTTGAGCGTCTCCAGGCTCGACATCTTGCCGCTGCGGACGTACCACTCGGCAGCGGCCCGCGACGGGACGATGTTGGGCTTGACGCCGGCCTCGGTGAAGATGCCGTGGATTCGTTCGTCTGGGCGAATGTGTTGCCGGAGCGCGGCCACCGCGTTGTAGCCGAGAACGGCGGCATCGAGCGCATTGCGTCCCTTGTGTGGTGCTGCCGCAGCGTGGGCCGCCGTGCCGTCGTAGGTGACGTGGAGCTGCTGGACGGCGATCGTGTGCATCGTGCGCAGGTCACGGTCAGCGGGGTGCACCATCATGGCGAGGTCGATGTCGTCGAATGCGCCACGACGGATCATGAACTCCTTGCCGCCGCCACCTTCTTCGGCGGGGGTGCCCAGAATCGCCACGCGGCCGCCGAGCGCCTCGGCGACTTTGGCAACTGCGATCCCGGCCCCAAGCCCCGCCGAACCGATGATGTTGTGCCCACAGGCGTGGCCGATCTCGGGGAGCGCGTCGTACTCGCACAGCACCGCCACCGTCGGGCCGTCGGACACGCCCACACGCGCATCGAACGCGGTCGGCATGTCGTAGGCGCCGCGCACGACATCGATGCCGTTGTCGTCGAGCACACCGGTGAGCGCCTCGTGTGCGTGATGTTCCTCAAAGTTGAGTTCCGGGTGAGCGTGAATCGAATGTGACAGGTCGAGCAACGCCGGTGTCAGGCGCTCGATCTCGTCGCGCACTACGGCTTTCGCTGAATCGACGTCCACGAGAGAGACGCTAGCTGTGCGTCCGGCCGCGCATCGACCGCCCCACAAGAATTGAGAATGATTATCGTTACCGCATGACCACCGACTCGCTTGCTCCCACGCCCGACAGGGTTCCGGTCACCTTGCTCACCGGATTTCTCGGTGCGGGCAAAACCAC
>JBCCVW010000254.1:0-5928 GCA_039194665.1 Actinomycetota bacterium
GATAGGTCATCAGCGTCAGGTCATCGCGGAGGTGGGCGAACTCCTCGGCCATTGGTTCTTTCACCTTGATCACCATCGGTTGCGCCCACGCGTCGGCGGCCGTGGGCACGATGGTCGCACCGGCGGCCTCGAAGTCGGCGTCGGAGATCGACGCACCTTCGCCGGCCTGCGACTCGACATACACGTCGACGCCGTGGCGTTCGAGCTCGCGCACTCCGTCGGGCGTCATCGCCACTCGGTGCTCCGCGGTTTTGAGTTCGCGCGGTACTCCCACGCTGCGGTTCACCGGTGTGTTCATCACCTCATCGTGCCAGACGGCTACCGTGCGGACTGGATGTCTCGCCAGAATGCGCCGCGCATCGTGGTCGGCCCGGCCGCTGCGCCGGAGTGGCTGCGCACGGCCATCGTCGACGGCGGTGGCCAACCCGTTGCGGACGGCCCGGCCGATGCGATCGTGTGGGGATCGGCGCACGACGTCGATGGGCTGCTCGCAACACTGACGACAGTGCCCGACGCCGAGTGGGTACAGCTGCCGTTCGCCGGCATCGAGAACTTCCTGCCCCATCTCGATCGTGACCGGGTGTGGACGTGCGGGAAAGGGGTCTACGCCGAACCCGTCGCCGAGATGGCGCTGGCGCTCGGGCTTGGCGGCCTCCGCCACGTGCCGGGCTACACGCGCGCCGGCGACTGGACGGGTCCGCGCGGCCGCAACCTGCTCGGTGGGAGGGCGACGATCTTCGGCGGCGGGGGGATCACCGAGGCGCTCGTGCGGCTGCTCCAACCGTTCTCCTGCCACATCACCGTGGTGCGCAACCAGGTGCAGGACATGGAGGGTGTCGATTCGGTCGTTGGGTCCGACCGCTATGCCGACGCGTTGCCGGGGGCGGACCTCGTGGTGCTCGCGCTCGCGCTGACGCCGGAGACCGAGGGGATGATCGGTGCCGACGAGCTGGCGCTGATGGAGCCGCACGCGTGGTTGGTCAACGTTGCCCGCGGGCGACACGTTGTCACCGACGACTTGGTCGATGCGCTTGGTGCGGGCACCATCGGCGGCGCCGGCATCGATGTGACCGATCCCGAGCCGTTGCCCGCCGATCATCCGCTGTGGTCGCTGCCCAACTGCGTGATCACCCCCCATGTCGGCAATACCCCAGAGATGGCAGCACCGCTGCTCGCCGAGCGTGTACGCGCCAACGTCCGCCGCTTCGCGCACGGCGATCCGCTGATCGGGTTGGTCGACGTCGACGCCGGTTACTGAACCGTCACGACTGAACCCGGGCGACGTCGGACCGCGGCGCGTCGCTCGTAGCGTGGGTGCCTGAGTGACCACTCGAAACCATTACGCCGTGCTGGGTGTCCGCCCGGACGCCTCCGACCAAGAGGTGCGCGACGCCTTTCGGCGCCTTGCGCGCCAGCATCACCCCGATCGCTCAGCGGCCGAGCGTGCCGGCGCCGATCGAATGGCCGAGATCAACGAGGCCTACCGGGTGCTGTCTGAACCGTCGCGTCGTGCGGTGTACGACGCGAGCCTCCGCCGCTCCCCGGCCGAACCGCCAACCGTTCCGGAGCCCGCCGACGATGCGTACACGCCATCGACGAGTCGGCCCGCCGACTATCAGCCGGCGCGCATTCCGTGGCGCATGCTCTCCGTCGTCGGGATCATCGCCGTCGTGGGCATCGTGGTGCTCGCACAGTTCACCGAGCCCGGTGAGCCCGATGCGCCCGACGGCATCATGCGCATCGGTGACTGTGTCGAGATCGAACTCGACAACGACGCACGTGAGATCGCCTGCACGGGCGACCCGCTCATCGACTTGGTGGTACGTGCGTTCGTACCGTTCGACGGACGCTGCCCGGGCGGCACGCTGGCTCATCGCGACCGCCAAGGGATGGGCGTTGCGTGTGTCGCCACCGGCGAACGCTGACGTCCCACGACGCCAGCGGGCGGTGCCGGGCGAACGTTCCTAACCTCATCCTCGATGGTCGCATCCGATCGGGAGCGCAACGACATCGAGTCGGTGGAGGTGGTGCGTGCATCGCACGTCCAAGTGCTCTTCGCCGACGGTCTGCGGGCGCGGTACGAACTCGATGAACTACGCCTGGCGTGCCCGTGCGCGGACTGCAACGCTCGTCGGCAACGCCATCAAGCCGTCGCCCCGGTGCTCGACAACGGGGGTGTCGTGACGGTCGCCACCGCCACGTTGACAGGGGCGTGGGGGCTCAACCTGGACTGGAGCGACGGTCACACCACCGGGATCTACGCGTGGGCGCAGCTGCGCGAGTGGGTGGACGAAGGTGTGGTGGGGATGCCGGTCGTCGACACCCGCTGATAGCGTGACCGCTCCCTTACAACCCGGGCGATTAGCTCAGATGGAAGAGCGCCACGTTCACACCGTGGAGGTCGTGGGATCGAGACCCGCATCGCCCACCAGCGCCCGGCAGCGGCGCGGCGCCTTCTCGGCGCGGTCGGTTGCGGCCATGGCATCTCTCAGCGCCGAGAACGCGGCGTGGCGGAACTTCCGCACCGCGGAGTCGCCCGCAACCCAGCCGCTCGACCCCGTGCCGCCTCGGACTCGCCAGCACTAGTCTCCCGGCGTGCAGACACGCACGTCGCTCGAGGCGGCTGAACAGGGGGATGAGAGGGGTGCGTGGATAGGCACGATTCGGCGGTTGCTCCGCGGCTACTGGGCGACCGTCAGCCTCGTTGCGTTGATCGTTGTGCTCAACGTCGCGACCGGCGCGTTGTGGAACGGCGCCGGGGAGAGCACCGAGCTCTATGCAGAGGTCGCCTACGGCTTGCCGGCGCTGCAGGATGGCCGGTGGTGGACGTTTCTCACCGGTCAGTTCTTCACTCAAGCGCCGGTGCTCTATGTGCCCATCTTGGTGCTGCTGGTCGTGGCCGCCTCGATCTACGAACGCCGAGTCGGGCACATGCGTACCCTCGTGGTCGCCATCGGCGGCCAGTTCGCAGCAGCGATGGTCACCGCGCTGTTCTTGTGGTTGTTCGTCGACAGCAGTTGGGACTGGGCGCGCGACCTCGGCACCGAACTCGACCTCGGAATCTCCGCAGGCGGCTTCGCACTGCTCGGTGCGTTGACCGCGGCGATGCAGCCCATCTGGCGTCGGCGCGTGCGCATCGGCGTGGCGGCATACCTCGTTGGGATGGTGTTCAACTCGGGCCTGTTGTGGGACGTTGAGCACTTTCTGGGGTTCACGATGGGCGTGCTTGTTGGGCCGGCACTGATACCGCGGCCGCTCGCGCCGCTTCAACTGCGCATGGAGCGCCGCACACAACGGGCGCTGGTCGCGTTGATCGTGGCGGTCGTTGCGGTGACGTCGATCGTCGAAGGGTTGTTCCCTGGCAACGGTGGCCCACTGCACACTGGCGGCGAGACCACCCAGGGCGCAGGCGTCACGTTCGCGCTCGTCGTCAAGGCAATTGTGTTGCTCGTCCTCGCCGACGGGCTGCGTCGCGGTCGACGCCTTGCCTGGATCGTCACCACCGGCCTGATGATCGCTGCCTTCGTCTGGTTGCTCGGTGACAGCCCCAGCGCCGAACGCAGCGCCGACCTCGTGCTCGTGATCATTCAGCTGGCGTTGCTCGTCGTCACCTTCCGCGCGTTCAGTGCGCGCGCCGCGAGGCGGTCGTTCTCTGGCTCGGTGCGCCGACTCGGATGGGTATTGGCTGCGCTCGCGGTGTACACGGTCGTCGGATTCGCCGTACTCGCCGACGAGTTCGACCCGCCGGCGACGTGGGATGACATGGTCACCGAGTTCTTGGCGCGGCTGGTGTTCTTGACCACGGGCAACATCGAGCCGGTCACCAACGTGGCCCGCTGGTTCATCGGTTCGATTGGTGTGCTGTGGATCGTTGCGCTCGTCGTCACCGCTGCGGGGCTGGTCTACTCCAGCCGTCGTCCGCCGGAACACGACGACGACTCCAACGAGTTGCGCGCACTGCTTCGTCAACATCCGTCGTCAAGCATCGAGTGGATGCTCACCTGGCGCGGCATTCGACTGTGGTTCACCGACGACCGAACCACTGCGATCGGCTTCAAGGTGGTCGGGTCGGTTGCGCTCTGTCTCGGCGATCCGGTCGGGCCTGACGAACACCGACTCGCCGCGCTCGGAGACTTCGATCGGTACTGCTTCGACAACGGATGGATCCCGTGTCTGTTCGCGGCGGGTGAGCGCACCGCATCGATGGCGCCGGAACTCGGGTGGAAGAGCGTCGAGGTGGCCGAAGACAGCGTGATGCCGCTCGACGATGTCGAGTTCAAGGGAAAGGCATGGCAGAAGGTCCGCACGGCCCTGAATCGCGCCGGCAAAAAGCACGTCGAACTCGTCACCACCACCTGGGGCGAGTCGACACCGGTCGTGACCGACCAGCTGCGGGCGATCAGTGGCGAGTGGGTCGGCGACAAGGCACTGCCTGAGATGGGTTTCACGTTGGGCACGCTGCGCGAAGCCGACGACCCCGAGGTTCGGCTGCACCTCGCGGTCGACGAGGACCGCACCATCGAAGGGTTCACGTCGTGGCTGCCTGTCTCCGAGGAGGGCGAGGTTGTTGGCTGGACCCTCGACCTGATGCGTCGTCGCGATCACGGATTTCCGCCGGTCATGGACTTCCTCATCGGTGCGTCGGCGCGGCAGTTCCACGATGAAGGATTCCGGTTCATGAGTCTGTCGGCGGCGCCGCTGGCGAAAGCGCCTGACTCGCTCGGGGGTAGCAGCGACCAACGCGTTCTGCAGCAGATTCTCAACCTGTTGAGCACGACCCTCGAGCCGTACTACGGCTTCCAGTCGCTGTTCCACTACAAGGAGAAGTTCCACCCCGAGCACCACCCGATGTTCCTCGTGTTTCCCGACGAGACCGCGCTGCTCGAGATCGGAATCGCGGTTGCGCGGGCCTACGTGCCCGATGCGGGTCTCACCGATTGGATCAAGATGGGCTGGGAGATGGTCGGGCCCGGAGACGACAACCAGTGAGCGAGGACGGGAGAGCGAGCAGCCAAGCCGACCGTGCTCAGTGGCGTGATCGCGTTTGTTGCTCGGCGCGCAGTTCGCGGTAGCGGCGCTGCCACGTCGCATCGACAGTCATCCCGATGCGCTCGGCTTCTTCGGCCGACAGCTCCGCCGGGTAGCCGAGCGTGTCGGCCAGCTTGAACGCAAGGTCTCCGGTGAACGCCTGTCCGTTGGCTGCGTCTCTGCGGAGGTGTTCGACGCCACGCCGCAACGTGTTGGAGAACTTGTTCGCCTCGCGGGCCACTACGGCGAGCGCCGCTGTTCCGGCCTGGTCCGGGTCGAGGTCGTGCCAGCGTCGGCTGATGACCCTGAGGACGCGTTCGCCCGCTGCGGTGATCGTTTCCGCGAGCGCTTCGTCGCTGCCGCGCAGCAGCTCCGTCTGGCGCACCGCTCGACGCACCAACTTGCGCAACACATAACCCTGGCGCGATGCCGATGGATGGATACCGACCGCGGCGATCACCAGGGCAGCTCGGAGGTGATCAACAACAATCCGCAGCGACCGCAGGCCGTCGCCGTCGAGTGCGCTCGGGTCGACGCCGATCGCATCGGCGACTTCTGCGAGCAGCGTCGACAGCTCGTCGTTCTGCCACACCGAGTTGTGGCCGTTGAGGTACATCGCCAAGCGCTCGAGGCCCATCCCGGTGTCGACGTTGTGCTGCTCCAACATGTCCAACGTGCCGTCTTCGTGGCGGTTGTACGTCATGAACACGTTGTTCCAGATCTCGACGAACTCTGGACGGTCGCCGAATGGCGGTGCGTCGCCATCCCCGACGTACACGAAGATCTCGGTGTCGGGTCCGCACAGCCCGGCGCGGCCGTCGGACCACCAGTTGTCGTCGGTGCCGAGCGGCGTGATCCGACCCTCGGGATCGACGCCGACCTGACGGAACGTCTCGGACC
>JBCCVW010000255.1:0-5858 GCA_039194665.1 Actinomycetota bacterium
CCTGCACGAAAGCGTCGTGGTCGTCGCTCGCTCGCAGCGACAGTCCAGCGAGCACCAGACCGGCGGCCCACCCCTCGGTGCGATCACAGAGCGCCTCGGCGTGATCCAGCGTGACGGTCGGGTCGGCGTCGCGCAGCAAGAGTTGCGCTTCGGTCGGAGCGAAGCTCAGCGCGTCGGCGCGCACCTCGACCAGCTGTGAACGCACCCGCAGCCTCGACAGCCGGATCGATGGATCGAGGCGGGTCACCAGCACCAGTCTGAACGTCGAAGGAGCCAGTCTGATCAGGGCGTCGATTGCGTCGTCGATGGCCGGGTTCGCAACCAGGTGATAGTCGTCGATCACCAAGGTCACCGGGGCTCCGCTCGCGAGCACGTTCGCCAGTCGTTCCAGCAACGGCCCGGCGTCGCCGGCTGCGGAGGAAACGGCCGGGCCGACGGTCTCAGCGATGTCCGGCGCGAGGCCGGCCAGGGCACCGACCACATGATCCCAGAAGCGGGCCGGATCCCGGTCTGCGGGATCGGCCTGCAACCAGGCGCAGTCGTCTCTCATCGCCTGCCACCCCGCGACCAACGTCGACTTCCCGGAGCCTGCCGGCGCACTGACCAGGATCACTCGGACCGATGAATCGGCGACCGCGGCATCCAACACTGCGTTCAGACGTGGCCGGTCGATCAGCTGGGGCGGCAGCGTGGGGGCCGTCAGCTTCGTCGCCACGAGAGCGTTGTCGCTGGCCACCTCCACAACTCGAGCCTATGGGGGAGTGCCGTGCGGGTCGGCCTCGGTGCTCGGATCTCACCCGGGTGAGACCCCGCGACGTGTGAAGACTCGTCATACGGTCCGCAGCGATGGTGGAGCCCATGAACGAGCCGATCCGCTACGAGATCGTCATTGAGGGCAATGCCAGCAACCGACTGCTTGGAGCGCTCCGGGACGACTTCGCGATTGAGGCCACCGATGCCGGAACGACCCGCATGACCGGGGCGATCCGCGATGCCGCTCACCTCCATGGCGTCGTCACACACATGACGTCACTGGCGATCGAGATCGTCAGCCTCGCTCGGCTCGAACCCGGCCATCTGCAACCCACCAACACACCTGAAAGGCAGCCATGACCACCACCATCCACACCACGACCGACACGCAGCTCGCACCGTCCCGAGCGGGCGCGATCGGCGCACTCGTCGCCGCGGCCACATTCGTGTTCGGGATCGTCCTGTTCGTGACGACCCTGAGCGATTACCCCGAGGGCGACCCGACACCGGGTGAGTCCGTCGAGTTCCTCGTCGGGCACCAGACCACGCTCTTTGCCTGGTACCTCGTCATCTTCTTGGTCTTCGGCGTGGCGATCATCCCCCTCGCTCGGGCGCTGCGTCGGCGCCTCGCCGACGTCAGCCCACAACTCGCCGACATCGGCGCCGTCTTCGCCTACATCTGGGCCGGCCTCATGTTCGCCACCGGGATGATCTCCAACGTCGGCATCACCGCGGTCGCCGACCTGGAGGAGACCGACCCAACAGCGGCGCAGGCGCTGTGGTCGAGCATCGACACGGTCACCGAGGGTCTCGGAGGCGGCAACGAACTCGTCGGCGGCCTCTGGATCCTCCTGGTCAGCATCGCCGCCTGGGGCACCGGACGACTCCCGACCGGACTCAACATCCTTGGCGGCATCAGCGCCGTCGCCGCACTCATCACCCTCGTCCCCGGCCTCTCCGACGTCGGGATGATCTTCGGTCTCGGATCCATCGTCTGGTTCGCCTGGACCGGCATCGTCCTGTTCCGCAGGCCCGAAACCACCGCACCAGCTGCGGAAATCGCCCGCTGAATCTGCACAGCTGATCGAACGTCCGGCGACTCGATGAACTCGACGACACCGACCACAGGTGGAACGCTGCGCTGTGTTCACCGTGCACACGCTCTTCCCTGGTTGTGGCTCGGCATGTCCGCCGCCTGGGCCGTCGTCATCATCGTCACCGACCAGCTGGCGTGGCCGCTGGCGTTGTGGATCGCGACCACCGTCGGTCCGCTCACAGCACTCGCGACCCGACTCGACTTGCCGGCCGCTCCCAGCCGGGAACGACCACATGCCTGCCCCAGCACGGAGCCGAGAGAAGAGACGAGCAATGACCACCTCAACTGAACCGGCGAGCCACGCGGCCAGTCGGTACGCCGATCAACTGCAAGCGTTCCACGGCCACCTCGGCGGGTACGCGACCGGCATGTTCATCATGTTCGCGGTGAACCTCGTCACCAACATCTCCGCCGGAGTCGCAGGCGAACGGAGTGCCTGGTGGTCAGTGTGGGCTCTCCTCGGCTGGACCATCGGCATCGCGGTCCACGGCTTCGTCGTCTGGCTCAACCGACCGTCGTTCGCCTCACCAACCCCTGAACAGACCGATCGGCTCCAGGAACGCCGGACGCGACGAGACGACAGCACAGCCCAGTAGCGCTACGGCGCCGTCGTCGAAGCTGGCTGATACCGCTCGGGCGAACCCGAGCGCGACGTGCCGATCTCGAGCGGGTTCGCTCGGTGTTACAGAGCGAGCGACTCCGAGGGGGCGGGCGTCACCTACTCAACACCTTGGTCAGCTTGATGTCCTCGTCGCGGTAGCCGAGTTGACGGTAGAAGTGCAGTGCTCGATCGTTGGCGGCGCCCGTGGTCAACGTGATGCACCGACGGCCATCGAGAGTCGCCCTGTGTTCGGCGGCTGCCACCAAGCTGGCGCCAACTCCTCGGCCCTCAGCTTTGTGGGCGACGACGAGTTCACCGATGTAAGCATCGAGCTCTCCGGCGAAGTGGGCGGTGGTCGTCAGCGATACGAACCCGATCACTTGGTCGTTGTCGTCGATGGCGACGAAGGAGACCCCGTCGAAGCCCGGCGATGAGGAGTCGTCGATCCACGACCGGACCGCTTGAGCAACGTCGTCGGTACTACGCCACGGCGCTACGCCTTCGGTGAGTCGATCGGCCAGGTCTCGGACCTGCGACCGGTCCGTTGGTTGGATCCTCCGGATCTCGATGCCCATGCCCTGAGCTTCGCAGCGCAGATCGGATTGATAAATGGCCAACTTCGAGCACGAGAGCGCCGATCTGCGTCGTGCGATTCCGGGCGGTTCTGCAGGCGCACCGGCGCCGATACAAGCGGCGTCGAACGTGGTGCTTGCCCCGCCGAGAGCGAGCGGCCCCGCAAACTTCGTTCTGCTGCCTTCGCCGGCCGAGCGCGTGGGAAGCTCGACATATGTCGAGCATCGCCAAAGCCGCGCTCGTCGTCGGTGGCGCTTGGCTTGTGGCCGGCTGTGGTCAACCTGCGGGAGAGGACGTGACCGTCGAGCCGTACTCGGTTGAGATCAGCGAGGACCGTTTGAGTGTGACTGTTGCTTTCAGCACGCCGGTCGATGGTGTGGACGGCTGCGGGTTGTCGCTGTCTGAACTCATCGTCGAGGCAGACGATGAGGTTGCACGCATCGTTGCGTCGGTGTCGGCACCCGACCCCGAAGTCGGGTGCCGAGGTCTTTGCGGGGAGCTGACCCAGACCGTCACGCTTACGGAGCCGCTGCCCGATGACGTGAATTGGGAGTGGCCCACGGAAGCTCGCAGTGGCTGCGCCCCAACGCAGCTGAGGTAGCCGGTCCGCAACTGGGAGGTGGCTCCGCGACGTGGGCTTCGGGCGCTCGGCGCATACTGCTGAGCGCACCCCACCGATCTGTCTATTCAGCTCCCATCCGCGCAATACCGAGTGGATCGCCGAGCGCATCGGTGTCCCACGCCCGCAAGATCCGCGGCCCGAGTCGGTCGCCCGGTACTCGCGACGCCACCCACGGTCGGGCGGTCGAAGATCCGGCGGGGTCGCTCGGCCAGGCTGTCGCGCGTTCTGGAACGGTTGCAGCAAGGGCTACCTGCTCAGCGGCCCGCCTCCGGGTACGGCTCGGGAGAAGGTGGTCGTGGTTCCTCGCGAGGCGAATCATCCCGACGATGCCCGGCGAGAAACTGCCGGGTTCCTGTTCAGCCTCCGGTGCCGAAGTATCTCTCTCCTTCGTCTGCCTCCCGAGTCAGGGTGACCTCGGTGCCGTTGGCCGCGAACGTCATCACCCCGTCGTCGCAGGTGTACCCGAGCGCGGCGGCTCCGGTCTCGGTGACGCTGGTGGTTCGGTCGAAAAACGACGCCTGCCCCGACGACTGGTACGAAGGCAGTCCGAGCGTCGTCTCGTCACCGGTCCACGACCCGGACCCCCGGCCGGTGACGGCAATCGGAAGACTGTTGCCGTCGATGGTGAAGGTGAGGACGACGTCCTGGGCATCGCTGATCTCGGTCGGTGACCCGTCGCGGGAGCCGACGACCGCGACAGTCCACGTCCCCGAGATCGCCACATCGGCGCCGCTGCCCTGGTCGAAGGACTCGAAGAACTGCGCCATCGACGCGAGATCGAACGACCAATCGCCGACCGGGCACGGATCGCAATCGGTGTCCTGTCGGTCGGTCACCTGCAGCTTCCGATCGTCTGCTGCGCCACTTCCGCTCGGCGGCCTGGCCAAGACGACGGCCCACTCGGCCTCCTCGTCACACTTCGACCTGATCTCGGGGGCGACGACGACCCAACCCGCCTCGCTCCGCGCCTCGTCGATGTCGGCCATCCCGATTGGATCGCCATCGCCCGCCTCCTGCGCGAAGTACCGCATCTCCGGGTAGGTCACCTTGTATCGGGTCCCCCGCCACGGTGCGTCAGCGAACGTGACCTCGCCCACGTCCTCGATCGTTTCGTCGGCGGTGAACGCCGACCCGCGGATGTCACACGCGAGACCCGGGCCCATCAGCCGGACGTAGAACTCGTTGATCGAGCGCCGAAGGTCGGGGACGAAGCCCTGCATCGCGTCGTCGATCGACGTGCCCGACTTGACCGCCTGATGCATCTGGGAGATCTGCTGTGACGGCATGTCCCGGAACGCTTCGAGGTAGTCCCAGAAGACCCATCCGTCGTACTTTGCGTCGAGCAGCGAGCCGTTTGCAGTGAGCGAGTCGATCTTGCGGCCCTCCGACACCTGCCCACTCGAACACTTGCCCTCCGGTACCACGAGACCTGCGAAGTAGTCGGCGCCTCCCTCGGAGACGAACTCGGTCAGGGTTCCTCCCGGCCACGTCGCCTGGATGCAGTGGAACAGCTCATGCGCCATGGTGAACTCGAGCTCGGGCCCTCGAATGAACATGTCGTCCGACAACAGAATTGCCCCGGTGCAGCGCCGCTCGGACGATCGGCCGACGACGTGCCCGAGGGCATTTCCGGACGGGTCCGGCCGGGGGCTGATCAGGAAGAAGATCGGCTGGAGCTCCGACCCTGCCCGATCGCGATAGACGGTCCGAGCCTCGTCGATGAGTTCGAACATGACCTGTGCCACTTGGGCGCCGGTCGTCGCATCGGGCTCGCTCTCCCCGTCCGCCGAACGGTCGAACTGCACCGGGTAGTAGACGATGTCGTCTCCACGCTGCTCCTTGCAGTAGTCGAGGTTCGTCCTCGTTGCTTCGAAGATCACCCATTCGTCGATTTGGACGACGTCGCCCGGGCAGCGCACCTGGCGGGCTCCGCGAGCCAAGCCCTGCGGTCGGACGAGGCCGTCCGGCTCCGTGACCGCCGGCTCCTCGTCGGCGGCGACCGGATCCGTCGCCGCTTCGAATCCCTCGGGGTCGAAGAAGAACCGCGTGAGCCGTTCGAGGTCGGCTCGCTGGACCGGGTCGACGGAGTCGTCCTCGAGCAACCGTTCGGCATCCTCCAACACGTGCATCGACGGATGTGCGAGCTGGTCGAAGCCATCGATGAGGTCCGGTGGACGCTCACCCACCATCACGCTGACAACCGCGCGCACCGC
>JBCCVW010000256.1:0-5800 GCA_039194665.1 Actinomycetota bacterium
CAACGCAGTGCCGCTCACCCCCGATGACGACATCCCGTTCGACCAGAACACCGTCGGGTTCCTCACGTTCACCTGGCTCTGGAATCTGTGCGGCGCGCCGGCCGTTGCGGTTCCGTGGGGTCTCGATGCGGATGGACTGCCCAACAGCGTCCAGGCCATCGCCGCCGCCGGCGCAGATCCCGTCGCCATCGCCGTGGCCGCGGCGGCCGAAGCCGCAGCGCCAGGCCTGCCGGCGCCGCCGGCGATGAACCGCTGACTCAGCGACGATTGCCGAAGGTGTCCCAGTGGGTGACCTTCGGGGCCGGCTTACGCGGCGCGACACCGAAGTTGCCGGCGGGACGACCCATCGGCACGCAGGCCGCGATCTCATAACTCGGTGCGCCGTCGGCATTGCGCGGCACCTCGAACGCGTCGAGCACTTCGGCGGTGTAGATGCGGATCACCGTGGTCAACGCGGTGCCGATGCCCAGCGATCGCGCGGCGACGCAGAAGTTCTGCACCGCCGGATACACGCTGGCGTCGAGCCGTCCAATGTCGAGCGGACCCAACTCGTCCGCTGGCTCCCACGGAATCACCGGCTGCAAGAACAACACGATCGCCGGCGCGTGTTGGATGTTCTCGGCGAGGTGGCGGCTAGCGGCGCGCGTCTTGTTCCACGATTCGGCGGCCGCAGGATCCGTGAACGCCGACCCATCTGGCAGTGTCGCCTCGTAGCGGTCGTAGGCCCGCCGATACCAATTGGCCACCTCTTGGCGGCGCACCTGATCACGAGCCACCACATACTGCTGGGGTTGGACGTTGCCCCCGCTTGGCGCCTGTTGCGCGGCGGCGAGACAGGTGGCGATCTCGTCGTCGGTGACAGGCTCGTCGGAGTACCGGCGAATCGCCCGTGTGGTCATGATCGCTTCGAGCGCATCCATCCGTGCGACCGTACTGCCCTTGATGCCGGCAACGTTTGTTGGCACATCCGCGAGACACCGGCCCGCCGCGATCTACCAACAAACGCTCAGAACATGCCCGTATCGGCGTCCTGACCGAGCAGCAGCTTGCCGATCGTCTCGTGCAGCTTGGGCGCAGTTTGGATATGTTGTGTCACGACGTGGGCGTCGCGTGCGCACCGGCCGAGCGGACTCGTGTCGTACACCGCCGTGCCCCCGGCGAGGGTGAAGGCGACGTCGGCGACCTCCGCGTTGGTCGTCGCGGCGTGTACGGCCGCCAGCCGGATCGCGGTGCGTTGCTCGATATCTGCCCCGACACCGCTCTCCACCGCCTCCCAGGCCTCGCTCAGCGAGTCGAACAGAAACGCCCTCGCCGCCCGCCATTGCCCTTCGGCGCGCGACAGCTCGACCTGGGTGAACCCGCTCTGCGCCAGCGTGCGCGACGAGAACTGCGGTCGCTTGCCTTCGGCGATGTCGACCAGCTCGTCGAGGGCGCGACGAGCGACGCCGACACCAACTGCCGCAACGCCAGCCGCGAGCAAGGTGAAGTTCGGGAAGCGGGCCAACGGCGCGTCGACAACCGGGGGGCTCACCCCGGGCTGCATCGTGCGTTCTGCTGGCACGAACGCGCCGTCGACCGAGTAATCGAGCGAACCCGACCCGCGCATCCCCGACGTGTACCAGGTGTCGTGGAACACCACCGCCGACTGCGGGAACCAACACAGTCGGAACGTGTTGTCGTCACAGCGTGCGCCGCCGAGCACCCAGTGACAGTGCTGGGTACCACTCCCCCACGCCCACCGACCGGTGACCGAGAAGCCGTCGTGCCCGTCGGCGGCGGTCGAGGTCCCGACGCCGTTGGGGGCGAAGACACCGCCGGTGACCACCGCCGGATCGGAGTAGATCTCGGCCGCAGACTCGGCCGGCAGGAACGCCGACATCGACGACGTGGTCGACGCGATCATCGAACACCACCCGGCGGCGCCATCGGCATGGGCAACGGCGGCGATCGCCTGCACCATCGTCAGCGGGTCGACCTCGGGGCCGCCGTACGCCGCCGGCACGCACATTCGCATCAAGCCGGCGGAGGTCAGCGCTTCGACGGTGGCCGGTGGGAGGCGGCGACCCCGTTCGGCGTCGACCGCATTGGCTTCGACCACGTCGGCGACGGCCTCGGCGCCCTCCAGTACTGCGCTCGTCATCATGACGACCGTAGCGTTCGTTCCTCCCGCCGACCCACAGGTGCGTGCCGTCAACTCGAACACCCACGGATGCGAACGAGGACACCGTCCCCGCTACCTTCGCGGCGTGACGCCAGCTCCGTCCGGATGGAACCTCGCCGACGTGTGGGAATCGATCGCTGCGGCGATTCCCGACGCGCTCGCTCAGCAGCAGGGCGGGCGGACCATGACATGGCACGAGTTCAATGCCCGCGCTGACGGGGTCGCCGCGACCCTGTTGGCCGCCGACGGTGTCGCCGAGCAAGACAAGGTGGCGCAGTACCTGTACAACTCGCCCGAGTATCTCGAGTCGATGTTCGCCGCCTTCAAGGCCGGGCTCGCAGTGGTCAACACCAACTACCGCTACGCCGCAGACGAGCTGGTGTACCTGTGGGACAACGGCGACGTCACCGCCGTGGTGTTCCATGGCACGTTCGCCGACACGATCGAACCGCTCCGAACCCGGGTTCCACGTGTGCGTACGTGGCTGTGGGTCGACGACGGCAGCGCTGCCTGCCCCGACTGGGCCACGCCCTACGAAGCCGCAGCCACCACGACGGTCGAGCCCGGCGTGACCGGGCCCTGGGGCCGATCGGGAGATCATCTGATGCTGCTGTACACGGGCGGCACGACCGGCATGCCGAAGGGCGTGATGTGGCGCCAAGACGACCTGTTCTCCATTCTCGACGCCAACAATCGCCGCCGTCTCCCACCCGAACAAGACCTCGACGCCGCAGCGGCCCGCGTCGAGCGCGCCGGCCCGCGCAACATGCCAGCCGCACCGCTGATGCACGGCACCGGGCTGTTCAACGCGATCAGCAACCTCATCGTTGGCGGCAGCGTGACCACGCTCGAGGAACGCCACTTCGACGCCGCTGTATTTCTCGACGCGGTCGAGCACTACGGCATCAACTCGACCTCGATCGTCGGCGATGCGTTCGCCAAGCCAATCCTGCGGGCCCTCGACGCGGCACCCGACCGGTGGGACGTCTCGAGCCTGCGGGTGATCGTCTCGTCGGGCGTGATGTGGTCGAAAGCGACCAAGGACGGATTGCTGCGCCACAATCAGCGGCTGATCATGGTCGACAGTCTCGGATCGAGCGAGGCCATCGGGATGGCCACCAACACCACCCGCGGCGAGGAGACCGGTGGTGGTAGTGGTGGTGGTGATGATGGCGAGGAGACCGCCCACAACGACACCGCCACATTCCAGTTGAGCGACAACACCAAGGTGATCACCGACGACGGCACCGAGGTGCTCCCGGGGTCGGGCCAGGTCGGCCGCGTGGCCCAACGTGGCCGAGTGCCAGTGGGCTACTACAAAGACGCGGAGAAGACGGCCGCCACGTTCGTCACGATCGACGGCCACCGCTATTCGATCCCCGGCGACTATGCCAGCGTCGACGCAGATGGCACCGTGCATCTGCTCGGTCGAGGCAGCCAGTGCATCAACACCGGCGGCGAGAAGGTGTACCCCGAAGAGGTCGAAGAGTGCTTGAAGCTCGACGCCGCGGTCGCCGACGCTGCGGTGGTCGGCGTGCCCGACGAGCGCTGGGGCGAGGCGATCGTCGCCCTCGTCGAACTGCACGCGGGCGCCGCCCTCGATGAAGCGGCGTTGATCGATCACGTCAAGGGCCGCCTGGCGCGTTACAAGGCACCCAAGCGCATCCATGAAGTCACCACGATCGGACGGGCGGCCAACGGCAAGCTCGACTACCGCTCGTTGCGCGACAACGCACTCGCCGCTGACAGCAGCGTCTGATGCCGTCCACTCCGGCCGACCACCCGATGCAACCACGCCCGAGGGGCTCGAGACATAGGCTCACGACGTGATCCGTACGCCCATGCTCGACAAGCTTCCCGAGTACCGCTTCCCGGTCGATCCGTGGCGGTTGGTCGAGCGCGAGTACCGCGGCGACGATCTCGGCACCACCGAAACCCTGTTCGCCCTCGGCAATGGATACCTCGGCATGCGCGCCAACCCCGAAGAGGGACGCGAAGCACACAGCCACGGCACCTTCCTCAACGGCTTCCACGAGACGTGGCAGATCCACCACGCCGAAGATGCCTACGCCTTCGCCAAGACCGGCCAGACCGTGGTCAACGTCCCCGACGCCAAGCTGATCAAGCTGTACGTCGACGACGAACCGTTCCTGTTGGCCAACGCCGACCTCGACGAGTACGAGCGGGTCGTCGACTTCCGCAACGGGGTGCTCGAGCGCAACGTCGTGTGGCGCACCCCGGCAGGCAAGCGGGTGCGCATTCGCTCGCAGCGGATGGTCAGCTTCACGCACCGCCACCTTGCAGTGATGACCTTCGAGGTCACGTTGCTCGATTCGCCGGCGCCGGTGGTCGTCTCGTCCCAGTTGATGAACCGCCAAGACGGCGAGGACGAGTACCACGTCGAGGCGGCCTCGCTCGGCGAAGGCAAAGACCCGCGTCAAGCCCGCAAGTTCACCGAGCGAGTCCTCCAGCCGCGGCTGGCCCGCGAAAACGGCAATGAGATCGTGCTCGGCTACCGCTGTAACCACAGCCGGATGACGTTGGCCTGCGGCACCCGCCACATGATCGACACCCCCTGCAGCGTCGGCGTGCGCACCAGCGTCGCCGACGATCTGGCCAAGACGGTGTACACCGTGCGGGCCACTCCCGGCGATCCGATCCGCATCACCAAACTCGTCGCGTATCACGATTCGAAGGGTGTGCCAGCTCCCGAACTCGCCGATCGCTGCACGCGCACGCTCGAACGCGCCGAGCACGACGGAATCGAACAGCTCTTCTCGGAGCAGCGCGAGTGGCTCGACGAATTCTGGGAGTGCAGCGACATCGAGCTGCGCGGCGACGAACGCGCCCAGCAGGCGCTGCGCTGGAACCTGTTCCAGCTCGGCCAGGCGTCGGCGCGCACGCAGGAACAGGGCATCGCCGCCAAGGGCGTCACCGGTGGCGGCTACGACGGTCACTACTTCTGGGACACCGAGGTGTACGTCGCGCCGTTCCTCGCGTACACCCGTCCCGAAGCGGCGCGCAAGGTGGTCCGCTTCCGGTGGAAGATGCTCCCTGCCGCGCGCGAGCGAGCCCGCGAGCTCAGTCAGAACGGCGCGTTGTACCCGTGGCGCACGATCAACGGCGAAGAGGCGTCGGCGTACTACGCCGCGGGCACTGCGCAGTACCACATCAACAGCGCCATCGTGTTCGCCCTGCGCCGCTACTTGGAGGCGTCCGGCGATCTCGAGTTCCTCGCACGCGAAGGTGCCGAAGTGCTCGTCGAGACGGCCCGCTTGTGGGTCGACCTCGGCTTCTACTCGACCAACGGGAATCGCACGTTCCACATCCACCGGGTGACCGGGCCCGACGAGTACACCACCGTCGTCAACGACAACGCCTACACCAACGTGATGGCCCGCTTCAATCTGCGTTACGCCGCGCGCACGGTCCGGTTCCTCGCCGAATGGGACCCCGAGCAGTTCGCCGCGCTCCGCCGGGCCACCAACCTCCGGCTGGAAGAACTCGACGAGTGGGATGCCGCCGCCGACGCGATGTTCATCCCGTTCGACGATCGCCTGGGCATCCACCCTCAAGACTCGTCGTTCCTCGAACTCGAGCCGTGGGATTGGGACGGCGTCGCGAAGGACAAGTACCCGC